>NZ_JBCHVD010000002.1:0-392712 GCF_046736435.1 Arthrobacter sp. LAPM80
CTAAAAATGACCCTTTGTTAGGGCTGGGGTTCCGCGGAAGGTGCAGTGCCGCTCGGAAGATCAGCCGCCTAGGACTGTTGATATGGCCTTGAGGCAGCTCATGAAATCTAGCGTTTTTGGGTTTTTGGAGACTGCGCTGCTTTTAGTCGACCCTTTGCAAGTTGATTTGCCGGGTCGGCTGGGTCTTCATATTAGTAGGTCGTTGTTGAATGGTGCCGGGGACTCTGCCGTGCATTCGTTAGCTGTGCATCTCAAAACATATCCGTTATTATGCTTTCGAGTCACAAGAGCTTACACCGGTACTTGCTTTCTCCTTGCCCCGAGAGCGCCCTTGCCCAAAATGATTAAGCGGAATTCATCAGCGCATGGCGTGACGGCGAATCCCGCCC
Source organism: Arthrobacter sp. LAPM80 (assembly GCF_046736435.1). NCBI lineage: Bacteria > Bacillati > Actinomycetota > Actinomycetes > Micrococcales > Micrococcaceae > Arthrobacter > Arthrobacter sp. LAPM80. The sequence continues at coordinate 390 of NZ_JBCHVD010000002.1, forward strand.
GGACACTGGTCAGAACGTTTGAGCCCAGGGCTGCCGAATACGGCGATTTCCTGTCCGACTTGTGGCGTTTCTGCGTGGTTAGCTTCCCCTCTGCCGTAACAAGGTTCTGGACATCCCTGCCCTAAGAGTCCTTACGTCACTGCGCACCCCTTTGAACTACTGATCTAGGCCAGGGACAGGAACAGCTTCTCCAGCTTTCCGCTGTCAAGGTCTTCGCTTTTGCCGGAGGCGAGGCACTCCTTCAGGCTGCCCGCCACGAGGCCGAAGCCGGCACGGTCAAGGGCTTTGCTGACGGCCGCCATCTGCATCACGATGTCCTCGCAGTCGCGGCCTTCCTCAAGCATGCGGATGATTCCGGCCAGCTGGCCATTGGCGCGGCGGAGCCGATTGATGATGGGCTTTGAGGCCTCGTCGGAGAGTTGCATGATGGTCCTTTGTGGGTCAACGTCGTTTTTGGCATCATACCCCCGGGGGCATGTACGCTTGAAGTAGCAGATACCCATTGGGGTATCGAAAACCAAGGAGAAATCATGTGCCGTGCCGTGAAATGCCGTTCCTGCAAGAAGACCACCTGGGCAGGCTGTGGCAGCCACGTTGACGACGTCATGCGCCACATTCCCAAGTCCGAGCGTTGCTCCTGTGATCCCAACGCGTCCAAGGAAAAAGCCGGCGGCTGGTTGAGCAAGATCTTCGGTGGAAAGTAGGCGGTCGTGACCAACAAGGAAATGCCGTCTTCACCGCTTTTGAACGGGCGAACACGTTTCCTTCGCCCACTTCGGCCTGCCGTATCACGTGGGTGGCGTCATCGCAGATCGGGAAGATCTGCTCCTGCGCAGCCCCGTGTCGCTGAAGGCGGGATTCAACCTTGACATGCACGTCCGCCACGAGGTCACGGCCGTCAACGTCGACGCCAAAACTGTCACCCCGCCCCGGCAACCTCATCACGGGTGAAAGCTACAGTCGGACCCACCACGCGCTGGTCCTTCCGCCGTCGTAACGGGCGATCCACTCGTGCCCGGCCAACCACGCCGGCCATTACCCGGGCGCCATGGGGTTGTCGTTGAAACTGCTGGTGGATACGGCAACTGACACCATTCTCGGTGTGCAGGGCGAAGGCGTGACAAAGCACATCGACGTTATCGCCACGGCCTGGTGCGCCGGCATCACGGCAGGCGGACTTGCCGACCTTGAGCTTGCCTACGTGCCGCAATTTGACTCCGCGAAGGACCCCGTGAACATGCTCATCGTCAGCAACCTTGACGGCGGATTCCTCACCTGGCTCCGTGGCGTGAAAACCCTGGTTCCCGCTCACGCCTTGGCGGATTCCTACACCGGACCAGCAGCGCTCCCGCGGAACCTGGACAATTTTATTTGTCGGTGAAACAATGAAGCCATGTTGGACATAGCAGTCATTGAGGACGCGGCGGCCGCCGAGGCCGCACTCGACCCCCTGCGTGCCGCTATCCTGGCCGAATTGCGAGAACCGGGATCCGCAGCGTCGGTGGCAACCCGTCTGGGGCTGCCCGTCAAAAGGTGAACTACCACCTGCGAACCCTTGAAATACACGGCCTGGGTGAGCTTGTGAGGGAGCACCGGCGGGGCAATGTCACCGAGCGCATTATGGGCGCCACCGCCCGCTCCTATGTGATTTCCCCGGCCGCACTTCCCGCTGTGGATCCCGACCCTGCGCTTGCACCGAACAGGCTTTCGGCCCGGTGGATTCTCGCCCTCGCCGCAAGGCTTGTCAGGGATGTGGGCACCCTGATCACCGGGGCCGGCCGCGCCAAGCAGCGCCTTGCCACCTTCGCCCTCGACGGCGAGGTGACGTTTGCCAATGCGGCGGACAGGGCTGCCTTCGTAGCCGAACTCTCGGCAACCATGGCGGTGCTGGCGGAAAGATACCACAGCGACACCACCGCCGGCGGGCGCAAACACAGGATCGTGCTCGCACTTCACCCCAGCGTGAGGCAGAACCCGGCAACGGAACTGAAGGAGTAAGAGATGGCCAAGGAATTCAAGATTGTCCACGAGTCGGAGATCGAGGGCACGCCCCGGCAGGTCTTCGACGCGGCAACTCAGGGCACCTCCGGCTGGATGTGGCCCATGGAAATCGAGCCGAAACTCGGCGGCGCGGGACCGTTCGGCAGCACAGTCACCGTATGGGAGCCGCCGCACCGCTACGCGAACCACATGGAGGGCGAGAACGGCTTCTTCAACGATCGTCAGTTCGACATCTCCGAGTTTCCCGGCGGCAAATCATGGCTGCGCTACATCCACAGCGGCGTGTTCTTCGAGGACTGGGACAACCAGTACGACGGCGCCGCCAAGCACACGGCCTTCTACCAGCACACCCTGGGCCAGTATGTGCAGTATTTCGCGGGGCGCCAGGCCGCCTTCGCCGACGTCCAGGGCCCCCGGCATCCTCGACGCCGGAGGCCTTTGAGGCGGTAAAGGCCGCGCTGGGCATTCACGACGCCGGAGCGGGCGGACACGTCAGCGTCGCCATTGCCGGGCTCGGAGCTGCCGGGCTCGGAACGCTCGAGGCCGAGGTGGATTACCTTGACCCGAACTTTGTGGGGCTGCGCACGGAGAACGCGATGTACCGCTTCTTTGGCCGCAACGCCTTCGGCTCGGTGGTGGGCATGACGATCCACCTGTTCGAGGACGGCGCTGACGCCCAGGCGCAGGCCGCAGCCTGGGGAACGTGGCTGAACGGGCTGTTTGCCTAGCTGCCGGCCACTGATTGCCCGACCATGACGTCGAAACGGTCATCCGCTGCTGAAATATCACTAGCGGATGACCGTTTCGACGTCATGGCGGGATTCCGCCGTCGGTGCCAATCTGGTCCTCGGTGCCCAACCATTCTTGACGAGCGGGTAGTGCAGCAGATTTCCCGCGGACGTGCGGGCCAGGCCGCCCTGCCCGCCGGTGCCCCTGTAGAGCCGTATCTGGCCAGCCACAGTCTTGGCCAGCAAGTCCTGGCGGCCATCGCCATCAAAGTCCACACCACGATCATCAGCGGGCTCCAGCCAGCCTTCGTGGTCTTGACATAGCCACGTCCAATGTCGGTGGCACGCTTGTTCAGCAGGGCGCCCGGTGCTGGGCCGAGCCCATCCACCAGTCCACCACCTGATCGGCGGTGCCGTTGATGGACTTCAGGACCTGCGCCACGAATTCATCGTTCGCCACCGGTGCCCTCGGGGCCGGAGTAGGCGTCGGTGAAGGAGCCGCCAAGGGTGCAGCGCGGGGTGCGACGGGAGAGGTGGTCGCGGGCGCCGCGGCCAGGCGTCAGCCCGGGAGCAGTTGCTTGCTCATCCGCCGGGTCTCCTGGAGGAACGCGGTGAGGACGGCCTGCACGGCGGGGGAGCGCATCGACTCCGGCCGTGCGGCGGCCCAGAACTGGACGCGCTGCTCCACGTCGTCGGGAAGCACCCGGACAAACCCATCTTGGCCCTCGACCATGAAGGCAGGCAGCATGCCCAGCCCTGCGTTGGACCTGACGGCTTCAATCTGCGCGAACACACTTGTTGCCTGGAACTGTGCGGGCTCGGCCGTCAGGGACCGGCGTTGCAGGGCCAGTTCGGAGACCTGCAGGGTTGATTCCACATAAGAGATGAAACGGTGGCTGGCCAGGTCCGCCACCGAATCAGGCGTGCCATGGTCGGCGGCGTAGCCGGTCCCGGCGTACAGCCGCAATGAGTAGTCTGACAAGAGCACGGTTTCGGCGCGCCCTGCGTCGACGCTCCCGGCGACCACCTCAATGTCCACGCCGGAACGGTTTTGCCTCAGCCTGCGGGTGGCGCTGAGCAGTTCAACACGCAGCGATGGGTGTTCTTGCTGCAGCCGGACAAGGGCAGGGGTGGCGATGATCGCACCGAAACCGTCCGTGGTGCTCACCCGCACCACGCCCGATACGTCATCCATGCCGTCGCTGATGCCCGCAGTCAGGCGGCTGAGGCTCCTCTCGATCCCCTCGGCGGCGACGACGGCGGCCCGCCCAAGCTCCGTCAGTTCCCAGCCTTGTGGCGTCCGCTCCAGCGTGCGGCCGCCCATCTGCTTGTCCAGGGCAAGGATGCGCCGCGAAACAGTGGTGTGCGTGGTTTCCAGGGCGTCGGCGACAGCCGTAAAACGGCCCAGCCGGGCCACTGTCAACAGGATCAGCAGGTCCTCGGGACTGGGAAACCTCTTGAAATCCACCATCGGCCACTCCTTATATAGGGCTGCGCCATACAGGGCTGCGCCGCAGGGGCCCCGTTCTGCGCGGCCCGACTGCGCGGCCCGACTGTGCATATATGCACATACCCTCTGCTATTTTCGGTCTTGTTTGCACCATAGCAGAATGTGATGCTTGTCATAACCTGCCGATGGAAGACGGTCGGGGACATAATGGGAATCGTCAGCAAGGGAGCTTTCATCATGGCAGTTGTGGCATGGATCGGTTTGGGCAACATGGGCGGGCCCATGACGGCCAACATGGTCAAGGCCGGGCACACGGTCCGCGGCTTTGACTTGAGCGCTGCCGCCCTGGGCGCAGCCGTCGGCAACGGTGTCACCCCGGCAACGTCAATCCTCGACGCTGTCGCCGGCGCCGACGTCGTCTTCACCATGCTCCCCAAGGGCGACCACGTCCGGAGCGTCTACTTCGGCGACGCCGGCATCCTGGCCAACACCGCCAAGGAAACCCTGCTCATTGATTCCTCCACGATCGACATCGAGTCAGCGCAGGCCGTGCACGACGCCGCTGCTGCCGCAGGCTTCCGCTTTGTCGACGCCCCCGTATCGGGTGGCATGACCGGCGCGAGCGCTGGCACACTTACGTTCATGATTGGCGGCGAAAAAGGCGCGGTGGCCGACGCCTCCGCCTACATCGAACCCATGGCCGGGAACATCATCCCCACTGGCGGGCCCACCACCGGCCAGGCCGCGAAGATCTGCAACAACCTGATGTTGTTCATCAACCTTGCATCCACCGCTGAAGGCGCCGTGTTGGCGGACCGGCTCGGCCTGGACAAGCAGGTCTTCTGGGACATTGCCTCCGTCTCTTCGGGCGACAGCTGGGCGCTGCGCACGTGGTACCCGATGGCCGGAGTGGTGCCCAGCGCCCCCGTCAACAAGGACTTCGCACCCTCCTTCACGGCCGAGCTGGCCAATAAGGACATTGGCCTGGCCATTGCCGCGGCCCGAGCCACGGACACCCCGCTGGAAATCGGCGAGCACGTCCAGCAGCTATTCCAGCGCCTCATCGACGAGGGCGAGGGCGGCAAGGACTGCACCCGGATTGTCTCCCTCGTGGACGGGTCCCTGAAAACGTCCGCTTCCACCGCTATTGCCTAAGGAAAATGCCATGACTGATGTACAAGCAACCCACGCGGTCAAGGACTGGCCCATGTGGATCGGCGGCGAGGAAGTTGCCTCAAGCAGCGGGCAGTGGCGCTCCGTGGAGAACCCCGCCCGGCGCGACACAGTCATTGCCCGCGTCCCGTCAGGCAATGAAGCCGACGTGGACCGTGCCGTCGCCGCTGCCCGTGCGGCCTTCCCTGCCTGGCGCGCCCTGCATTTCACCGGCCGCGCGAAGGCCCTGCTGGACATCGCCGACGAACTCGAGGCCCGCACCGAGGAATTCGCCAAGCTCACGGCGCTGGACACCGGCAACGCGCTGCGCACCCAGGCCCGACCCGAGGCCGCCAGCATGGTCTCGATGTTCCGCTACTTTGCAGGGATTGCCGGGGAAGTTAAAGGCACCACACTCCCTGCCGGAGAGAACCAGTTGCAGTACACGCGTTTGGAGCCGCTGGGCGTGGTTGCTGCGATCCTGCCGTGGAACTCGCCGCTGTTGATTGCCGCGTTCAAGATCCCCGCAGCACTGGCAGCGGGCAACACCGTCATCATGAAGGCGGCCGACGACGCCCCGCTCACCATTTTGCGCCTCGCCGAGGTGTGCAACAACCACCTGCCGGGCGGCGTCGTCAATGCCATGACGGGCCGCGGATCGGTCATCGGCGAAGCCCTCGCCAACCATCCCGGCGTGGACAAGGTGTCCTTCACCGGATCCACCGAGGTGGGGCGCGGGGTGGCCGCCAAGACCGCGGCGCGCCTGGCCCACATGTCCCTGGAGCTGGGCGGGAAGAACCCCTCCATCGTGTTCCCCGATGCGGTCGACGACGAACTCATGGACGGGCTGCTGCTCGCCTCGCGCTTCACCCGCCAAGGCCAAAGCTGCACCGCCGGCTCGCGCCTGTTCCTCCATGAAGACATTTACGACGACGTGCTGACGCGGCTCACAGCCAAGCTCGGCGCGCTGAAGGTCGGCGACCCGCTCGATGAGGCGACCGACATGGGTGCCATCATCAACGCCAAGCAGCATTCCGCCATTACAGGCTATTTGGATGAAGGACGGGCCACCCCTGGCATGAAGGCGGTGCTCGGCGGCAACGCACCGACCGAAGGAGCGTTGACCGAGGGCTACTACCACCTGCCCACCGTTTTTAGCGGCGCCCGGAATGACTTCCGCCTGGCCCGGGAGGAGATCTTCGGCCCCGTCCTGGTGGCGATCCCGTGGAAAGACACAGCGGAGGTGATCCGCATGGCCAACGACACCAATTACGGGCTCGCCGCCTATGTGTGGAGCCACAACCTGGACGATGCCCTGAACACCGCCCACCAGGTTCAGGCTGGCTGGGTGCAGGTCAACCAGGGCGGCGGACAGGTGGCCGGGCAGTCCTACGGAGGCTACAAGCAAAGCGGCATGGGCCGGGAAGTCTCATTGGAGGGCATGCTGGTCGGGTTCACCCAAACCAAACAGATCAATGTCAGGCTGCGCGGGGTGCCCCATGGGTAAAGGATCAAGGAGCCAGCCGGTGCTGCCGCTGGAGAGCATCCGCATCATCGACCTCAGCCGCGCCCTGGCCGGACCGTACGCCACGTCGCTGTTGTCGGACCTGGGGGCGGAGATCATCAAGGTCGAGAGCATCAGGGGCGGCGACTCAAGCCGTGCCTGGCCGCCCTTCGAAAACGACCACAGCCTGTACTTTGATTCGGCCAACCGGGGCAAGCAGTCAATTGCCATCGACTTTTACAGCCAGCGCGGACGGGAGCTGTTGTGGAGGCTGGCCATGAGTGCCGACGTGGTCGTTGAGAACTTCCGTCCCGGGGTGTTGGCCACCATGGGCCTTGACCCTGACGAACTGCGTGCCGCCAAGCCGGGGTTGATTCTTGCCTCGGTGAGCGGCTTCGGCGCCACGGGACCCCTGTCGCAGGCGCCAGGGCTGGACCAGGTTGCCCAGGGGATGAGCGGACTCATGTCGGTGACGGGCCCCGACGCTGCGAATATGTACCGAATGGGCGTGCCCATCGTTGACATGGTCTCGGGCATCAACACGGCCCTTGCCATCGCCGCGGCACTCGTTGGCAGGGCCCGCACCGGGGAGGGGATGGAGGTTTCGACGTCGCTCCTTGAAACAGGGCTCGCCTTGGGCGCCTTCCAGGGGCAGAGATACCTCAGCACCGGCCAGGTGCCAGTGCCGCTGGGCAACACCCATCCGGCACTGACCCCGTATGGGGTGTTTGCCACGGCAGACATTCCCATCATTATCGCCGTGGGCAATGAAAAGCAGTGGCAGCAGCTGTGCGCGCTGCTCGGCGCCCCGGAGCTGGTGGACCGTGCAGAGTACGCCACCGGCAAGCTGCGCCACGGCAACGAGACGGCGCTCAAGGTTGAACTTGAGGGGCTGCTGGCCCACCGCAGCGCCAACGAATGGCTCCCTGTGCTGCGCGCAGCCGCCATACCTGCAGGCCCCATCTACAACTACGAGCAGGCCTTTGCCGACGAACAGGTCAAGGCCCTTGGCATGGTGGAAACCGTGCACAGGGCCGACGGATCCGAGCTGCCGCTGGTGCGCGGACCCATTTCGGTCAACCGGAAGTCGACGCGCATCCGCAAAGCGCCGCCGTCTCTGGGGGAGGACACCCTGGCCGTCCTGGCGGGACTGTCGCTGAGCGGGGAGCAAATTGCCGGGCTGGTGGAGGCCGGGATCGTGCTGCCGGCAGCCACGCCGGTGGTGAGCCCATGAGTGCTGACGTTGTGGAATCAGAGGGGCGCCCCGGTGTGCTGCGCATTGAACAGTCGGGGCCGGTGGCTACGCTCATCATGGACAACCCCGGCATGCGCAACGCCATCACGGCGGACATGTGGCAGCAGTTCGAGGATCGGCTGGCACAACTGGATGCCGACGATTCAGTCAAGGTTGTGGTGGTCCGCGGGGCAGGGGAACACTTTTCCGCCGGTGCGGACATAGCCTCGGTGCAAAGGATCCTGCACGATCCGGCCACCGGGCAGAGCAGCGGCGGTGACATCACTGTGGCGGAAAATGCGCTGGCGCACTTTCGCAAGCCCGTGATTGCCGCCGTTGACGGATACTGCGTTGGCGGCGGCTGGCAGATCGCCGGCGCCTGCGACATCCGGCTGGCCTCCGAACGGGCCACGTATGGAATCACCCCGGCCAAGATCGGCATCGTGTATCCGCTCTCAGGCATCAAGAGGCTCGTGGAATTGGCTGGCCCGGCAACGGCAAAATACCTGTTGTTCAGCGGGGACTTTGTGGACGCCCGCGAAGCGCAACGGCTGGGGCTGGCCACCAAGGTGCTCGCCATGGACTCCTTTTGGCAGGAGGTCCACGCCTTCGCGCTGCACCTTGGAGCGCGCTCGCAGTTCTCCGCGCAGGGACACAAGGCACTGATCAATGCGATGAGTGCCGGTGCCGGCGACGCTGCCGTGGCAGAGCTCAGTGCGTATTGGCAGGGCCAGATGGCTGTCAGTGAAGACGCGGCCATCGGTGTTGCCGCGTTCCTGGCCAAGGAAACCCCCACCTTCACCTGGCTCCGCCCCCGCAATCCATGACCCCACTTTTAGACTGACCCGCAATAAACGGCGACAAACACGCCCAATTTTCGTGTGGGCACAGCGTCAGGTGTGACGCAAAGCATGCAGAAGTGTAAAGTTTGCACTTGTGCAAGTTATGCGTGAGTGCATATACTGGGAGTATGCAAAAAACATCGATGCCACTGCGCGAACGCAACCGGCTGGATACCTGGGCGTTGATCCATAACGCGGCGTCATTAATGGCGTGTGAGCAGGGGATGGCCAAAACCACCGTGGAGGCAATTGCCGATGCGGCGGGAATCTCCAAGCGCACCTTCTTCAACTATTTCCCCACCAAGGAAGACGCCATCATGGGTCTTCAGCAGCCCACGCTGTCGGAGGAAACCCTGGCGGCCTTCCGGATGGAAAGCTCAGAGGACCTTTTTGGTCGCACAGTGCGCCTGATGCTCACTGTCATCCGCTCAATGTTTCCGGCAGAGTCCAGGTCTGACCGCCGGAAAATTTTGAAGGCGAAATATCCCGAGCTGAGCAAGCGCATCTTCGACCACTTGCGCGATTCCGAGGAATTGGTGGAAGCCGTTCTCCTTGAACGCTACCCGGACCCGGCACAGGAACTTGCCCTGCCGGGGTCCCTGCCCGGCAAAGACTCGGCGCTGGCCTTGTTGATGATGGCAGGAACCGTTATCCGGTTCGCCTTCTCCAAGGATTCAGGCGCCGCCACAAACGAACAAAGCACGGCCATCGATGAGGCCATTGAAATTTTCCGAGAGGCAATCAAAGCAACCTTATGAGTACCAAAACCATTTTTGAAGCACCGGTGGATCCGGGCCAAAAACGTAAAATAATCCTTCTCTTTTCCGGCCTGATGGTCACGATGCTGCTGGCGTCGCTGAACCAGACAGTGCTCTCCAGCGCCCTGCCCACCATGGTGGGCGAGCTCAACGGCGTCGAACACATGGCCTGGGCCATCACGGCCTTCATCCTCGCTTCCACCATCATGATGCCCGTCTACGGCAAACTGGGCGACCTCTTGGGCCGCAAGCCCATGCTGTTGTTCGCGATCTCCATCTTCACGGTGGGCTCCGTGATCGGCGCGCTGGCGCCTGACATGGGCACGCTCATCGTTGCACGCGTCATCCAGGGCCTGGGCGGCGGCGGTTTGATGATTCTCTCCCAGGCGACCATTGCCGACGTTGTCCCTGCCCGTGAACGCGGAAAGTACATGGGCGTCATGGGCGGCGTCTTTGCCTTCTCCTCAGTGGCCGGACCGCTCATTGGCGGCGGCTTGACGGAAGGGCCCGGCTGGCGCTGGACGTTCTGGATGAACGTGCCGCTGGCTCTGCTGGCCATTATCGCCACCGTGTTCCTGCTCCACATCCCCAAGGTTGTCCACGCCACGCGCCCCAAGATTGATTACCTTGGCATGATGCTCATTGCCGTGGCCACCACGGCGCTGGTTCTGGTGGGCACCTGGGGCGGTTCGCAGTACGACTGGAATTCCCCTGAAATCATCGGCCTGGCCGTCATTGCCGTAGTGACCGGTGTCCTGTTCGTGTTCGTGGAAAGCCGCGCCACTGAGCCGGTTATGCCCTTGATGCTCTTCAAGAGCCGCAACTTCAACCTGACCACACTGGCTGGCCTGCTCACAGGCATCGCCATGTTTGGCGCCATCGGCTACATGCCGACCTACATGCAGATGGCCACGGGCTACTCTGCAACCCAGGCCGGCCTGCTCATGATCCCTATGATGGCCTGCATGCTCGTCACCTCCGTGATCATTGGACGCCGCGTCTCCGCCACGGGCCGCTACAAGATGGCCCCCATCGTCGGCTCCGCAATCCTGGGCGTTGCGTTGGTGCTCCTGTCAACCATCCACGCCGACAGTCCCATCTACCTGATTTGCGTCTACCTGGGCGTCATGGGCATCGGCCTCGGTGCCAGCATGCAGATCCTCACGCTCGTGGCGCAGAACTCCTTCCCGCTAAAGTTTGTGGGCACGGCCACCGCCGGGCAGAACTACTTCCGCCAGGTCGGCGCAACCCTGGGTTCGGCCGTGGTGGGTGCCATGTTCGCCAGCCGCCTCAAGAGCATGATCGCCGAGAAGCTGCCCACAGGTTCCGGGGCCCCCGGCGGCGGAAACTCCTTCACCCCCCACCTGGTCAACAGCCTGCCGGAACCCATCAAGAACCTCATCATCGAGTCCTACAACGAGGCCCTGATCCCGATGTTCCTGTGGATGGTGCCGCTGGCCGTGCTGGCTGCGATCGTGCTGTGCTTCGTCAAGGAAGAGCCGCTGGCTACCAAGATCCAGCGCGAAACCCCCGTGGAGATCGCACCGGAAATGGCCGAGTTTGAAGCGGACGTCATCGTGGCAGAGCTGAAGAACGACGCCGGCCGTGACGGTGAGTTTGAAACGGCAGCTTCCAGCTCGCCCAAGTAAGCACCGCCCCACCCGTCTGTGACGCAGTAACTGCACCGAAAACCGTTGGAATACGGTTTCCGAGTGCAGTTACTGCGTCACAGTTGTTTAAGGCGGGTAGTCAGGCGTCCACGGGGTTCGCTGTCTTCGCTGGCACGGATCACCTTGGGCGTGTGGCCAGTGCCCAGGCAATGGCCAGGCGCTGCTGCTTGCCCCCTGAAAGCCGGTTCGACTTGCGGCCGTGCATGTCATCTGTCAGCCCCACCTGGTTGAGCAGTTCGGCTGGGCGTGCTCTTCGCTCGGCATGCGAAACCCCCGCAAATTCCCTATGCGGCATGACGTTTCCCAGGGCCGACAGGATTGACAGCAGTGTGCTCTTGCCGCTGCCGCTCTTGCCAAGGAGGGCTGCGAAGATGCCTAGCACGGAGCACCCTCGCGGTGGCCGTTCGTTTCCATGTTGTTCACATCCCTGTGGCGTTCATTGTGGGTCGGCTGTGAGTGGGCTGTGAGATGGTTGGCCGTTAGACTGGAGGCAGCGAACAACAGTCAACGTAATTGAGGGTCACTTGCCAGAATTTACTGCCCGATTTGCCACCGCCGCCGAGATTGACCAGTGGGACACGCTCGTCACGGCCAACCCGAACGGGGGCAATCTGCTGCAATCCGAGGCCTTTGCGGCCGTCAAGCGGAACTATGGCTGGGACATCCAGTACTTGGCTTTTGAGGGGCCCGACTACACCAGCTACAACCTCGTGCTGCAAAAGTCGTTCCCCTTCCTAGGTAAGCTCTGGTACCTCATCAAGGGTCCGGACGTTGCCGATGTAACCGAGATTCCCGCCATGCTTCAGGCCCTGCGTGCCTTCGTGAAGCGTGCCCGGCTCAATGTTTTCGCAGCCAAGATTGAACCCGACGTGGTGGCCTCCGAGGAGGCAGGTCCGGTGCTCTCGGGCGCCGGCCTGGTCAAGGTTCCCGACCTGCAGCCCAACGACAACACCGCCTTGCTCGACATCTCCGCTGAGCCGAACCAGTTGCTTCGCAACCTGCATTCACGCGGACGCAACGCCGTGCGAAGGGCCCAGCGTGAAGAGGTCGAGGTGGTCCGGATGGAACCCACCGAAGAAACCATGCGGACCATGTATGAGCTGATGGTCGGCACCATCACGGTCAAGTCCACCAGCAAGGCCCGCGACTTCGAGTACTACCGTCAGTTCTGGACCGAATTCACCAAGCGCGGCCAGGGACACTTCTACTTTGTGTTTGAAGACGGCGTCGCCTCCGTCGGTGCGTTTGTCATCAACTACGGATCCAAGGCAACGTACAAGGATGGAGGTTCGCTGCAAAAGCGCAAGCAGTACGGCGACTCGCACCTGGTGCAATGGGTGGCCATCAACGACATGAAGGAACTCGGGGCCGTACAGTACGACTTCTGCGGTACGCCGCCCTCGGACAGGCTTAAGGACCCCACCCACCCGCACCACGGCCTGGGCCTGTTCAAGACAAGCTTCTCCAAGACGGTCACCGACTTCGTAGGTTGCTACGACCTGGTGCTCAGCCCCATGCGGTATAAATTGTGGACGGTCGCGGGCGAACGGGTGTTCAGGCAGTTGTACTCCCGCCGCACCGGAAAACAGTTTTACTAGCCAAATCAACGGCACTGACCCACGGCACGCAAAGGCAGCAGATCCTGCCATTGGTGTCAGGAAAAAAGCCACAGGGAGAAGCAATGAGCGACAACACCGGCGGCCGGGAGCTAGGCGGCGCGGGCGGCACAAGGCCGCAGAACCCCAAGGTGCCCTTCGCTGGCATGATCCCGGTGGTGCCTGCTCCCCGGGCCAACAAGGCTGCGCGTTCGGTCCTGCGCAAATTGGTGCAGGGGGAGGCCCCGCCCACGGCGCCCATGAACATCGTGGACAGGCTGGCCGGAAGCCCGTACGCCAACTTCACCATCCAGGTGGGCAAGGCCGAGGAGTCAGCCCGGAAAACCATTGACTTTGCGCTGCGCATGGCCGAGACAATGTTCAGGTACGGCGCAGGCGCCCTCGAGGTTGAAACGTCCATCATCGCCGTTACCGCCGCCCTAGGGCTGCGCAACATCGAGGTCGACATCACGAACCAGTCGGTCATCATCAACTACGCGCCGCGCGACGCCGTGCCCATCACGCTGCTGCGGGTGGTGCGCTCCTGGACAAACAACTATGCGGGCCTGGTGGAGGTCCACGAACTTGTCACCGACATTGCCTCAGGCGGCGTCACCAGGGATGAGGCGCACAGGCGCCTTGACGTCATCATCCGCAAGCCCAAGCCGTTTCCGCGCTGGATGGTGTCAATGGCCGAGGCGGTATTCGCCGCAGCCGTTGTAGGCGTCATCGGCGGAACGGGCTTCGGCATGCTTGTGGCGTTCCTGACCATCCTGCTGGCGGGGCAGGTGGCCCGGATCCTTGGCAAGTGGCGCGTGCCCGACTTCTTCGTCACCGCCATCAGTTCCTTCATCGTCACGATGGTGGCGTTGCTGTGCTTCATTGTCCAGGTGCCGTTGAGTCCCTCGATCGTTGTGGCAGGCGGCATCCTGCTGATGCTGCCATCGGGCAGGCTTGTCTCCGCAGTGCAGGATGCCATCAACGGCTTCCCCGTGACGGCCGCCGGCAGGTTTCTCTCGGCGTTTCTTACCTTTGGCGCCATTGTTGCAGGCATAGCCGTTGCCCTCGTCACCGGCGCACTCTTTGGCGCCGACAGGCTCAGCGTTGCCGAAACAATCTCCGGAACCCTGCCGCTGACAGGGGTCCTTACCCTGGTCGCCGTGGCCACGGTGGCCATCTGCATTGCCGAACAAACAGCGATGAAGCTGCTGCTGCCGACCACGGCCGTAGCCCTGCTCGGCTACCTCGTGTACTATGCCGGCATGGAATTTGGCCTGGGCGGACGCTTTGCGCCTGCCGTCGCCGCCGTGGTGATCGGCATGCTGGCGCGGGTCATTGCACTGCGGCTGGGTGCGCCGCAGCTGGTGGTTGCCGTTCCGTCCATCATTTTCCTGCTGGTGGGGCTGTCCATCTTCCGGGCCATGTTCGTCATGACGCTGACGCCTGAGGACTCCGTCACCGGTGCCGTCGGCCTGTTCAACGCCCTCGTGGTCATCCTTGCCGTCGCCGCCGGGGTGGTGCTCGGGGACAACGCCGCGCGCCCCTTCACCCGCAGCAACGGCCAAAGGGACAAGCGCAGCAACCGCCGCCGTTAGGGAATTGTGCCGGGCTACAGGATCTGGCCGATGGGCTGCTTCTTCTCGGCTTGGAAGTAGTCCTCCGTGCGGCCGTACGCCCAGTAGCCGGAGAGGGAGACCTGTGAGCGCGCCAGCCCGCGCTGCTTGAACAACAGGTCGCGCAGTTGCTTCATGTATTCGCGTTCGCCGTGGACAAAGGCGTGGACGGTGCCCTCGGGCCAGGGGCCGTTCGCGACGGCGTCCAGTAGGACAGTGCCCTGGTCCGGGGCCGCGCCGTTGCGGAACACCCAAGTGAGTTCAACGCCGTCGGGCTTGTCCAGGATCAGGATGTCGGCAGCAGTGTCCACCTCGAGGTAGGCGTGGCCGCGGGTGTCCGCGGGCAGTGACTCCAACGCTGCGGCGATGGCCGGAAGCGCGGCCTCGTCACCGGCGAAAAGCTGCCAATCGGCGTCGGTGTCCGGCTTGTACGCACCGCCGGGGCCGGACATAATGATCCTGTCGCCGGGGGAGGCCGCCGCAGCCCACGGCCCGGCCAGGCCGGAATCGCCGTGCAGGACGAAGTCAACCGCGATCTCCCTGGCCGCCACGTCCACCCAGCGGACGGTGTAGGTGCGGGTGGTGGTCCAGTGCTCGCGCGGCATCGATTCGCGCAGACCAAACACGTCGACAGGCTCCGCATACTCCACCCCTGGCTGCAGGAAATGAATCTTCACATACATGTCGGTGGCGTCTTTAGGCGTGAAATTGGACAGGTCGGGGCCGCCCGCAATGATGCGTACCATGTGCCGGCTGAGCTGTTCGGTGCGGACCACGCGCAGTGTGTACTGGGCGCGCGGTTTGGCGGCGGGCGCCACGAACGGGGCGGCGGTGTCAGCTGTTCTCACGGTGGGCTCCTGGTGCCGGGCACGCGCCCGGCCGTGTGGGCGCGGGAGTCGCGCCAAGTTAGGTTCTCCTAACCATTCTAGTTCACGGGGAGGGCCCAGTCGATCGGGGCCGTGCCCTGTGCCGTGAGCAGATCGTTGACACGGCTGAACGGCTTGGATCCGAAGAAGCCGCGGGAGGCCGACAACGGGCTTGGATGCGCCGACTCAATGATCGCCGTTCCCTCCAGTAGGGGGGCAAGGCGCTGGGCATCCTTGCCCCACAGCACGCTGACAAGGGGCGTGTTTCTGGCCGCCAGTGCCGTGATCACGGCTTCGGTGACCTCCTCCCACCCGCGACGGCGGTGCGAACCTGCCTCTCCCGGCGCCACCGTGAGCACCCTGTTGAGCAGCATGACGCCCTGGTCGGCCCAAGCGCTGAGGTCGCCATGGGGCGCGGGGGTGATGCCAAGGTCGGTGTTCAGCTCCTTGTAGATGTTGCTCAGGCTGCGCGGCAGCGGGCGCGTTGCCCTGTCCACAGAAAAGGCCAGGCCCACCGAATGCCCCGGCGTGGGGTACGGGTCCTGGCCCACAATCAACACCTTCACCCCGGCCATGGGCGTGCCCAACGCACGCAGCACCTGGGTGGGCAGGGGCAGGAACCGGGTTCCGGCGTCGTACTCGCCGGCCAACATGGCACCGAGTCTGCGCAATGTCGCATCAAGGGGGGAGAGGGCCTGGGCCCAATCGGGGGCCAAGCCACTCAGGGGCGCCGTGCGCAGTGTGGCGAGCGCCTTGAGCTGGCGGCTGTCCCACGGTGCCGGGGCGGGGAGGTCAAAGAGGCCGGGTGCACTGTCCATGCAATCCATTGTGGGCCCTGCGAGCCGGGGGCGACATTGCTCCACAGGGGGAGCTTATGGCCCGGCCGTCCACCGCGGCCCAAATGACATCGCTGTAGTTCGCCCTTATTATGGATAGGGCAGGCCATGCATTGTGGCCCCGGTCGCGCGAGAATTCGGAAAGGAGGGCTGTTGTGGCCGAAGCAGTCCAGCACGGGCCCGACCCGCAGGACAACGCCGCACCCTCCGCCAGTGGACTCAGCGAACGTGATGCGCAAATGCTTGACCTTGAACGGCAGTGGTGGAAGTACTCCGGCGCCAAGGAACAAGCTATCCGGGACATGTTCGACCTCTCAGCGACCCATTACTACCAGGTGCTGAACGCGTTGATCGACACGGATGCGGCCCTGGCCCATGACCCCATGCTGGTCAAGCGGTTGCGTAGACTACGTACGTCCCGCCAGCAGGCCCGTTCTGCCCGCCGACTGGGCAATTGACGCGCCCTTCACCCAACGCACCCACAAGGACAGCACTGCACAATGAGTAATTACCCGCGGGATGAATTCGACGCCGTTGAGGAAAATTCGGCACGCCATGGCGTCCACAGGTCTTCGATGGAACTGCAGGGGCGCTCGCTGATGCCGCTGATGGTTGTCGGTGTGGCGGCCCTGTGCATCGGGCTGCTGGCGTTCTTCGTCATGCCCAAGGTCCTGAACAGCCCCGCAAACCCGCCGGCTGCGTCGACGTCGGCCCCCGCCGCTGCTGCCCCTTCCGCGACGCCGTCGGCAACAACGAACCCCACGCCGGCCCCCACCACGGCACCTGCCCCCTCTCCGACGCCAACCCCCACACCCGACTCGGTCGTCAACAAGGCAACCCCCGTGGCCATCTTCAACGCAACCGGCGTATCGGGTCTGGCTGCCCAATACGCAGGACAGGCCACCGGCGGCGGATGGTCGGTATCCCGGCAGGCGAACTGGGCAGGACAGCCGCAGACAGCATCCGTCATCTTCTACGACGGCATCGAACAGAAGGCCAACGCCGAAGCGCTCGGTAAATTGCTCAACATTCGTTCCCTGGTCGATACCGCAGAGCTGGGCATACCACTGGCCGTGGTGCTGGGCCCCGGAGCCTAAGCAGGCAACGTCCAAGAAACGCAGCGAGCGAGGGAAATGGCGGCCAACCCTGCGGGGTGGCCGCCATTTTCGTAGAATCGTCAAGTCAGGCGCGGGCTCCGTTCGGTCCCGGCCTTGGCGCTAGTCCTTGAGCGGGACGCCATTGCCGTCGGTGCGGTAATTCTCCTGGCCGATCAGGATCATGATGCCCTCGATGAGGCCCCACACGGCCATGAAGAAGTACAGTATGCCGAAGCTGATGACGGAGACCAGAAGCTGGATCAAGGCGATCTTGGTCTTGCCCAGGTAGAAGTTGTGGATGCCGAAGCCGCCAAGCAGGATGCCGAGGATGCCTGCAACCAGCTTTGACTTCTGCTCGACGCCCTGAGCCACTCCGTACGGGGGCTGCTGGTATCCCTGCTGGTAGCTCTGCTGCATTCCGGGCGGCGGGTAGGCCTGCTGCATGTTTTCCTGCGGGTATCCCTGCGGCACCCCCGACTGGGGGTATTCGGGGGTGGGGGCCGCTGCGGGCACTTCGTAGCTTGGGGCGGCAGGTGCGACATAGGGGGCGGGCTGCTCATAGCGCGGCGGCGCCTGGTAGCCCGGGGCGGGCTGATCGTAACCGGCGGGGACGTCAGTGCCGTTGGCCGGAGTTTGTTCGGGCTGAATATTTTCACTCATGGTGTCTCCTGGTACTGATGCTGAGTCACAAGGTGCTGCCGGAAGGCAGCGGTTCCAGCGCTTATGCGCAACTAGGAATATGTACAGACCCAACGCTAGTCGTTTGTGCCCGCCGCCGGTAGGGTACGCTGCGGTCCGTGGGAAATATGTCCGTTTGCCAGGCTTCCCCTCACGGGCAACGGTGGACCTCCGAGCGTTCGCCCGAAGCTCACAGCGGACCCTCCGCTTGCACTCTGGGGTGTCGAGTGCTAATTATTGACTTAGCACTCTGAGGCGGTGACTGCCAGTTATTGGCCGTTTCGCCGCCGTCGGGGTATTGAATTTTCCTCATGTGGTGAGGGTTCGTGGCCGTTGTAAAGAGATCAGCGGCTGCCGATCCGTCCGTCGCGGGCACCTCTGTGGGGATTTTGTATCCGAAATGACTGTCCCGAAAGGACTGAAGCCTCCATGGCCAAGCTCATTGCATTTGATGAAGAGGCACGCCGCGGTCTTGAGCGTGGGTTGAACATCCTCGCCGACGCCGTCAAGGTCACCTTGGGCCCGCGCGGTCGCAACGTTGTTCTCGAAAAGAAGTGGGGCGCCCCCACAATTACTAACGATGGTGTTTCCATCGCCAAGGAAATTGAACTTGACGATCCTTACGAGAAGATCGGCGCCGAGCTGGTCAAGGAAGTCGCCAAGAAGACTGACGACATCGCAGGCGACGGCACCACCACGGCAACCGTGCTGGCCCAGGCCCTCGTCAAGGAAGGCCTGCGCAACGTAGCCGCCGGCGCCGATCCGCTCTCCCTCAAGCGCGGCATTGAGAAGGCTGTTGCAGCCGTCATCGAGCAGCTGCTGGCTTCAGCCAAGGAAATCGAGACCAAGGAAGAGATCGCCGCGACCGCGTCCATCTCCGCCGGTGATCCCGAGATCGGTGCCCTCATTGCAGAGGCACTGGACAAGGTTGGCAAGGAAGGCGTCATCACCGTCGAGGAGTCCAACACCTTCGGCCTGGAGCTTGAGCTCACCGAAGGCATGCGCTTCGACAAGGGTTACATCTCCGCTTACTTCGTAACCGACACCGAGCGCCAGGAAACGGTTCTTGAAGACCCGTACATCCTGATCGTCAACTCCAAGATCTCCAGCGTCAAGGATCTCGTTGCAGTCCTGGAAAAGGTCATGGCTTCGAACAAGCCGTTGCTGATCATCGCCGAAGACATCGAAGGCGAAGCACTTGCCACGTTGATCGTGAACAAGATCCGCGGCCTGTTCAAGTCCGTCGCCGTCAAGGCTCCGGGCTTCGGCGACCGCCGCAAGGCCCAGCTGGCAGACATCGCCATCCTCACCGGTGGCCAGGTCATCGCCGAGGAAGTCGGCCTGAAGCTGGAAAACACCACCCTTGACCTGCTGGGCAAGGCCCGCAAGGTTGTTGTCACCAAGGACGAGACCACCATCGTTGACGGTGCCGGCGACGCAGAGGCCATCGCTGGCCGCGTTGCACAGATCCGTGCCGAAATCGAAAACTCCGATTCCGACTACGACCGCGAGAAGCTGCAGGAACGTTTGGCCAAGCTGGCCGGCGGCGTGGCAGTCATCAAGGCCGGTGCCGCTACCGAAGTTGAGCTCAAGGAACGCAAGCACCGCATCGAAGACGCTGTGCGCAACGCCAAGGCTGCTGTCGAAGAAGGCATCGTCCCCGGCGGTGGCGTTGCCCTGATCCAGGCCGGCGTGAAGGCCTTCGAAAGCTTGAACCTGACAGGCGACGAAGCAACCGGAGCCAACATCGTCCGCGTTGCCATCGATGCACCGTTGAAGCAGATTGCCTTCAACGCAGGCATGGAGCCCGGCGTTGTTGTTGACAAGGTTCGCTCCTTGCCCAACGGCCACGGCCTGAACGCTGCAACCGGCGTCTACGAAGACCTGCTGGCTGCCGGCGTCAACGACCCGGTAAAGGTAACCCGTTCAGCACTGCAGAACGCGGCTTCCATTGCCGGTTTGTTCCTGACCACCGAAGCCGTTGTCGCGGACAAGCCTGAAAAGGCCGCTCCGGCTGGCGGCGGCGGAGACGACATGGGCGGCATGGGCGGTTTCTAGCCCCCCGCACATCGTGCAAAAAAGGCGCCCCTGCTTTTCGGCGGGGGCGCCTTTTGCATGTCCCGGACAAACCCGAGGGTGACCGTAGAATGACAGCAAGGTGGCCAGTAGAAACCCGCCCGACGCGTGAGAGGCCCAGACATGTCAGACCCGAGCGACCTCATTGACTTCGACGCACTGCTCAGCGCGGAGGAACGTGCAGTGCGCGATTCCGTGCGGTCTTTCGTGGACAGCGACATCAAGGCGCACATTGGGCAGTGGTACGACAAGGGTGTTTTCCCACTCGAGATCGTTCCCGAACTCGCCCGGCTTGGCCTGCTGGGAATGCACCTTGAGGGCTACGGCTGTGCGGGCCGCTCCGCCGTCGAATACGGACTGGCCGGTGCGGAGCTGGAGGCGGGGGACTCAGGCCTGCGCACCTTCGTTTCGGTCCAGGGATCCCTGGCCATGGGTGCCATCCACAAACATGGTTCGCAGGCGCAGAAGGCCCAATGGCTGCCGCTGATGGCCGCCGGTGAAGCCATCGGCTGTTTCGGGCTGACGGAACCGACCGCCGGATCCGATCCCGCGGCCATGACGAGCTATGCCCGTCGCGACGGCGGCGACTGGGTGATCAACGGGACAAAGCGCTGGATCGGGCTTGCCTCCGTGGCGCAGATCGCGATCATCTGGGCACAAACCGACGACGGCGTGCGCGGCTTCCTCGTCCCCACCTCCACCCCGGGGTTCACCGCCACCCCGATCGAAGCAAAGCTCTCCATGCGGGCCTCGATCCAGTGCGACGTCGAGCTCGTCGATGTCCGCCTGCCCGCGGATGCGGTGCTGCCCGGCGCCGTCGGGCTCAGTGGGCCGTTTTCGTGCCTGAACGAGGCGCGGTACGGGATCATGTGGGGTGCCATGGGCGCCGCCCGCGACTCGTTCGAGGCGGCCCTGGCGTACTCGAAGGAACGGCTGCAGTTCGACAAGCCGCTGGCCGGGTACCAGCTGACGCAGCAGAAGCTCGTGAACATGGCCCTTGAAATCAACAAGGGCTTCCTGCTGGCCCTGCACCTGGGCCGTATGAAGGACGCAGGCAGGCTGGCCCCTGAGCAGATATCCGTCGGGAAGCTGAACAACTGCCGCGAGGCCATCAAGATCGCACGTGAGGCCCGCACCATCCTTGGCGGCAACGGCATCACCGTGGATTATTCACCGCTGCGCCACGCCAGCAACCTTGAATCGGTGCGCACCTACGAGGGTACCGACGAGGTCCACACCCTCATCATCGGCAACAAACTCACGGGCATCCCCGCGTTCCGCTGAGGGCGACTGCCGGGTGTTTTGTGATGCGTCCGGCATCGGCGGTGTCCGCCAATGTCGGTGGAGTCTGAAAGTATGGACTCATGACAATTGTTGCTGCCGCGGATGGTTCGGCTTTAGGAAATCCCGGGCCCGCCGGCTGGGCCTGGTACGTCGATGACAACTGCTGGCGCGCGGGGGGCTGGCCCCACGGCACCAACAACATGGGCGAGCTCATGGCGGTGCTGGACCTGTTCCGGTCAACGGCCCACCTGCCCGATGAACCGCTGCACATCCTGTGCGACAGCCAGTACGTCATCAACTCCGTCACGAAGTGGATGCCCGGCTGGAAGCGCAAGGGGTGGCGCAAGTCGGACGGCAAGCCCGTGCTGAACATCGACCTGCTCAAGGACATCGACGCCGCCATATCGGGCCGGAAATACACCTTCGAATGGGTCAAGGGCCACGCAGGCCACGACCTCAACGAGGCGGCGGATGACCGCGCCCGTGACGCCGCCACCGCCTATCAGGCCAAGCGCACCCCCAATGCAGGTCCGGGTTTCCCCGGAGCCAACCACAGCTCGCCGAGTGGAACGTCCGGTGCCGGAACGTCCGCCCCGGCGAAAAAGCCGCCTCTTGCGGACCGTGCCACGGCGGCAACGCTCCTTGATGACGGCGCGCTCTTTGCCGATCCGGAACAACCGGACCTGTTCTCCATGCTTGACGACGAACTGGATCCGGCCTTCGCCGCGCCCCTCGAGACAGTGCTGGAGACCGTCGTGGAGCTGGAACGGCTGCTCCTGGACCCCGCAGTACGTGCGGACCCTCTCCGTGCGGGGGAGCTCCTGCACCCCGACTTCGAGGAGATTGGTGCCTCCGGCAACCGCTGGTCGCGGCAGGACGTGCTGGAGATGCTCGAGGATGAGGAACCTGCCGGCTCTGACATGGAAGTCCTCACACTCACCAAGTTGGACACAGCCACCGCGCTCCTGACGTACAGGAGCTTCTCGCCCGACGGCAACGCCCTGCGCAGCTCCCTGTGGCAGCACAATAACGGCCAGTGGCGACTGCGCTTCCACCAGGGAACTCCGGAGTCGTAGCCGCCGCCTCACAGTGGGCGCCGCCGACCAGCCGCAGTGGCGGGGCAGTCGTCAGCGGGCCGTGAACATCCGGGTGTTGGCGTCCTCGGCCTGGGCGTATTGGGTTGCCGCCATCGACAGGGCCCCGTTGATGCTCTCCAATGAGGCTTCAACCCTTAACTCGGTGGCGTGCCATTCCTGCATGAGCGCGTGAAAGTTGGTGGCCGCGGCCCCTGTCCAGGTCGATTGCAGGTCCAGAAGGTTGCGCTTCATGGCGTCGACCTCCATGCGGATCCTGTCCACCGAACCCTTGACCGCCGTGCTCTTAAGCGCGAGGTCGTCGCTGTTGACGTTGAACTGTGCCATGGATGCTGCCTTGTCTGTGAAGAAGCTGACGGGAATGCCCTGACAAGGTCCAGCCTAGGATCAGCCGGCGGGCATGGCGACCGCACTTCAGGCAACCGTGGACACACAGGGTGCATGCCCCGGCTGTGGAGGAATCAACCACCTTGCAACGGTTCAATCCTGGAAGGAGTCGAAGTCGTCCTGGCTGCCGTCAGCATCGTCGTCGGAAGGCATCGGCTGGTACGGGAGTTCAATGGCCATGGTTGCACCGCCGCCGGGGGTCTGTTCAAGCCTGACGGTGCCTTGGTGAGAAGCAACAATGGCTGAGACGATCGCCAGGCCGAGCCCGCTGCCGCCGGTGTTCCTGTCGCGTGATGAGTCGGCGCGGTAGAAACGTTCGAAAATGCGGGGTGCCTCCTCATCGGAGATGCCCGGACCGTGGTCGCGGATCTTGATTACCGAGAATGCCGCGTCACCCTCAAAACGGGTGCCCACCATGATCTCGATGGGGGAACCCTCCGGGGTGTAGCGCAGCGCGTTGCCCATCAGGTTTGCCACGACCTGGCGCAATTTCGCCTCGTCCCCGACACTCGGCGCGGAGGTGCCTGGTCCGCCGTCGAGCCCCACAACGGCGAAGGTGCGATCACGTGCAGTGGCCCTGGCATCCAGTACGGCGTCGTGGCCAATGATCAGCAGGTCAACGGGCCTGAGCTGCAGGGGGCGCTGCTCGTCGATGCGTGCCAGCATGAGGAGGTCTTCGACGAGCTCGCCCATTCGCTTGGCTTCGCTCTCGATGCGGCCCATGGCCGTGCCGATGTCTTCGGGCGTCTGCAGGGCCCCATGGCGGTACAGTTCCGAGAACCCCCGGATGGTCACCAGCGGTGTGCGGAGTTCATGGGAGGCGTCGGCAACGAAGCGGCGCATCTTCTTTTCCGAGGCGGTCCTATCGGCAAAGGCCCGCTCGATGTGGGCAAGCATGGTGTTCAGGGAACCCGAAAGACGGCCCACCTCGGTGGCGGGATTTTCAATGTCAACGCGCCGGGAGAGGTCACCGGCGGCAATGGCTGCGGCCGTCTTTTCCACCCGGCTCAACGGGCGGAAGGACCGGGTGACAGTCCAGTAGGCGATCATGGTACCCAGCGTGATGGTCAGGATGGCAACCCCGGCGATGACAACGGCCAGGCGCTCCATGGTGAGATTCAGGCTTTCATACGGCAGGCCCACCACCACGTAGCCCTGGTACTCGGGCCGGCTTTGGGTCAGGCCTGCCGGTCCGAAGTTGAACTTCTGCGGTGCGATGACGGTGATCCGCCAGGCCGCCCCGCCATCACTGCTGGGAACGGTGAACTTCCTGCCGTTCAGGGCCTGCGCCTGCGCCATGGTGTAGGCGGGGTAGACGGGTTTGTCCTTGCCTGACCGGTTTTGGTCGGCCAGGGTCCCATCGGAAAAGTGGAAGCCCACGTAGTAGTCAAAACTAAAGGGAGCCTGGCCGGTGCTTTGGGAGTCAACCGTTCCGTTGACGATGATCGACTTCTGTGAAGTCGTCAGCTGCGTGTCCATCTGGTCTTCCAGAAAGGAGTGCAGCAGAAGAAACGTTGTGGCGCCCAGTGCCAGCAGGGACACGCAAAGGAGCGCGCTGATGATGGCCACCAGCTGGGAGCGCAGGGAGGCGTTCTTCCACAACGTAATCAAGGTGTCGGCTGTGCGCTAGCGCTTGTCGGCCGTCCGCAGCACGTAGCCCACGCCGCGCTTGGTTTGGATGAGGGCAGGCAGCGAGGCGTCAATGTCGACCTTGCGGCGCAGGTAGGAAATGTAGGACTCAACGATGGAGGCATCGCCGTTGAAGTCGTACTCCCACACATGGTCAAGGATCTGGGCCTTGGACAGCACGCGGTTGGGGTTGAGCATCAGGTAGCGCAGCAGCTTGAACTCGGTGGGGGAGAGCTCCACCGTCTTGCCGGCGCGGCGTACCTCGTGGGCGTCGTCGTCGAGCTCAAGGTCGGCAACGCGCAGGACCGCGTCGTCATCCTCCGTGGGCTGGGTACGGCGCAGGACCGCACGGATGCGGGCCACCACCTCGTCAAGGCTGAAGGGCTTGGTGACGTAGTCGTCCCCGCCGACCGTCAGGCCTGTGACCTTGTCTTCGGTGTCGTCGCGGGCGGTGAGGAACAGGACGGGGAAGTGCCGTCCCGCGGCACGGAGCCTGCGGGTCACGGTGAATCCGTCCATGTCCGGAAGCATGACGTCCAGGACCGCGAGGTCCGGGTTGTGTTCCTCGGCTGCAGCCAGGGCGTCACGTCCATTGGCTGCGGCAATGACCTCAAAGCCCGCAAAGCGCAGGGAGGTCGATAGCAGCTCACGAATATTTGGCTCGTCGTCCACAACAAGCAGCTTGGCTTCAGGTCCGGTCTTTTTCACCATTTCAGTCTCCGACCATTGGCTGGGAATATGCTGGGCATTCCGTGGGTAAGTACTGTCAGCTTACGCCCAGTTG
Source organism: Arthrobacter sp. LAPM80 (assembly GCF_046736435.1). Lineage (NCBI taxonomy): Bacteria > Bacillati > Actinomycetota > Actinomycetes > Micrococcales > Micrococcaceae > Arthrobacter > Arthrobacter sp. LAPM80. The sequence continues at coordinate 25,668 of NZ_JBCHVD010000002.1, forward strand.
GTTCCCAGCTCTAGTAGGGAACCCGAAAGATTTCCTGATGCTTGCCCTGCGAGGCCGACTCTGGCAGTACCAGCCGCTTCAGGAACTCACCATCCCCGGTCCCCTCGCACCAGCGCAGCAGCGCCGCGCGCATCCTTTCAAGCACGGGGGCAAACGCGCTTTCCACATGGACCGATAGGCTAACGTACTGCTCTCCTCGGCTGCCCCTACTGTCGGTGCCACCACCCTAGGCAGTGCGGGCCAATGATGTACCCGCCAGGATGGCCAATATCTGTGCGAAACGGGATTTAGTATTCATGGAATACACCTCGTGAAGTAGTTGTGTGGTGGCTCAGAACTTTGTGACATGACTCGAACAGCGTCGAAAGAGAGGAATCAATGAGTACTTTCAAAGTTCCTTTCCGGTCGTTCTTCTGTCGTGTGGCGTAACTCCGGGGCTGGCCTTGGTTGACGGGTGCAATCCAAGGGAGGGTTGTACCAAATGAGTCTTAAATACACCTTAGTTCTAGGCATTGGCCGATGAACTGCGCCGAGGAATTTTGGCAGGCACGTGGGCCGTGGGGGCCAAGTTGCCCACGAATGCACAGCTGTCGGCCGAGACCGGGCTGTCGCTGACCACTCTGCGCAGGGCATTTGACGAATTGGGGGAGACGGAGGTTGTGGGGCGCCGGTAGTTTTGTCGCCGATCGCCAACTCGGCTGGCGTAGTTCCCGGTTTACAGTGGGAGCGCTCCTGCCCGACACCCAGCTCTACTATCCACGTGGGCTGTAGGGCATCGAGGAAACACTGCCGGCCCAGGACGTTGGCGTGCAGCTGGCAACTTATAACTACCAGCCGGAACGGGAGGACTCGTTCATAGTGTTCCTCGTCGAGTTCGGCGTGGAAGGATTGATTTTTGTCCCCACGCTGGGCGGGATCGCTGATCCGCAGCAGCGGGTCAGCGAGCTGACCTCGCTGACCCGGACCCAGACCCCCATTGAACCAGCAATCGTTGCCGGCGACGAGCGTGCCTGTGCAGATCTGGGCTTTGCGACGTTGCCCCTTCGGGTCTTGAAGAAGGACTGGGAAGCCGGCGCCGCAGAGGGCCTGCTGGCGCAATTGCGCGAGGCAGGTGCAACCGCCGCCCACTGTGCAGGTGTCCAGGTCCCGCTGACGGCCGTTTCCCCGGCCAAGCACCGGATGGGAAGAATGGCCGCGGAAATTCTGCTGCGCTGCCTAGTGGAGGCGGACGCTTGCCCCATCCACCAAGTGAGGCTGCGCCCGCGGCTTGTTGTCAGGGAATCTTGCAACCCTGACCGAATCTCACCGTTGGATCACGTTTTGAGTGCCACCAAGTCTGGTGGTGATGAGGCGGGCGGTCTGCGAGCAGACCTCGCCCAAGGTCTGTAACCGTTCAGGGGAGACACGGAAACGCGGGGCTGGGATCAACACCGCCGCCACCAGGTCGCCGCGGTGGTCGAGGACGGGTGCGGCAACGCCCACCTCGTCCAATGAGGATTCGCCGTAGTTGGTGGCATAGCCGCGTGCGGCGGCATCCTTGAGCCGGAGGATGTACGCCTCTAGGCTGGCCTCGTCCACGCCGGCGTAAGTGATGGTGCCGTCCAGGATCAGGGCCCGCACGCGTTCTTCGGGCTCCTCGGCGAGGAACACCTGCACGGAAGCACTCATCGCGTCATGATAACGCGCCCCTAGCGGGGCGGTGTGTTTTACCTGTTGCGGGCTGGCAATTTGTTCCACGCACATGCTTTCGCGTCCGGTCCACACCATCAGCGCGCTGGTCTCCGACGTCCGTTCGGTTAGCTGTCGCAGAACGGGATAGGCCACGCGCCGTTCCTCCAATTCGGCCAGCAAGGGTCCGGCCACTGCGATCAGTCCAAGTCCCAGCTTGTAACGGCGAGATTCCGAATCCCGCTCCACCAGGTCCTCCTGCTCCAGCGTGGCAAGTATGCGTGAAACTGTACTTTTGTGCATGTCCACTCGCTGGGCGATTTCGGTGACGCCCAGCAAAGGTTCGGCGGCGGAGAAGCAACGCAGAACGGCAATGGCGTTCACTATGACCGATGCGCCGCGAGAGTCTGAGGAACCGTTGCCGGCGTCGGCCTTGCTTGCTGATGTCGTCATGGTCACCATCTTTCCCTATCTGAACGAAGTGTAGATGCACCTGCGGCGGCCCACGGGCCGCCGCAGGTGCATCTGCTAGGCGCCGATGATGTTGTGCTCCGGGCCAAACGGGAATTTGGTGATGTTCTCGGCACCATCCTCACCGACCACCAGGATGTCGTGTTCGCGGTAGCCGCCGGCGCCCGGCTGGCCGTCCAGAACGGTGATCATCGGTTCCATGGAGACGACCATGCCTGGTTCGAGGACGGTGTCGATGTCCTCGCGCAGTTCCAGTCCGGCTTCGCGGCCGTAGTAATGCGAAAGGACGCCGAAGGAGTGGCCGTAGCCGAAGGTGCGGTTGGCGAGCAGGCCGCGGTCCACGTAGATTTCGTTCAGTTCCGCGGCGATGTCCTTGCAGACGGCGCCGGGCTTGATCAGTTCCAATCCGCGACGGTGGACCTCGACGTTGACGTTCCACAGTTCCAGTGAGCGGGCGTCGGGCTCGCCAAGGAACAGGGTGCGTTCCAAGGCGGTGTAGTAGCCGCTGGTCATGGGGAAGCAATTCAGCGAGAGGATGTCGTGCTCCGCCAGCTTGCGGGTGGTGGCCCAGTTGTGGGCGCCGTCGGTGTTGATGCCGGACTGGAACCAGACCCAGGTGTCGCGGATTTCGGAGTTGGGGAAGGTGCGTGCGATCTCGTGCACCATGGCTTCGGTGCCGATCAGGGCGACTTCGTATTCGGTGATGCCGACCTTGATGGCATTGCGGATGGCTTCGCCGCCGAGGTCCCCGATGCGGGCGCCGTGCTTGATGACCGCAATTTCTTCCTCCGACTTAATCATGCGCTGGCGCATGGCGTCCTGGGCCACGTCGACCAAGGTGGCGCCGTCGAAGGCCGCTTGGAGCTTGTTGCGGTTATCCAACGGCAGGGAGTCGTCCTCCACGCCGAGACGCCGGACCTTAACGCCGCGGGTGCGCAGGGCTTCCTGGATGGCGAAGATGTAGTTGTCCCGGCGCCAGTCAGTGTAGACGATGTTTTCGCCATAGCCGCGGCGCCAGGGCATGCCGGCGTCGATGTTGGCGGTGACGGTAACCGTGTCATTGGGTGTGACGACCATGGCGTAGGAGCGGCCAAAGTAGGTGAACAGGAAGTCGGAGTAGTACTTGATGCCGTGGAAGCTGGTCAGCACGACCGCGTCGAGGTCCTTTGCTGCCATGATTTTGCGCAGGCCGGCGATGCGCCGCTCCATTTCGGTATCAGAGAACGTCAGTTCCACCTTTTGTCCGTTGTGCAGGACTTTCAGGCGCTCCAACTCTGCAACGGAGGTGGCGGTTTCCGGGGTGGTGATGCTCATAATGACTCCTTGTTGATTGTGCTTTTGTAGAGTGAGGTAAGTTGTGGGGGACGTGTGCCGGCGGAAGCCGGTATGGTCCGGGACTGCTAGTGCTTCAAGGGAGCCTGGGAGGTTTCCTTGGCCAGGGACACTGCGATCAGGGAGACGACAGCGGCCGCCATCAAATACCAGCCCGGGGCCAGATTAGAACCTGTGAGGTTGATCAGCAGCGTTGAGGCGAACAGTGCCGTACCACCAAAGAGTGCGTTGGTGAGGTTGAAGCTCACAGCAAACCCGCTGTAGCGGACCTTGGTGGGGAACAGTTCTGCCAAGAAACTAGGAAGTGTTCCGTCGTTGAGGGTCAGCATCGCACCCAGCAGGATCTGGACTAGGAGGATCACCAGGAAGTTTCCGGTACCCAGAAGCATGAATGCCGGCACTGTGAGCAGCACGAACAGGATCGAGGCAGACATCAACACTCGTTTCCGGCCGAACCTGTCCGATGCCATGCCGGTGAGGAAGATGAAGCCAATGTAGGTGGCGAGGGCAACGGTGGTGGCAATGAAGGACAGGGACGCGTTCAGTCCCACCACCTCGCTGAGATAGGTCGGCATGTAGCTGAGTACCACATAGAAGCCCACTGCGTTCAGAACCACCGCGCCAACTGCAATCAAGAGCGGGCGCCATTGTTCCTTGAACAAGGACAGGACAGGGGCCTTGATCGCCTCGTCTTCCTTTTCAAGGGCAAGGAACGCCGGGGTGTCCTCGAGTTTGACGCGAATATAGCGGCCGATCAGCCCCATCGGTGCCGCCAGCAGGAACGGCAGGCGCCATCCCCAGGAGTTGAGCTGGTCAGGTGAGAGGGAAATGGAAAGCAGCAAGGCGATGAGGGAGCCCAGCAGCAGCCCCGCGGCCGTGCTGGCCGGCACCACGGCGGCGTAGAGGCCGCGCTTGTTCGGCGGTGCATATTCAACCAAAAACGCGGAGGCGCCCGCGTATTCTCCTGCCGCTGAGAAGCCCTGCACTACACGGATGATCAGCAGCAGGATCGGTGCCCCAATGCCAATGATGTTGTAGTCCGGAATGAGGGCGATGGCGAAGGTTGCGGCGGACATGATCAAAATCGATAGGGACAAGGCATTCTTGCGGCCCACCCGGTCGCCGATGTGCCCCCAGATGAATCCGCCGAGGGGGCGGACGAAGAAGGAGATGGCAAAGAGGCCGAACGTCAGCAGCAGTCCGGTCTGCTTGTCTGTTTCGGGGAAGAAAGCGTGGGCGATGGTGACGGCCAGATAGCCGTACACGGCATAGTCAAACCATTCAACAAAGTTACCGATGAAGCTGGCGCCAACCACTCGGCGCAGGGTGCTTTTGGAAACCCCCTTGCCGTCATTGGGGCGGGGCTGGCCACTCAAACTCAACTGTTCGGGCGTGGTCGGCATCGTTGCCGACCGCCCGGTACTTGTGGGGTGCTCATTTGTCATTGGATCCACCAAGTGTTTGGGGTTGCGCCTAACGCAACGCTGTTGCACCAGACTATGTGTGGCCTGAGTCACTGTCAATGGTATTTCAAGCAGATTTTTCTATTTACAGACAAAACGCCGCCGCGGGACTTCATCCGCGGCGGCGCCTTTGTTGCATTCTGTGCAATTGTGTTGACCAGAATAATTACGGCACCTAGGCTACTACCCCCGCCGGTTCACGGATCAGCTCGGCGGCCAGGTCCAAGGTCAGGTGCTCAACTACTTGTTCGTACAGCAGGATGCCCTTGCTCTCGCTGGAACCAGCCGCGGATGACAAGCAGCCCGTGGCGGGTGTCCGCTCCGGCACCACCGGGAGTCGGTCGAAACGAGGCAGCACCGCGGCCGGACCGTCCGCCAGCCGGTCCAAGGCGACCCTGGCTGGTTCAAGGTGAAGCATGAGTGAGGTTTCCAGAACCCCGCCATGCTCGATGTCCCAGCCGGGGAAACCATCCGGGTAGACCAGAGCGAGCGTATCTTGGCTGACAAAGTCCCAATAGGACAGGAGCAACACGCTCTGGTGCGCCCCGGAGCCGATCCCCAAATCTTCCAGAGCAAGGTCGATCCCCTCGTAGAGGAACTGATAATTCTCAAAGTGGCCGTTGATAAATATCACGTGCCGGACGCCCTGATTGAGGAAGGACTTGACCAGATTCCGCGCCACACCGATCAGTGAGGCGCCATCCAGGCTGGTGGTTCCGGAGAGGTGATTTCCGCCCCCGGACTTCTGCTGTGACTTGTACCCGTATGCGATGGGCTGGGCAACAAGTGCACCCAGTCGCGTGGCGACACCCTCCGCGAATCGCGAGGACAAGATGGTGTCCGTCCCAAGTGGCAGGTGCGGCCCATGCTGTTCCAGCGATCCTACGGGGATTAAGACAATCGCGTCCCCGGATGCAAGGGCTTCCCGGTAGGCGAAGGCGTCCATGTCTTCCAGAAATACTGAGTCGTCCACGGTGATGATTCTCCTCATTGCATGTGGCTTATGAACTAGCGGGGTTGTGGCGCCATTTTGGGTCCGTGGCGCCGCGGATGAGTGCTTAGGGGTTGATGATGTTGTTGTTGGGGCCGTAGCCGAATTTGGTGATGTTTTCGGCGCCGTTTTCGTCGATGACGAGGATGTCGTGTTCGCGGTAGCCGCCGGCGCCTGGTTGACCGTCGAGGACGGTGATCATCGGTTCCATGGAGACGACCATGCCTGGTTCCAGGACGGTGTCGATGTCTTCGCGCAGTTCCAGGCCTGCTTCGCGGCCGTAGTAGTGGGAGAGGACGCCGAACGAGTGGCCGTAGCCGAAGGTGCGATTAGCGAGCAGTCCGTGGCTGATGTAGATCTCGTTGAGTTCGGCGGCGATGTCTTTGCAGACGGCGCCGGGCTTGATGAGTTCCAGGCCGCGTTCGTGGACTTCGACGTTGACGTTCCATAGTTCCAGGGAGCGGGCGTCGGGCTCGCCCAGGAACAGGGTGCGTTCCAAGGCGGTGTAGTAGCCGCTTGTCATGGGGAAGCAGTTCAGGGAGAGAATGTCTCCGCGCTGAAGCTTGCGGGTTGTGGCCCAGTTGTGGGCGCCATCGGTATTGAGGCCGGACTGGAACCAGACCCAGGTGTCGCGGACTTCTTGATCGGGGAAGGTCCGGGCGATTTCGTGGACCATGGCTTCGGTGCCGATGAGGGCGACTTCGTATTCGGTGATGCCTTCGCGGATGGCGGCCTTGATGGCTTCGCCGCCGAGGTCGCCGATGCGGGCACCGTGTTTGATGACTTCGATTTCCTCGGCGGACTTGATCATGCGCTGGCGCATGGCGGCCTGGGAGACGTCCAAGAGAGTCGCGTCGGGGAAGGCGGCCTGGAGTTTGTCGCGCAGCAGTACGGGTAGGGTGTCGTCCTCTACGCCCAGGCGGGTGGCTTTGATGCCGCGGCGGTTCAGTGCTTCCTGAAGGCCGAAGTAGAAGTTGTCGCGGCGCCAGTCGGTGTAGACGATGTTGTCGCCGTAGCTGGTGCGCCAGGGCATGCCGGCGTCAATGTTGGCTGTGACGGAGACGGAGTCGTCCGGGGTGACGACCAGTGCGTAGGAGCGGCCGAAGTAGGTGAACAAGTAATCGGAGTAGTACTTGATGTTGTGGTAGCTGGTCAGGACGACGGCGTCGAGGCCTTTTTCCGCCATGATCTGGCGCAGCCCTCCCAAGCGGCGTTCAAATTCTGCGTCGGAGAATGTCAGCGGCGACTTGGTGCCGTTGTGGAGGGTCTTCAGGCGCTCCAGTTCAGAAACGGACGTGGCGGCGGAGGAGATATCGATGGTCATGGTGTGTTCCTTAGTGTCTTGAGGATGAAATATAGGAGGCGGTGCTAGGAGATGTGAGCTGGCTCCACGTGCTTCTCCGCAGTGGCATCGCCGTGCTTTGCCAAAACGTCGTCTTCATGCAGTCCAGCGCGGATGCCGAGGGGTACGCCGGCCCTGATGCGCTTGCGGAAGCGGGGGTATCCAAGGACGAAGTAGAGGCCCGCCGAAGTGACTGTGCCGGCCAGCCAGGAGAGGTCGATTCCGCCCATAGCCGTTGCGATGGGTCCCTGAAGTGCCGGAATCCCGCCGTACATGAACATCCAGGTCATGAGGATTCCCACAAAGAACGCGATAAAAGCGATCGGATTAATGTTCTTCAGGGAGGTGGATTTCGGATCCAAGAACAAGTACGAGTAGTCCTTGTGGTGTCGTTCAAAGACGAAATAGTGGACTGCCATGATGCCGCCCCAGGTGGCTACCCAAGCCACAATGGTGCCGAGCCATGTGTCAAGGATCGTCGCGAAGTCCTCCGCGAACATGAAGAAGATGACGGCAATCATGGACAGGATTCCCACCATGATGGAAAGCTTGCGACGGGAGAGCTTCACATCCAGAGCCTGGAAAGCAACGCCAAAGGTGTAGAGGTTGATGATGTTGGTGGCAATGGGGCCGTGGATCACCAATAGGATGACAGGAATGGCCATGGTGCCGAAGTTGGAGACAATCAGTTCCCCGGGATCGGCCGAACCGTTCTTGGTTGCGAGGCTGGCCCCAAGGATGCCCAGCCATACGACCGGCAGGAACTGACCCAGAACGCTGACCAGGAACAGCTTGGCCGGTTTGACTTTACGGCTGACAAACCGGGAGTAGTCGGGGGCGTAGGTGAACCAGCCGATTCCCCAGCCAATGCCGATCACGGTCATGATCGCGGACATGGCCGCGATGCGCGGCATGCCCTCCAAAACGTGGCCGGCCGGTCCTGCGTAGCCCCAGTTGATGTCAAGGTGCGTCCACGCGATGATGGACATCGCTATCAGGACGATAACGGTAGGAGGCATTGTGATGCGCTCGAACTTGGCGATGGCACGGTAGCCGCGGTAACAGATGGCCACCTGAACGGTCATGATGACGGCGGCGACGGCGATGCGAACCAGCAGGTTGCGCTGGCTGGGGTCAACCCACCCGATCATGCCGAACAAGGCCATGACTAGGTCCAGGATGACCCACGTGTTCACGGCTGACCAGCCAATGGCGATGCTCGCCTGGATGGCGGCCGGGAGGTAAGCGCCCCGCCGGCCAAAGGCTCCGCGGGCCAGCAGCATGCCCGTAGCCCCGGTCCGCTGGCCCAGGATCACGAAGAATCCGAAGCCCGCCATGCCGATGGCGTTTCCGACGATCAGCACGATCAGGGTGTCGCGCAGGCCAAGACCGAGTTGGATACCCAGTGCCCCGAGTATCCAGTTGATCGGGGCCACATTGGCCCCTGCCCAGATCCAGAACTGGCCGGAGAGTTTGGTGGTTCGTAACGATTCGGGGATGGGTTGCAGGACGTCTTCAACCTCGACAATCGTAGTTTCCTGCGACTGTCGGCTAACTTTGCTCATGCAAATCTCGATTCACTTCGTCGTGATTGGTTTGGAAGATGGCTCCAGCTTATTAGTGACCTGAGGCACATGCCATATACATTTTGATTACACTAATTACAGATGTTGCGACATTTTGTCCACAATCAATGGCGGGATATTTATGATCACACTGGCAGAAGTCCTTGCTTCCACGGCCATGTCGGAGGCAGACCCGACGCTGCGCGGGAATGTTCCCGGTACGTTGCAGCGCATTGTCCGGTGGGTGCATTCAAGCGAAGTGCTTGAGATTGCCCCGCTTCTGCGAGGAGGAGAGTTGCTGCTCTCTGCCGGGGCGGCGCTGCTGGCCCTACCCCCGCAGGAGCAGGAACTCTACGTTCGGAGCCTGGCGACCCGGAACATCGCGGCACTGGCCCTGCAGACGGCCGGGCAGGGCGCACCCCTCTCTGCAACGCTCATAGCGGCTGCAGACAGCTATGGACTGCCCCTGATCGAGTTGCGCTCGGTAGCGCCGTTCGTTGACATCGCCGAGGCGGTGAACCGCCTTGTGGTCAATGAGCAAGCGGCTGCCCATCAGGTGGTGGATGACGTCTCCCGCCGCATTGCACGCCAGATCACCGATAAGGGCCCCCACCTGCCCTCGATCCTTGAAATGGTTGCCACGGCCTTGGCGGCTGAGGTGTCCATGGCCGCTTCTGACGGTCTGCCCATGGGCCATGCAGGCAGCGCCATCGCTGGGGACGGGCCAACAGTGGTGGCTGGCATTGTGGTTGGCGGGCAGCTGGCCGCCGAACTGACTCTCCGTTCGCGGTCGGCAGACCCATTTTTGTTGGAGCTGGCAGCCGATCGACTCTCTGGCATTCTGGCACTGGCACTAGCGCAGGCTTTTCGACCCACTCTGGCGCAAGTAGCCAATGCACGGCTGATGGAGGCCGTGATCGAGGGAGGCGGTGTCGGAACAGTCGAACGGCTATGGCTGGCGGCCGAGTTGCCGCCGGGGCAGGCGTCGGTCATGGCCGTCTTTCGGGCCGCAGGCAGGGAGGCTAACTTCTCCGCCGTTGAGAGGGTCCTCCGTGCCGGGGGAAGGAATTTCAAGTCGCATTTGTGGGACGGGGACCTGGCAGTGCTGTTCCCCGTGCCCCGCAACAAGGCGCGGAAGTCACGTGAAGCGCTGCTCCATGCCGCGCGTGAGGCCGTGCAGAACACTGACATCTGCGCTGCTTTCGGTCCCCCCGTGGATGACGGTCTTCGCGCACACGAATCGTATGTGGAGGCGAAGGAGACCATGGGGCTCGGCATGCCAGTAGCTGGCGAGGTGCTCGACTCCATTGAATTTTTGGGCCGGCGAATCGTGGGGGCGGTGCGCGGTGCGGGTTTTCTGGAAATCTATGTACGCGCGTGTATAGGGGAGGTATTGGACTGGGATCGAAAGCACGGCACGGCCCTGCTGGCAAGCCTGCTGTGCTGGTTGGAGTCGGGGTGCAACACGACGGCGTCCGCTGTCACCTTGAACATTGAGCGTCAGACCATGCACAAGCGGCTGAATAAGATTCAGGAGCTGCTGGGCGGGGATCCGCGCACCTCGGGCAGGCTGTTTGCCATCCACGTCGCCGCGGCTGTGGCCGCACACACTGCACCCGGTCCGCTTATACCCAAATGACCTACGCACGGGCTAGAGAACGCTGCGAATTGTCTTCTCAAAGCTGGCCACGTGCTCCAGCGCTAGGTTACCGGCCAATTCGGCATGGCCGTCGGCGATTGCATTGAGCAACTCGACGTGTTCAATGATGTGTCCGGCCACCGACGGGATCTTATCTAACACCAGGCACCAGATGCGAGTCGCAAGGTTGTCATACCGGATGAGCACGTCCTCCAGGTGAGGATTCGCAGCAGCCGCGTAAATCATGCGGTGCACCATGATGTCATAACGCATAAGCGAGAGTTGGTCCGTGCCGCCGGGGCCTGAACCTGCAATGTCGGCAGCCAGTTCTCGCAGCTGGCCTCTCATTGACAGCGTGGCGGTCTGTGCCGCTTTCCGGGCTGCCAGTGGCTCAAGGAGTTCGCGGATCTCGGAAATATCTGCCAGCTCCGTGATATCGACCCGGGTCGCGAATGTTCCCCTCCGAGGATAGGAGACCACCAGGTGGTCGCTTTCCAGGCGCTTAAGCGCCTCGCGCACAGGGGTGCGCCCAATCCCGAGCTTCGTCGCCAGGGCCGAGTCGTTGATCGCTTCACCAGGGCGGATCTCCAGCATGATGAGTTGGTCACGCAGGTGTCTGTAGGCCAGCTCCGATAATGGCAGCCCCGCTTGGGCGGCTGCCTCGTCGTTCTCTGCGAGACTCATCGGTGGCTCCTCTTTTGGTTCTGGATGGTGCCGCCGCTACTGGCGGGCGGCACCTTGTTTCAAAGACGCTCTTGACGTCGAGTGATCTACGACATATTGTTGCATTCAATCTAATATATCAGTCATGTATTAGTTGACTAGTAGTTGTTGACTACTTAAGACTTGCAAAGGAGCAACCCATGGTAGACGTTCTTACTGACACCCTTTCCAGCGTAGACGCCGAGGTCGACGCGGCCGTCACGGCTGAACTTCTCCGACAGCAATCAACGCTGGAGATGATCGCCTCCGAAAACTTTGCGCCCATCGCTGTCATGCAAGCCCAAGGCTCGGTGCTGACCAACAAATACGCAGAGGGCCTCCCGGGCAAGCGGTACTACGGCGGCTGCGAGCACGTTGACGTGGTTGAGCAGCTGGCCATCGAGCGGGTCAAGGCACTCTTTGGGGCAGAGGCCGCCAACGTTCAGCCGCACTCCGGTGCCCAAGCCAACGCGGCAGCCATGTTCGCCTTGCTGGATCCGGGGGACACCATCATGGGACTGGATCTGGCCCACGGCGGGCACCTGACACACGGGATGCGGATCAACTTCTCCGGCAAACTGTACAACGTGGTCCCGTACCATGTGCGCGAATCCGACATGACGGTGGACATGGCCGAGGTTCAGGCGCTGGCGCTGGAGCACCGGCCCAAGCTGATCGTGGCCGGCTGGTCTGCCTATACGCGCCAGCTCGACTTTGCCGAATTTCGACGCATCGCCGATTTGGTGGGCGCCTACCTCATGGTGGACATGGCTCACTTTGCGGGCCTGGTGGCAGCAGGTTTGCACCCGAACCCGGTTCCGTACGCCGACGTCGTCACCACCACAACGCATAAGACGCTGGGCGGCCCGCGCGGCGGCGTCATCCTCAGCAAGGAATCTTTGGCACGTAAAATCAACTCGGCCGTTTTCCCCGGCCAGCAGGGCGGGCCGCTGGAACATGTGATCGCGGCCAAGGCAGTGTCCTTTAAGATCGCCGCCACCGACGCCTTCAAGGACCGCCAGGAACGCACCCTGGCAGGTGCAAAGATCCTGGCTGAGCGCCTGCTCGCACCCGATGTTGCCCAATATGGAATCTCCGTGGTGGGTGGCGGCACCGACGTACACCTGGTCCTGGTGGATCTGCGCCACTCCGAACTGGATGGGCAGCAGGGCGAGGACCGACTGCACCGGATCGGCATCACAGTCAACCGCAACGCCGTCCCCTTCGACCCCCGCCCGCCGATGATTTCCTCCGGGCTGCGCATCGGTACCCCGGCCCTGGCCACCCGCGGTTTTGGACCGGCAGAATTCACCGAAGTTGCCGACATCATCGCCGAGGCCATCAAGGGAGAGCTCAGCGAAGATGCCGCCGTGCTGCTTCGGGACAGGGTCACCATCCTGGCTGAAAAGTTCCCGCTCTACCCACACCTTTCCGGCGAAGCCACTGCTGCGGACGCTGGAATCATTTCGAATGGAGTCGCCCAGTGAGCACCGAACACCTCCCCGAACACCCGGAATTCCTGTGGCGCAACCCGGACCCCAAGAAGTCCTACGACGCCGTGATTGTCGGCGGCGGCGGGCATGGGCTTGCCACAGCCTACTTCCTGGCGAAGAACCACGGGATGACCAACATCGCCATCCTGGAAAAGGGTTGGCTGGCCGGTGGCAACATGGCCCGCAACACCACCATCATCCGATCCAACTACCTCTGGGATGAAAGCGCAGCCATTTATGAGCACTCCCTGAAGCTGTGGGAAATCCTGCCAGAAGAACTTGACTACGACTTCCTCTTCAGCCAGCGAGGGGTCATGAACCTGGCCCACACGCTGGGCGATGTACGTGAAAGCATGCGCCGCGTCGGAGCCAACCAGCTCAACGGCGTCGACGCCGAATGGCTGGACCCGAAACAGGTTAAGGAACTGTGCCCGATCCTGAACATCAACGACAACATCCGCTACCCCGTCATGGGCGCCACCTACCAGCCCCGGGCCGGAATCGCCAAACACGACCACGTGGCCTGGGCATTTGCCCGCAAGTGCGACGAACTGGGCGTGGACATCATCCAAAACTGTGAGGTCACCGGCTTCATCAAGGACGGAAACCGCGTCACCGGCGTCAAAACCAGCCGCGGCACCATCAACACCGAAAAGGTGGGGCTCTGCGCCGCCGGACACAGTTCGGTGTTGGCAGAGATGGCAGGTTTCCGCCTCCCCATCCAGTCGCACCCGCTGCAGGCCCTTGTCTCCGAACTTCACGAACCCGTGCATCCCACAGTTGTCATGTCCAACCATGTGCACGTCTACGTCTCACAGGCCCACAAGGGCGAACTCGTGATGGGTGCCGGCGTGGACTCATACAACGGTTACGGCCAGCGCGGCTCGTTCCACGTGATCGAGGAGCAGATGGCGGCCGCCGTGGAACTGTTCCCCATCTTCGCCCGGGCCCACGTGCTGCGGACCTGGGGCGGGATCGTGGACACCACGATGGATGCCTCCCCGATCGTGGGCCTGAGCCCGGTGGAGAACATGTTCGTGAATTGCGGCTGGGGGACTGGCGGCTTCAAGGGCACGCCCGCGGCCGGGCTGACCTTCGCCCATACCATCGCCACGGGATCCCCACACGCCCTAAACAAGCCATTTTCGCTGGAACGTTTTGAAACCGGCGCCCTCATCGACGAGCACGGCGCCGCAGCCGTGGCCCACTAAGAGTAGAAGGAGCACGCCATGTTGCTGTTTTCCTGCCCCAACTGCGGGCCGCGGAACGAAACTGAATTCCATTACGGCGGTCAGGCGCACGTTGCCTACCCCGAAACCCCCGACTTGCTCTCAGATCGGGAATGGGCCGAGTACCTGTTCTACCGCGAGAACACCAAGGGACTGTTTGCCGAGAGATGGGTGCACAGCGCCGGCTGCCGGAAGTGGTTCAACATGCTCCGGGACACCGTGAGCTATGAAATCAAGTCCGTTTACGGGATGGGCGAACAGCCGCCAAGCGCGTCCGGCGCCCCTGAACACCCCGCAACCGCCCTCACAGCATCGGAAGGAGCAAAGTCATGACACAGCACAACCAGCAGCCGAACAGGCTCACCCACGGCGGGCGCATCGACCGTAGCACCACCTTGAAGTTTACGGTGGACGGCATCGGATATGTGGGCCATCGCGGCGACACGGTGGCATCAGCGCTGATTGCCAGTGGCCGCCTGGCCGCCGGCAACTCACTGTACGAGGACCGCCCCCGCGGCATCCTGTCCGCAGGCGTTGAGGAGTCCAATGCGCTCATCAAGGTGGCGGGGCGCTTCCCCGGCCATGCCGCCGAATCCATGCTGCCGGCCACCGCAGTGTCCCTCGTTGACGGGCTCGAGGTCGAGCTCCTCTCTGGCCTGGGTAGGCTCGACCCGTCCGAGGACGAGGCCGTCTACGACAAGAAATACGTCCACACGGACGTCCTGGTGGTCGGTGGCGGACCCGCCGGGCTCGCCGCAGCCCGGGAGGCGGCTCGCACCGGCGCCCGGGTCATCCTCATCGACGACCAGCCGGAGCTGGGCGGCTCCTTACTCTCGGGCCGCGATGAGTATGTGGACGGAACCCCGGGAATGGATTGGGTGTCCGGCATTGAGACCGAACTGGCAGCAGCCTCAGAATGCACCGTGCTGCACCGCACCACCGTGTTCGGCTCCTATGACAGCAACTTCCTGATCGCTGTGGAGAACCGCACGGACCACCTGGACACGGAGCCGGGCGACGGCGTGTCCCGCCAGCGCATCTGGCACATCCGGGCCAAGCAGGTGGTCCTGGCTACGGGCGCCCACGAACGCCCCATTGTCTTTGAAAATAATGACCGCCCCGGCATCATGCTGGCCTCGGCGGCCCGCACCTACCTGAACCGCTATGGTGTGGCCGCCGGATCCCGCGTGGTCATCGCCACCACCAACGACAGTGCCTACCAGCTCGCCGCGGACCTGCTCGCGGCCGGTATCGAGGTGGCCGCGATTGTCGACGCCCGCCCCCAGCTGTCAGTGCTGGCTCAGGCTGCCGCCATGAGCGAGGACGTCCGTGTGATCAGCGGGAGCGCCGTGGTCAACACCGCCGGCGTGTCGGCGTTGGAGGCTGTCATGGTCGCCGAAATCGACGCCGACGGCTCACCCGTCGGTGAGATCGAGGAAATTGCGGCGGACCTGCTCGCCGTTTCCGGCGGCTGGAGCCCGGTGGTACACCTGCACAGCCAGGCCCAGGGCAAGGTGCGCTGGGATGCTGAGTTGGTCGGATTTGTGCCCTCCACCGTGGTTAAGAACCAGCAGGTGGTGGGGGCCTGTCGCGGCAGCTACGCCCTGACGGACTGTGTGGCTGAGGGCGCCTCGGCCGGGGCGGTTGCCGCCCTCAATGCCGGCTTCGCCACGGCCGACGCCGTTGCTGCCGCCACCGCCGCGGCAGCCAGCCCGGCCCGCCCGGCGCAGCCTACGGCCCCGACCCGCGCTTTGTGGCTGGTTGGCGGCACCCAAGGAACGGCGTCGGACTGGCACCACCACTTCGTTGACTTCCAGCGCGATCAGAGCGTTGCCGACGTGTGGCGTTCCACAGGCGCCGGGCTGCGCAGTGTGGAGCACATCAAGCGCTACACCTCCATTAGCACGGCGAACGATCAGGGCAAGACCTCGGGCGTGAATGCTATTGGCGTCATTGCCGCCGCGTTCCGCCAGCAAGGCACCGTGGTGGACCCTGACATCGGTGCCATCGGCACCACCACGTACCGGGCACCATTCACCCCCGTGGCCTTTGTTGCTCTGGCGGGACGGCAGCGCCGGGACCTGTTCGACGCCGCCCGCCGCACCTCCATCCACACCTGGCACGAGGATCGCGGCGCCCTCTTCGAGGACGTTGGCCAATGGAAGCGGCCCTGGTACTACCCGCAGCCAGGGGAGGACATGGACGCGGCCGTGCTGCGCGAATGCGCCGCCGTCCGCGACTCGGTCGGCTACATGGACGCCACCACGCTGGGCAAGATTGAGATCCGCGGCAAAGACGCCGGGGAGTTCCTCAACCGGATTTACACCAACGCCTTCAAGAAGCTCGCCCCCGGCTCCGCCCGGTACGGGGTCATGTGCACCCCGGACGGGATGATCTTCGACGACGGCGTGACCCTGCGCCTGGATGAGGACCGCTTCTTCATGACAACCACCACCGGCGGCGCCGCGAAGGTGCTGGACTGGCTGGAGGAATGGCAGCAGACCGAATGGCCCGAACTGGACGCCACCTTCACCTCGGTGACCGAGCAGTGGACCACCATCGCCGTCGTCGGGCCCAAGTCCCGGGCCGTGCTGGCTAAGCTGGCACCTGAACTGGACCTCGCCAACGAGGCCTTTCCCTTCATGACGTTCAGGGAGACCGTGCTGGCCTCCGGAGTCGCGGCGCGGGTGTGCCGCATCTCCTTCTCCGGCGAGCTCGCCTACGAGATCAACGTCCCGGCCTGGTACGGGCTCTCCACCTGGGAAGATGTGACAGCGGCCGGGGAGGAATTCAACATCACCCCGTACGGCACCGAAACCATGCACGTGCTGCGCGCCGAAAAGGGCTACCCGATCGTCGGACAGGACACCGACGGCACTGTCACCCCGCAGGATGCGGGCATGGACTGGGTCGTCTCCAAAGCCAAGGACTTCATCGGCAAGCGCTCCTACCAGCGCGCCGACGCCGTTCGGGAGTGCCGCAAGCACCTGGTCAGCGTGCTGCCGGTGGACGGTTCCATCCGCCTGCCCGAAGGCACCCAGCTGGTGGCGGCCGGGATCACCGTGAACCCCGCCTACGGTCCCGTGCCCATGCAGGGATTCGTCACCTCCAGCTACCACAGCGCCGCCCTGGGACGGTCCTTCGGGCTGGCCCTGATCAAGGACGGACGCAACCGGATCGGTGAACGCCTTGTCGCCGCCGTCGGGTCCGATCTGGTCGATGTGGTTGTCGGGGAAACAGTACTTTTTGATGCCGAAGGGAAGCGCCGAGATGGTTAACACAGCAGCAAACACAAATGTACAGGCACAGCGACGGAGCCCGGCTGCGCACCTGTGGACGGACTTTGACACGGCAACGGTGGCGGGTGAACACGGGGTTGCCCTGCGTGAAATACCGTTCCAGCGAATGGTCGGGATCCGCGTGGACCCGCTGTCCGGGGCCGGGCAGCGGATCGGGGCGCTGACGGGTGGTCTGCCGATCACAGCCGGGCAGGTTACCGCGGGACCGGGCGGGGTGCACACCTTGTGGCTGGGGCCGGACGAGTTCCTCACCATCGCCCCGGACGACGGCGGCGCGGACGACGGCGGGCTGGCCACCAGCCTTGCCGCCGCGCTGGGCGATGAGGCCGGGCAGGCAATCGAACTCTCCAGCAACCGTACAACCCTTGAATTGACCGGACCCAGCGCCCGCGCCGTGCTCGAGAAGAGTTGCGCGGCCGACCTGCACCCGCGCTCCTTCCCCACCGGAACCGCCATCACCACGGAAATCGGCAAGATCCCCACTATCTTGTGGAAGACCGGCGAGGAAGCGTTCCTGATCTTCCCGCGGGCCTCGTTTGCCGACTACCTGGGCCGCTGGCTCCTGGACGGAATGCGGGAATTCGCCGCGGCAACGGACACGTCATGGCACTAAGTGTCCTGGACCTGTTCTCCATCGGCATCGGGCCCTCCTCCTCCCACACGGTGGGTCCGATGCGCGCGGCCAAGCGCTTTGCCGACGGCCTGGAGCGCGACGGCGAGCTAACCGCCGTCGTCCGGGTCGAGGCCGAGCTATTCGGCTCCCTTGGCGCCACCGGACGTGGCCACGGCTCGGACAAGGCCGTGGTGCTGGGACTGCAAGGTCAAGACCCGGAAACTGTCGACACCGCCACAGCCGACGACCAGGTCGCCGCGGCGGCGCTGGACGCCGAGCTGATGCTCGCCGGCAGCCACCGGATCGACTTCAACTACGGGCAGGACGTGGTGCTGCACAGGCGCGAGTCGCTGCCTGCCCACCCCAACGGCATGACGTTCAGGGCCCTCAACCATGCCAACACGGTGGTACGCGAACGCACCTACTACTCCGTCGGTGGCGGTTTCGTGGTCGACGAGCAGGCCGTCGGAGCGGACCGGGTGGTCATGGACGCAACGGTCCTGCCCCACCCGTTCAGCACCGCCGATGAGCTGCTGGCCATCTGCGCCCGGGAAGGCCTGAGTATCTCTGATGTGATGCTCGCCAATGAGCGGGTGTGGCACACGGAGGAGGAATTGCGGGCCAAGCTGCTTAACATCTGGTCTGTCATGCAGGCATGCGTGGTCAACGGCTGTGCCGCCAACGGCATCCTGCCAGGGGGACTCAAGGTGACACGCCGGGCGCCTGGACTGCTCCTGGACCTGCAGGCTCCCGAAGATTCATCCGACCCCCTGCGGGCCATGGAATGGGTCAACCTCTTTGCCTTGGCCGTGAACGAGGAAAACGCGGCCGGCGGGCGAATTGTCACCGCTCCCACCAACGGGGCGGCCGGCATCATCCCTGCCGTGCTGCATTATTATATGAAGTTCGTACCCGGAGCCAACGACGACGGTGTTGTGCGGTTCCTGCTGACGGCAGCAGCCATCGGCATTCTCTTCAAACTCAACGCCTCCATATCCGGGGCAGAGGTGGGGTGCCAGGGTGAAGTAGGCTCGGCATGCTCCATGGCTGCCGGTGCTCTCTGTGAGTTGCTCGGTGGCACGCCCGTCCAGGCAGAAAATGCCGCGGAAATCGGTATTGAACACAATCTGGGCCTGACCTGTGACCCTGTGGGCGGGCTGGTGCAGATCCCCTGCATCGAACGCAACGCCATCGCCAGTGTCAAGGCGATCAACGCCGCCCGGCTGGCCCTGCACGGGGACGGCAGCCAAAAAGTGTCATTGGACAAGGCCATCAAGACTATGCGAGAAACGGGTGCCGACATGATGAGCAAGTACAAGGAAACCTCCCGCGGGGGCCTTGCCGTGAATGTGATTGAGTGCTGAGATGAGCCACGCCTCAGAGCCTGCCGGGACCGCCCAATACGTGCTGACCCTGGACTGCCCCGACAGTCCAGGGCTGGTCCACGAGATCTCCGGTGTCCTCCTCGCGCACGGCGCCGACATCATCGACAACCGCCAGTTCAGCGATCGCCTGCACCTGCAGGCGATCGCCGGTGGGCCCGAACCTGACGGGCGCTTCTTCATGCGCCTGCACTTCAGTGCCCCTGCCGGGGAAGAAAGGCTGGCCCGCCTGCGAGCGGACTTTGAACCGCTGGCCACCCGGCATGACATGCGGTGGGAGCTGCGGGCCCATGGCGCCAAACGCCGGGTGCTGATCATGGTGTCAAAGTTTGAACACTGCCTGAACGACCTGCTGTTTAGAACTCGCACCGGTGAGCTGCCCGTGGAGGTTGTGGCTGTGGTCTCCAACCACCTAGACCACCAGCGGCTGGCGGAATGGCAAGGCATCCCGTTCTTTCATGTGCCGGTTACGGCCGCCACCAAGCCAACGGCTGAGGCACGGCTGCTGGAGCTGGTAGAGAAGTTCGACGTCGAACTTGTTGTTTTGGCGCGATACATGCAGGTGCTCAGCGATGACCTGACGCGTCGGCTGGACGGGAAGGCCATCAACATCCACCACTCGTTCCTGCCCAGTTTCAAGGGCGCCAAGCCATACCACCAGGCGTATGCACGCGGCGTGAAGACCGTGGGCGCCACTGCCCACTACGTCAACAGCGAACTCGACGAGGGCCCCATCATTTCCCAGCAGGTCATTGAGGTGGACCATACCTTTGGCCCGGACGACTTGGTGGCGGCAGGCCGGGACTCCGAATGCAAGGCGTTGAGCAATGCGGTGCGTTGGCATTGTGAGGGGCGCGTGATTGTCCAAGGCAACCGGACCATCGTGTTGCGTTAGCGTTGATGGGCCGGACCGGGCCGACGACGTCGCGCAAGAAGACCAGCATCAGGGCGCACATACCCACAGAGCAGCCACCACGGGGGTTGCGCCAAGTACGGTGCGGCGGGAAGAACTGTCCCGCCGCACCGGATTCTTGCCGCCGGGCACCTTCCCGTACTAGGAAGTCGTGAGCGTCCTCGGTGATGGAGTGGGTCAGGTAGGTGGTGGTTTCCTCGCGCTCGCCGTTGCGGTACATGGTGGCGCCGGTGTACGGACTGCCGCCGCCTTCGAGCCCGTCCCAGTGCACAAATCCCTTGCGCGGGGCGTCATTGGCTCCCACATGCCACTTTCCGGACAGTCCCATCCGGTAGCCGTGATCGGCCAACACGTCGGTGAAGATCTCCTGCCCGGCCAGGGAGTCCGGCGCCCCGTCACCGACCTCCACCCCCGTCAGGTAGTCGTGGACGCCGTGCCGGGACAAGATCTGCCCCGTCACGAGGCTGGCACGGGCGGGGGAGCGGACGGGGAGACGCAAAAGAAGTTCTCCCGGCGCGTGCCGTTGGCAGTCAGGGAATCCAGCACGGGCGTGTGGATGTCATCGTTGCCCGCGCAGACGGGTGCCCACGGGCCTTGATGGAAAGCGGTTTCCAAGTTACTGTGAGAGTTCACATGCTGCTGAAGGGGTCACCGTGCCATTGGCGTTTTCCACGTTGGGGTGTCCCGGCGATTCCCTGGCCCAGGTCATCGAGACTGCCCGCGCCACGGGAGCCACGGGCCTTGAGCTGCGGGCGGCCGACGGCGAATTTGTCCACCCCGGCATGGATGCGGCCGCCCGTGCCGTCATTGCCGGAGCACTGGCCGACGCTGGCCTGACGGTGGTGACGCTGGCCAGCTACGTGCGCATCTGCACCCCTGAAACTGACGAGGGCGGGATTCCCACCCCGGGCGCCGATGCCCCAGGCCGGTCCGGCACAACCGATCCGGTGCTCGCGGCGCTGCTGTCAGCAGTCGACCTTGCCGCTGATCTGTCTGCAGGAAACGCCGGACACCCCGCACAGCTGCGGGTGTTCCCCGGTGCCGAAATGGAACCTTGCGAACGAGGGGAGGAACCTTCGGTGCCGATGGCTGCCGCCGATCTGCTGGGGGCACGCCGGCTCAACGCCGCCGCCAGTCATGCACGGGAACGCGGGGTGGTGATGTTGTTGGAGACCCACGATTCGCACCCTCGGGCGTCGGACCTGCTGCGCATTCTGGCCCACGTCGATGCCGACGCCCCCGTGAAGGTCATTTGGGACCTCATGCACCCGTGGCGGCACGACGAGGCGCCGCAGCTGACGGCCGAACTGCTGGGCGGCTGGCTGGCGTACGCGCAATACAAGGACGGTGTCCGAACGCCCGGCACGAACTCCGTGACGCTCACGCTGCCGGGGGAGGGCGAGCTGCCGCTGGTGGAGATGAAAACCCTGGTTGCAGGCATCTCGGCCGCACACGGCGTGGACGATCCTTGGATATCCCTTGAATGGGAGCGTGCCTGGCACCCCGACCTCCCGCCCGTGGCCGCTGCGCTTGCGGCGCTGAAGGCCGCGTTGGCCTGAAAGCCCGGCGGCACTAACCCGCATCGTCACCTAGGCAAGGAAATGATCACTCATGCCATCGAGCGCAGAGCCCGGCCAGCCCAACATCACGGTCATCATTTCCGACGACCACGGCTAGGCCGACAGGGCACCTCGGATGGCAATGCGCAGGTCACGACGCCGGCCCTGACTATTTCCATGGACATCCTCCCGGCATGAGGCATGGGTGACGCCCGTCGAGGGCAGGCGGCAGCTGTCGGCACAAAGCTCCGGGGATTTCCCTAACGACCTCTTGTATTCCTAACGCCATTAGGCGCACACTGGGGAGATGGAAGCTGTCCAGGACAGGCGCGCAGCCCGCAGGCAGGCCACCATTGAGGAAATCCTCGCCGCGGCCGTAAAACTGATGGCGCGCGATGGTGTGGCCGGGATGTCGTTCTCTGGTGTCGCCCGCGCTGTCGGCATGAAGCCGCCCTCGCTCTACGAATACTTCCCGTCAAAGATGGCCCTCTACGACGCGCTTTTTGCCCAAGGCGCCGCGGACCTGACAGCCACGGTGCGCAAAGCCGGAAACCATCCGCGCCATGGCGGAGATCCCATCGCCGCCCTGCTTGCCGGGGCGCACGCCTATGCCGACTGGTCGTTGATGCATCCCGTCAGTGCCCAGCTGCTCAACTGGCGGCCGGTCCCGGGATTCGAACCGTCAGCCACGGCCTACGCCCCCAACGTCGCCATGGTTGCCGATATGCGGGCGCTGCTTGTGCTCGCCGTCGAGCGGGGCCGGCTCATTCCGGCCGCCACAAGCGATGACGCCCTGTTGCTGTTCACCTCGGTGACAGCCGGCGTCGTCTCCCAACAATTGGCCAATGAGCCCAACGCCACGGCCGGATCCGGGCGGTATGCCCGGCTGCTCGACCCCGCACTGCAGATGTGGCTGGCCCGCTACACTCCCCTAGAGAGGGCACCATGAACACCATCATCTCCGCCCGAGCCCTGGCCCAAACCAGCAGGCCCGACGCCGCCGACGCCTACCTCGCCGTCATGACCGCCCTGGCGGGCTCCTTGGAACGGCTGACCCCCGAACAGTGGGACGGGGACACCGAATGCGCCGGCTGGACAGTGCGGCACATGGCTTGCCACCTGATCGGCGCCCAGGAAGACATGACGGGGATACCAGCACTGCTGTGGCGCAGGGTCAAGGGACGACGGCGCTACCCGCATCTTTCGTCCCTTGACGCCGCGAACCAGGTGCAGGTTGACGACCATGCACACGAATCCACAACCCAGCTGGGCGCGCACTACCGGGCCAACATCCCCGCAGTGGTCAAACGCGTCGGCAGGTTCCCCAACGGCCCCGCAAGAATCACGGTGGAGCGGACCATGGCCCCGGGCAATACACCGCTGCGGATCGGCTATCTGTTCAACGTCATTTATGTGCGCGACGCCTGGATGCACGGCCTGGACCTGGCCCGGGCCACGGGAGAACCGCGGGTACGTACTGTGGCCGACAGGCTTGTGGTGGAACAAATAGTGCGGGACGCTGCAACGGCGTGGGGTGCCGGTCCCGGCGTCGAACTTGAACTGACGGGAGATGTGGCAGGGACCTGGCGGCTGGGTGAGGGGGCGGTGGCGGGCAAGCTGCGGGCCGACAGCCTTGAGCTGTGCCGCAGCCTGTCGGGGAGGCTGCCCGAATCGGGCGTCACCACGCTCTCAGGGGATTCGGCGCTCGGGGACAGGTTGGCACGGTTGCGGATACTGTTCTGACCGGCGCCGGGGCCCAGCAAATTCAGAGCAGGCGCGCGTAGATCTCCACGGGTGCCAGCAGTCCCGATCTGAACGCGGCCAGCAGGTTGGTCAGGGCGGGTGCTTCCACTCCCAACGGACCTCCTGACGCCAGTGCATTTTCCAGGAAGGCGATGCCCTCGGCCAGCGGCTTGGCTTCCTGGTCAACCAGGAATCCGGCCTGGGCCAGGGCATCTGTGTAGGCCAGTGGCGGTTGCAGGAACGAGGTCGCCGCAGTGGCCGCCCACGGCAGCGGATACTGCTCCACGTCCCCACCCATGAGCATGATGTCGTACACGGCCAGGACGCCGCCCGGGCGCAGCACGCGCGCGGTCTCGGCGAAGACCTTGTCCTTGTCCTGGATGTTCATGCCCACGTGGACCATGATGGCCGCGTCGAAGTCCGAGTCACCGAACGGCAGGGCCAGGATGCTGCCCGCACTGAAGGTGACTTGCCCTGAGAGGCCGGTGCGTTCGGTTATGGATCGCGCGGCGGCAACGAACTCCGGTGTCAGGTCCACGCCGTGGACCGTGGCGCCAAATTCCTGGGCCAGGTGGCGGGCCACACCTCCCATGCCGGAGCCGAGATCGAGCACCCGGGTGGCATGGCTGATGCCGGCCCGGGTGGCCACCCTGGTGGTGGCATCCGCCCCGCCGACGTGCAACTGGTCGGCACCGTGCAGCTTGGCCGGGGCAAAGGCCTCCGGATTCCCGCCACCAGCCTCGACGATGTCAAGCAACTGTTTTTCGACGTTGCCGCGCCCGTAGTGGGCGGCAACTGACTCCTCCGTGCCCATGGTGACCCCTTGACTTGACGAGCGATCCGCAGTGGACCCCTGATTTGTGATCCTACGCCTGACGGTGCCAACCGTCACCGGCGTCCGAAGTTTGGGTTTCAGCAGCCATGGCCTCGGTGGCAGGGGCACGGACTCAGAGTCGGCGTCGGAGGCTCACAGAGTGCAGTACGCTGCCGCCCATCATGAGAAACGCCAAAGGCAACGCGATCATGGCGATCCAGTTGAAGCCAGGCCACGGTGTTCCGCCGGCCCATTTGCTGACGAGAACAACGATCAGGGCGATCAATGCAAGCAGCGCCATGAGCATGGCCGTGTAGTTGAAAATTTGCCAGCCGCGGCCTACGTTTTGCGGGGCGGAATAAAGGGGGCTCATGCACATAACGCTAACAGCGGACAGTTGGGGCACAAAGCCGCCGACCATTGCCCGACACGGTAACCTAGAAGGTATTAGAGCTATTCGATCTGTCACCGCAGGTACCGGCCGCAGGATTCCTGGCCGTGGGTACGGCGAAGTACGCTGGCAATGGCACGGATCGTGATTCACGCCAACAAGACTTTTTAAGGGGTAAAGCAAGTGCCTATCGGCAAAGTGAAGTGGTACGACAACGAAAAAGGCTTCGGGATCATCGCCGCCGATGACGGCCGCGAAGTTTTTTTGCGCGCCAACGCCCTGCCCGCCGACGCCGGGGACATCAAGCCCGGCACGCGGATGGAATTCGGAGTGGCCGACGGCCGCAAGGGAGCCCAGGCCATGGCCGCAAAGATCCTGGACCGCAGTGCAACTGTGGCCAAAGCCAAGCGCATGCCCGCCCGCGACCTCGCCCCAATTGTCCAGGACCTGGTTTCATTGCTTGAGCACTCTGTAGGAACCCTGACCAACGGCAAGTATCCTGACGGTGACGCGAGCAAGATTGCCGCAGCGCTGCGCAAGGTTGCCGACAACTTCGACGCATAACGGTGCCCACGATGACCGATCTTTCAGGCGATACAACCGCCCCCTCCACCGCCGCAGCCACAGAGGTTGCCGACGAGCAGCGACCCGGCGTGCCCGTTTGGCGGGTAGGGAAGCCTGATGCCTTCCTGGCCGCCGAAGTCGACCCCGCACGCAACGCCGTGAGGTCCATTGCCAAGAATGAGGACATTGGGAGGCACCTGGGCGCGCGCAGTGAAGGAATCCGGTGCGTGACACATTTATTTGAGTCCAAGAAGGCCGGTTACCAGGGCTGGGTGTGGTTTGCCACGCTGGCACGGGTATCGCGCGGCAAGGAGGCAACTGTCAACGAAGTTGGCCTGCTGCCCACCGAAGATTCGGTGTTGGCACCTGCGTGGGTGCCCTGGTCGGAACGGGTCAGGCCCGAGGATCAGCAGGAGTCCGACGGCGCGGTCGCGGTCCGGGAGCTTCAGGCCCAGGAACACCTTGACCATGAAGAGGACACCCATGAGGAGGCCGACGGGGAAGACGCCGACGGTTTCTCTGATGATTCCGATGACGCCCCCACGGACGGCGTCGAAGAGTCAGCGGGCGCCGACAGTGCCGAATTCTACTAAAGACAGTCCCGCATAAAGCCATGGAATTTCGAGCCCCGCCAGAATCTGGCGGGGCTCGATTTTTTGACGTGTGAAGGACCGTCCCCAGGCACGTGCCGGAGGTGGGCTGGCCAACCAAGGCCGCATCCGCCGAACAGGGAAGCGGCCTTCACCGTTTTCTAAAGAGGTGGTTACATGTTCTCGATGACGTAGTCGATGCACCTGGTCAGCGCCGTGACATCCTCAGGATCGATGGCCACGAACGTTGCGACGCGCAGCTGGTTCCGGCCCAGCTTGCGGTAGGGCTCGGTGTCAACAATGCCGTTGGCGCGCAGGATCTTGGCGACGGCGGCGGCGTCCACTGAATCGTCGAAGTCGATCGTGACGATGACGTTGGAGCGGTCTTCCGGGTTCACCACGTACGGGGTGGCGACGCTGGAGGACTCGGCCCAGGAGTACAGGCGGCCGGCGGAATCTGCCGTGCGCGCCGAGGCGAAGTCGAGGCCGCCGTTGGTGTTGAGCCACTGGACCTGGTTGTTCAAGGTGACAAGGGTGGAGAGGGCAGGCGTGTTGTACGTCTGGTTCAACAACGAGTTGTCGATGGCGGTCTTGAGGTTCAAAAAGTCCGGAACCCAGCGGTCGGAGGCAGCAATGCGTGCCGCACGCTCAAGAGCCGCGGGGGAGAACAAGCCAAGCCAGATGCCGCCGTCGGACGCGAAGTTCTTCTGCGGGGCGAAGTAGTAGACATCGCTCTCACGCACATCCACGGCCAACCCACCGGCAGCGGAGGTGGCATCGATCAGGACCAAAGAGCCCTCGTCGGCACCGGCAACGCGCTTTACCGGGGCGGCAACGCCCGTGGAGGTTTCGTTCTGCGGCCACGCGTAGGTGTCCACGCCAGCCTCGGCGACGGCGACGGGGCGGGTGCCGGGGGCAGCCGTAATGATGGAGGAGGCCTCAAGGAACGGTGCGTTGTTGGTGGCAGAGGCAAACTTGGAGCCGAACTCGCCGAAAGACAGGTGCTGGGCCTTCTTCTCAACCAGACCGAATGTTGCAACGTCCCAGAATGCTGTGGAGCCGCCAACGCCAAGGATCACTTCGTAGTCATCCGGTGCGCCGAAGAACTGCTTTAGGCCGCTGCGGACATCGCCCACAAGGTTCTTCACGGGGGCCTGGCGGTGGGAGGTGCCAAGGAGTGTGGAGCCGGCTTCGGAGAGTGCTGCAACCTGCTCGGCACGGACCTTGGACGGGCCGGCGCCGAAGCGGCCGTCGGCCGGGAGGAGGTTGGCGGGAATGGTGAGGGGCGTGGATTCGCTCACGAGTTGCTCCAAAAATTAAGCGATGGAAGTTTCATTGGTTGCCAAGGGCTGGTGTCAATTCTGCCGTAGACCGGGCCCTAAGCGGAAAAGTGTCCGGTCGGTGGGAAATATTCACTGCCTTACAGTGGTTGCCTCGGATGCGGGTTTACCGGGTTTCGCGGCAATCAGGCTAACGTAGACACGAAAGTCCTTGCCCAAAAACCCCAATTAACAGGAGGATGCTGACGTGGCTGATCTGATTGACACGACCGAAATGTATTTGCGGACCATCCTGGAGTTGGAAGAAGAGAACATTGTTGCCCTGCGGGCGCGCATCGCCGAGCGCCTGCACCACTCAGGGCCCACCGTTTCTCAAACCATCGGACGGATGGAACGTGACGGTTTGGTCATCGTCTCCGGCGACAGGCACCTGGAACTGACCCCCACAGGCCGGGACAAAGCCACACGCGTCATGCGCAAGCACCGGCTGGCAGAACGCCTCCTCTCCGATGTCATCGGCCTGGAATGGGCTTATGTCCATGAGGAAGCCTGCCGCTGGGAACACGTCATGAGCGAGCGCGTTGAACGACGCCTCTATGAGCTGTTGGGCCAACCCAGCGAGTCCCCGTATGGCAACCCGATCCCCGGCCTTGAGGAACTGGGCGGAGAGATTTCGCCCAATTTTGCTGCGGGATTGGTCACATTGGTTGACGCCATGGCCACGTATGCGCCAGGGCAGGAAGTCGTTATTCACAGGCTTTCCGAGCGCATCCAGGTGGATCCGGAACTGCTCCAGCAGCTCGACGAGGGCGGTCTGCGCCCGGGGGCCCGAATCTCCCTCGCACAGGTGGGCGACTACATCTCGGTGCGCGTGCCTGACATCGAGGGAGCACTGGAACTGCCGCCGGAAGTCGCCTCGCATGTGTTTGTCTCCATGAGCTGACAAGCGGTTTCGCGCGACTCGGGCTGCACTGGCCCTGTCGCGAGTGACCGTTGTTGTTGCAGGCCCGGCTGGCACAAGCCGGGCCTGTTGCGTGCCCGGGCCATTCCTGAACCGTCCGTGTTGGCGAGGCCCGTTGGCCTTGCCCGCGCCCGTCGGAGTTGCCCTATCAGGGCCGACGCCGGTCCTGTCAACTGTCTTTTCGGTCAGCGTTGGGCCCACGGGATTTGACAGGACACTATTGACACTCTAGGTAACGGAATTGTTACGTTTACCGCCTGTACCGTATAGTAACTATCTGACGCTGTAACCAAAGCGTTACCGTTCCGCGACACCGAACCTTGCCTTCGCGGAACGGACAATAATCAATGAGGCAGGGGCGGGGGAACCACTTTTGGCAGACAGCCCAGTCTGCCTTGGGGTGAAGCCCACACTTGAAGCCGCACGAATCCTGGACGCATTCCATTGCGCCACGGGACGCCGTGTGCCAAAGCATGGGCCGGATCAAAAGCAAGACTCTCTGATCCGAATCCGACAGCTAACTTCGCAGGTGCCATACAGAGAGGTTTTTAGTGTCAGAGGTTAAACAGCGGGGACGCCGTCGTGCGTCGTCGCCGGTGACTCATGAGCTCACCGTGGTGCCCGGCGGTCGCCGTGAAGCCCTTGCTGTGGAGCGTGCAGCAGTTCCCAATAATTCAGTGGCCCAGCTTCTGCGTGCTGGGGCCGCCAGCGGTGCAGGTCAAAAAGTTGGCGTAGCCATGGCCGCAACCGGTCTGGTGCTCGCGGTCACGCTGCCTTCGGGTCAGGCTGTGGAAGCCCCCTCTTTCCAGGCTTCGACGGCGTCCTCGGTGGAAACCGTTGTGTCTGCCTCAGCCGAGATTCCCATTACTTTTGCCGCTCCCGGCATCACCAGCGCGTTGAACCCGGATGGCCGGCTCAAGGAAACGTTGAAGGTCAATGCCTCCAAGGTCACGCCCCAGGCCGCCAAGGGAACCCTGTCGGCCCCGCTGAAGGTGCTCACGCCAACCTCGCCGTTCGGCGACCGGATCAGCCCCATTACGGGCCAGGTTGATGAGCACCATACGGGTCAGGACTTTGCCGTTGCGAGCGGCACCGATGTGCTTGCAGCCGCCGGCGGAACCGTCACCTTCTCGGGGTGGCACAGCTACGGCGGTGGCAACCGCGTGGTGATCGACCACGGCAACGGGCTCTCAACCTCCTACAACCACATGAGCAGCAACTTGGTCAAGGTTGGTCAAAAGGTTGAACGTGGCGACGCGGTCGGGCTCAGTGGCTCCACCGGCGCATCGACCGGCCCCCACCTTCACTTCGAGGTCATCGTCAATGACGAGACCATCGATCCCATGGGCTGGCTTTAATTCCTCCACAGGCTGATTTAGATTACGACTTAGTCACAGAACCGTGACCTGAACGTGACATTGCGAAAAATCTGTTGTACCGTCGTAATCGCGCCAGCTTCGAATCAAGCCGGCGCCCGTGAGTGGATTGCCTAGCTCTGCCACTACTCATGGTCCGTTCGTATCAATCGTCTGGCAGGGGCGGGGGAACCAATAATCGGGTTTCGCATCACGTGCGAAATCCTTGGGGTGAAGCCGCGAAGCGTTCAGTCACAGTTTTAGGGAAGCAATTCCCTGTGCCTTGAAACGTGGAGCGACCGGGTGACTCCCATCCGAATCCGACAGCTTACCTCGCAGGCATTGGGAGAGGAATCCTTCTTGGCTTCAAACACTGCCCTTGGGCGCCACCGCGCCGAGGTTGTTAAGACCGGCACGATGTCCACCCTCACGAAAGCCGTCAGCTCCAATGTCGGCGGGGTTGGTCGCCAGGCTGCTGTTATCGCAGCAGCTTCCGGCTTGGTCCTTACGTCCGGCATCGCAGCAAACGCGGCTACTCCCACTGTGGAGCGCGCTTCAGACGGTGCAACCACGCTGAACCTGAAGACGGAACTTGCTTCCACCATCACGGCAGCATCCACGGTGAAGATCTCCTTCGCCACCCCCGCAATCACCTCCACCCCGGCTCCCGTTGTTGAAGCGCCGGCAGTTGTAGAGGCACAGAGCAGCGACGTTGCAGTGACACCGGTTGCAGAAATTGCACCGGCACCGGCACCGGCAGCCGCAGCAGCTCCGACTGTAACC
Source organism: Arthrobacter sp. LAPM80 (assembly GCF_046736435.1). Lineage (NCBI taxonomy): Bacteria > Bacillati > Actinomycetota > Actinomycetes > Micrococcales > Micrococcaceae > Arthrobacter > Arthrobacter sp. LAPM80. The sequence goes on from NZ_JBCHVD010000002.1 coordinate 55,810, forward strand.
ACCAGCAACCCTGAGGTTGCTCCCAAGCCTGCAGTTGCAAGCGGAATTGGCGCCACCATTGCCAGCGCAGCCTTGGCTCAGCTTGGCGTTGGCCAGGACTGCACCGCGCTTGCCAGCAACTCCCTGGCTGCCGCTGGAATCAACTTCCACGGCTGGCCCGCCGGCTACCTGAGCCTGGGCCGCACGGTTTCCCAGGGCCAAGCCCAGCCCGGTGACTTGATCTACTACGCAGATGGCGGCATGGGCATGGCTCACATCGCTGTTTACATTGGCAACGGCCAGGCCGTACACGGTGGATGGGGCGGCGGCACGACCGCAGTCTTCTCCGTCAACGTCGGTTCAGGTCCCGTTTTCATTGCAATGGGTCACTAAGAACGTCTTTACCCCAATGAACCCCGTCCTCGGACGGGGTTCATTTATTTAACCCCCGCACCATGGCCGCCCGGTTGGGGCGGCCACTGTGCAGGTTAGGCCCCGCCGACTTTAGGACCCCCCGGGGTTAGGGGTCAAGGGTGCTGGGCGGCGGGATTTCCTTGACGAAGAGCAGCAGGACGGATGCCAGGATCAACAACGGCACCAGGCGTTAGAAGCGTGGCAAGGGGGGTCGCCAACAAGCTGCCGACGACGGCGGAGCCCAGGGCCGCGCCGATCTGCCGGAAGTAGTTGCTGGAGGCCGTGGCCATGCCGAGCTGGGGATTGGGGAACTGTTTCTGGACGATCAGCACCAGGGCGCCGGCCACGAAGGACAGGGCGGCGAGGGGCAGCCACTTGTACTTGTCGATGCCCATGCTGATGATCTGCGGAGAGTTTCAGTCTTATTGGTGCCCCCACGTGGCCACAAGTGCAGGCAGTGTTGAGGTGAGTGCCAGCGTGGCCATGCCGGCCACGAATGACAGGGCGAAGACGCCGTCCGTGAGCATCAAGCCGCCGCCCAACCCCCGGATGCCGCGGCCAATGATCAGCCACGTCATGTCCTGTGCCATGCCGCCCAGCTTGCCAAAAATGGGAAGCATGATGGTCGAGGCAAGGAGGTACATGGTGATGACCCACAGCATTTCCTCGACGCCGTGGAGCTGTCCGACGATGGTGGGCAGTGGCTTGAGTAGGCGCCTTCCTTGGTGCCGAAGTAGTTGAAGACCGTCCGGGGAGACGGAGTTTGCCGCGCAGATCATGTCGACTGGGACGTTTTCATAGCCGATTTCCAGACCATCCTCGCTGCGGGCACATGTGGTGTTGCGGTGCTCCTGATGGCTCCAAGGTGCGCAGCAGATGGCGAGGTTTTATTCCGGCAGTGGGAAACGCGTCCCGCACCGCCGGATAGCATGGCAGGCATGAAGACTTCCACTGGAACCGCATGCAGGCGCTGATCCTTGCCGGCGGACTGTCCCGCAGACTTAATGGCGTCCCGAAGGCAGGGCTCATGCTCGACGGTCAGACACTTCTTGCCCGCACCGTCGACGCCGCGGCGCGGGTGATCGCCGCCCAGGCCGGGACCGCCCATGTCCCGCTCGCCGCCCAACTTGGGATCGCCGTCGTGGGTCCCGTTGGCAGCATCGCCCAGTGGCTTGCCACGGCCCAGACGGTTGCGGGGGTGGCGGCAGTGCAGGAGGATCCGCCATATTCCGGACCGGCGGCGGGCATTGCGGCAGGCGTTGCGGCGTTGCCGGGCAGCGGCGGGTATGTGCTCGTGCTTGCGTGCGACATGCCGCATGCGGGGGAGCTCGCGGAGCTGCTCGCCGCCGAACTCCCCGGGTGTGCTGCGGGGGAGGGCGTCATGGCTGTTGCGGATGGCCGCCGGCAGCCGCTGGCCGCCATCTATCCGCTTGCGGTGCTGCGTGAGGCCTCCGATGCGGCGCGCAAGACCCAACGGCTGGAGAATGCTTCTGTTTTCTCCCTGGTTGCTAGTGTGAACATCAAGGAATGCGCCGTGCCTTCGGGGTTGACGGCTGACATTGACACTTGGGCTGACGCCCGCGCGCAGGGGATTGGCGCGGGGACGGCCGACGCGGAAGGCTGACAGTTGGAAAATCAAGACGAGGTTCTGCAGGCGTGGACACGGAAGCTGCTGGAGGCCTTTGAAATTGCCGACATCGACGTGGACGTCCACGCCGTGCTGAACCTGGCTGGTGTGGCCGCGCACTCGATCGTGCGCCCCGCAGCCCCGCTGACGACGTTCGTTGCCGGACTCGCCGCTGGCTTGGCCGCCGGATCGGGCCAGGCCAGTGATGCCGCGGCCATGAAGGCGGCGCTGGGGATGGCGAAGGCGCTGGCAGCCGCCGAGGTGCCTGCGCCGGCGGTGTCCGCCGAAGCCGGGGCCACGGAAACGGCCCCGGAAACCGCCGAAACACCAACAGGAAACTAGCGTTTCCATGGTGGAGCACGCCGAAACGGTTCTCCCGCACTCGTGGCAGGAAGCGCGCGAACGGGCGTGGGACGTGGCCCTGCCGCTGCCCGCACACCCCATCATGCTGGCCTCGGCCGTGGGCCGGATCCTCGCCGGCGACGTCTATTCGCGCCACGCCATGCCCCACTATGCCTCCTCGGCCATGGACGGCTGGGCCGTTGCGGGCAGCCCGCCCTGGATTCTCGCCGAACCGGGCGCGCAGCTGAGCCCCGGGCAGGCCGTGCCCATCGTCACGGGCGGACTTATTCCACGTGGTGCGAAGTCGGTGCTGCGCAGCGAATCCGGCACGCTTTCCACAGACGAGGACGGCCTGCCTGTCCTGGTGCGCGGCGAGAGGGCCCGCCCTGGGGAACCGAAAAACGGCCAACACATACGGCCCGCAGCCCAGGAGGCGGCTTCCGATGAACTCCTGGTCAAGGCCGGCACCACCCTCAACCCGGCCCACATTGCCCTTGCCGCCCTTGGCGGCCTGGACGAGCTCAACGTGCTCGGCAAACCTGCTGTGAAAATTGTCCTGACGGGAGACGAGGTCGTGGCCTCGGGCATCCCCGAGCCCGGATTTGTCCGCGACGCGTTTTCGCCTCAGCTCGGTGCGGTCGTGTCAATGCTCGGCGGCACTGTCGTTGGCCTGCAGCGGGCGGCCGACTCCCTTGCTTCCATGCTCGATGCACTGGCTGATGACGAAGACGACCCCGCCGACGTCGTCATCACTACCGGCGCAACCGGCCACTCCGACGTCGATTTCCTGCGCGAAGCGATCACGGCCATGGGCGGGACCTTCCACGTTCGGCACATTTCCATGAGGCCGGGCCACCCCACCATGCTGGCCGAATTGCCCGACGGCCGATTCATCGTGGGACTGCCGGGCAATCCGCTCGCGGCCATGGTGGGCCTGATCATGCTCGGTGCACCGCTGCTGGCGCGGCTGGGAAGCCTGCCCCGGCCCGCCACAACCGAGGTGGCCTGCGGATCTCCCATCAAGGAGTACCAGGGGCCCACCCGCCTCATGCCGTACCGCCTGGTCTACGGGCTGGCCTCCCCTTGCGCCTACACCGATTCCGCCATGATGCGCGGACTCGCCGCGGCCGACGGCCTGATGGTTGTGCCGCCGCATGGAGCGAAAATGGGTGAAACACTGACCGCGATGCCGCTGCCTTGGACTTAATTTTCACCTGCCCGGATGGCCGGGAACTGCACGGGACCTTCTTCGACGTGCCCGACGGCGTGGCGCGGCTGGGCACAGTGGTCATCGCCTCCGCCACGGCCGTGAAAGCGAACTACTACCACCGCTACGCCGCGTTCCTGGCAGTCAACGGGTTCGCCGCCGTGACCTTTGACTACAGGGGGATCGGGGCATCGAGGGGAGGCTCGCTGCGTGGCCAAAGGGTGCGGTGGTACGAGTGGGGCACGCTTGACATCGACACCGTGCTCGCCTGGGCGTTGGCGCAATCCGGCGGGCTGCCCGTGCACCTGGTGGGCCACAGCTTCGGCGGCTTCGGCGTGGGACTGGCCGGTCACGCGGCACGGTTGTCACGGATCCTCACCGTCGGGGCGCAGCACGCCTACTGGCGCGACTTCCGCTTCAGGCGCATGGCAGGCCACTGGGGCCGTGCCGTGCTCACCGTCCCGCTCGTTGCGGTGTTCGGGTACTTCCCTGCCAAGCGGCTTGGACTCATGGAGGACCTTCCTGCCGGTGTCGCCCTTGACTGGGCGCGCAGTCGCAAGGACTTTACGACGTCGGCCGCCGGCTACCGGCGCAGCGAGCTGAAGTCGCACCAGGCTGCGGTGACGGCACCCATCCTGGCGCTGGCGCCCGACGACGACTCCTACGCCACCCTCCCCGCCATGGAACGGGCTCTCGCATACACACCCAACAGCCGGGCCTGTGTCATCCACCTTCGCCCCGAAGACTACGGCGAAACCGGGCTTGGACACTTCGCACTGTTCCACAGCCGCTACAGGCACACGTTCTGGGAGCAGACGCTCGAATGGCTCCGCGACGGACAGTGGAGGGGCCAGTTCTGCCCACCCACGAACTGACCCGCAGAAAACGACGAAAAATCACGGTTGTGACGTGTTTTTCGCCGTTTACTGCGGGCTACTTGGTGGTTGGGTCGGTGCTCAGGCCACGGGCTCGAGCCGGATCACCACCGACTTGGATGTGGGGGTGCCGCTGACATCGGCCTTGGAATCGAGCGGGACAAGGACGTTCGTTTCAGGGTAGTAGGCCGCCGCGCAGCCGACCGGGGTGGAATAGGAAACCACACGGAAGCCCGGCGCCCGGCGGTCCACGCCGTCCTTCCACTCCGAGACCAGATCCACCATGGCGCCGTCGGCAATGCCGAACGCATCAAGGTCCTGCTGGTTCACGAAGACCACCCGGCGCCCGTTCTTGATGCCGCGGTACCGATCATCCTTGCCGTAGATGGTGGTGTTGTACTGGTCGTGGGAGCGCAGGGTCTGCAACAGCAGCCGGCCCTCGGGAACGCGGGGATATTCCAGCTCGTTGCCCGTGAAATGGGCCAGCCCCGACTCGGTGGTGAAGGTGCGGGAGTCGCGGGGACCATGCGGCAGCACAAATCCGCCGGGCCGCTCGATCTTGGCCTCAAAGTCCTCAAAGCCGGGCACCACGTTCGCAATGTGGGTTCGGATCAGGCTGTAGTCCGCCGCAAGGGCCGACCAGTCGGTGAGGGGCGCGCCCGGGCGGGTGCCGCCGTCGTGCGTTTCGAAAAGGAGCTTCGCGAGACGGCAGACAATCGCCACCTCGGAGAGCAGGTTGGCCGACGCGGGGGAGAGGCGCCCGCGTGAGGCATGCACGGCGCTCATGGAATCCTCCACCGTGACCCGCTGGTCGCCGCCCGCCTGCGTGTCACGTTCGGTGCGGCCAAGTGTGGGCAGGATCAGGGCCGAGCGGCCCGTGATCAGGTGCGACTTGTTCAGCTTTGTGGAAATTTGGGCGGTCATGGACAGCTTGCCCAGGGCTGCCTCGGTGACATCGGAGTCGGGGGTGGCGCGCACAAAGTTCCCGCCCATGCCCACGAACACCCCGGCCTTGCCGTCGCGCATGGCCTCGATGGCGGCGACCGTGTCGAAACCGTGGGGGCGCGGGGAGGCGAAGGAGAACTCCGCATCGAGGGCGTCGTGGAACTCCGCCGGCATGCGTTCGAAGATCCCCATGGTCCTATCGCCTTGGACGTTGGAGTGGCCGCGGACGGGGCACACGCCGGCGCCGGGCTTGCCGATGTTGCCCTGGAGCAACAGCACGTTGACCACGTCACGCAGCATGGCCACCGAGTGCTTGTGCTGCGTCAGGCCCATGGCCCAGCAAACAACTGTCGCCTTGGACGCGATCAGCCGCTGGCCCGTGGCCCGGATTTGTGCCTCAGTCAGGCCCGTGGCGGTCACAATTTCGGCCCAGGTGACGGCTTCGAGCTGTGTCAGGTAGTCGCCCAAACCCGTGGTGTGAGAGTCGATGAAGGCGGTGTCGAATACGCGGCCGGCGTTCGGCGAACCCGGGTTGCGCTGCTCCTCGAGCAGGAACTTGCCCAGCCCCTGGAACAAGGCCTGGTCGCCGCCGAGCTTGATCTGCAGGAAGTCATCGGCCAGTGCCGTACCTCCGCCCACGAGACCGCGCACCGTCTGCGGGTTCTCAAAACGCATCAGCCCGGCTTCGGGCAGCGGGTTCACAGCCACAATCACGGCGCCGTTCTTCTTCGCCTTTTCCAGGGCCGAGAGCATGCGGGGGTGGTTGGTGCCCGGATTCTGTCCGGCGATGATGATCAGCTCGGCCTTGTACATGTCCTCCAGCGACACCGAGCCTTTGCCGATGCCGATGGTCTCGGTCAGGGCCGAACCGCTGGATTCGTGGCACATGTTGGAGCAGTCGGGCAGGTTGTTGGTGCCCAGCCCGCGCACCATGAGCTGGTAGAGGAATGCCGCCTCATTGGAGGTGCGCCCGGAGGTGTAAAAGATGGCCTCGTTGGGATCGGCCAAGGCCTTGAGCTCATCGGCCAGCAGCCCAAGCGCACGCTCCCAAGTCACCGGGACGTAATGGTCGCTGCCTTCGGCCAGGTACATCGGATCCGTCAGCCGGCCTTGCTGGCCCAGGCGGAAATCGTCCCACTGACGCAGTTCGCTCACGCTGTGTTCTGCAAAGAACGACGGCGGCACGCGCCTCTTCGTAGCTTCCTCGGCGACAGCCTTGGCCCCGTTTTCGCAGAACTCCGCCGTGTGTCGCTTGTCGGCCTCCGGCCAGGCGCAGCCCGGGCAGTCGAAGCCGTCCTTTTGATTGACCTTCAGCAGCGTTTGGGCTGTGCGCGCAACGCCCATCTGCTTGATGGAGACCTCCATGGAGTGCAAAATGCCCGGAATGCCCACGGCCCTCTTCTGCACCTTGCCAACTTCAAGTTTCGCTTCATCAATGTTTTCGTGGGGCGCTTTGCCAGCCATGATGTGTCCCTTCACCGTTGAGGATCTAGTCTGATCATAGACGCATAAGCATTTGGGAGGATGTAGTGGGACGACTGGTTCAACGGGTTAAGGCCCTCAAGATTGACGTGGCCGGAGGCCGCCGCGTTGTACGCGAGGAGGCCTTGGCTGCTGAGGAGCCGCTGGAAATCCGGTTGGGGAACGAATCTTTCAGCGTCACCATGCGCACTCCCGGCGATGATTTTGACCTGGTGGCGGGTTTCCTGCTGTCCGAGGGCATCATTTTTGAGCCGGCACAACTGATTTCGTTGCGTTTTTGCGCCGGGGAGGACGAAAACGGACAGCAGACGTTCAACGTGGTCGAGGCCCAGCTGCGCCCTGACGTGGCAATGCCGCTGCCGGCGGCCCACCGCCACGTGACCACGTCAAGCGCGTGCGGGATCTGTGGCACCGCATCCATAGATGCAGTGCGCAAGTCCTCGCACTTCGGCATCGGCGCAGACCCTGATGAGCCGTTGATCGAAGCATCCGTGTTGGCCGGGCTGCCCGACACCCTGCGAGAGCAGCAAAAGCTATTTGAAAAGACAGGCGGCGTCCATGCTGCAGGCCTGTTCGCCGCCGATGGCGAACTGCTGAGCCTGCGCGAGGACGTGGGTCGGCACAATGCTGTGGACAAAGTGGTTGGTGCGGCGTTCCGGGACAAGCAGCTGCCGCTGGCCAACACCATTCTCCAGGTCTCGGGCCGCGCCTCGTTTGAGCTCGTGCAAAAGGCCGCGATGGCGGGGGTGCCGGTCCTCGCGGCCGTGAGTGCGCCGTCGTCCCTGGCAGTGGAACTGGCACAGGAGTCCGGGGTGACCCTTGTGGGATTCAGCCGCGGCAAAACCATGAATGTGTACACGCATCCCGGGCGCGTGGGCTGATCACTACTTGTTCGCGAACCCGCGGATGGCTTCGACGGTGGGGGATGGGTCAAGGCCAAGCGCATCAGGACGGATTCCGGTCTCCTGGGCACCCTCCGGGAAAACGTAGAAATAGACCGGGCTGAGTGGTTTGAGCGCCCCTGACGCGCTGGAAAAAGCCCTGAGTGAATCTCCAAGGACGGTTTCCAGTTCGGCGGTCGGGGACGCTGTGACACGGACTGTGATCGTGGCGCCCATTCCGCCCGGATCCGTGTACCTGACGGTGCTCGTCACAACGTTTGGAACAGCATCCAGACCAGCAGTGGCATTCGTGACAAAGGTGTCCCCGGCCGCTTGAGGGGTGCTGGCGCCGCATGATCCCAAGAGCCACGTTAGAAGTCCCACAATTATGACAGTAGCAATTTTTCGTAGCATTCTCTTCCTCATCATGGCCCCTAGCGGCTGAAAGCAACGTCAACGGCTGAGACCTTGGAGGGGTCCTCCGTCATGAACCTCTGGGTTGACTTGCTGTTTTCAAAGTCTGCGATGCCGGAGTATTTTGCTGTCTGCGTCAAGTCTGCCCTATAGGTGTTCTGGTCGTGCATGGCAGGGACGAATTCCCCAGGGGAGCCGTTGAACGCGGGATTGTCGGTATAGACAATGTTGACGTTGGGCGGCTGGTGGTAGACCTTGCCCGAGGCTAATAGTCCTTGGCCGTCGAAAAGTGGAACTATATCGTGAGTGTGGGCAATGGCCAGGTAATTGATGCCGGGATCAATTGCATAGGGCTGGGTTGGTGACCCGGCGGTCAGTACGTTGGTCACATTGAATTTTTGTGTGAACGACTTATCTGTTGCCAGTTCCTGGGCGATCATGCCCCCCTGGCTGTGGCCAACCAACATCACCGGCGCATTCGAGGGAATACCAGCATTCGCCATGGCCTCGGCAACAGCTTTGCTCGCGGCCGAGGATTGACCCGAGACAAGCCTAAGGTTGCTCGTGTAGTCCAAGGGGTTCTTATTTCCATTGGCTGAGTTGGTTTCCGTACCGGGCACGTTCACGATGTATGCGAATGATCCATCAGGCTGTTCGACCTTGACGATTCGTACGCTGGCGCTTTGATTTCCGTCGGCGTCCGTGGCTGAGTAGGCGCCCAGTACCCCGTCGAAGATTTTTGCCACGCTCGTTGGCTGCTGCAATGGGACATCACTGCTGTGCCCGACAGCAGTTGGGGTTCCCACCTTCGGCTCGGATTCCCGGAACAAGTTCAGGTTGACCAGGCCCCCCGTCACGTTGGTGACGCTTGCGTCCACCAAGCCACCGCCCACGAGTATAACGGAGGTAACCACGGACAAGAGCGACGGCGGATCTCCCCACAAGGGTTGGAAGGGCAGGGAGAACAGGTGTGCCAGGTTGCCGAAAACGTTTGCATTCGCCTGAAAAATTGGGCTGGCCTTGATCTCCTCACGAAGCCAACCGAGCCCGTCCTTGACCACGTCGACCGCGCCGGCAACACCGTCCTTGACGCCGTCGACCACGTTGCCGACACCTTCGGTGACGTCATCCCACAGGTCCTTGGCCCCGTCGATCAGCTCGGCCAAGGGACCGCCGCCGTCCACTGCGCTGGCCCGTTCCTGCTCTTCGATGTTGCGCAGCACCACCGCGGCCAGATCCTGAAGTTCCCTGGCCGTTTGCTGCAGGCGGCTGCGGTTTCCCGGCCACTGCGCTCTGAACCGCTGGCTGTCCGGGCCCTGCCAGCCGGTGCGTGAAACGGTCTGGTTCAGCTGCGCTGTTGCCCCGTCCAGCTGGTGCGCCGAATTTTTCAGCAATTTGACGAAGTCGCGGCAGTCCTGCGGGTCAAGCCCCTGCATTCCGGCGGTCATTGTGTGTTGCCCGTCCCGAGGGAGGCCAGTGCGTCGTGCGCCCCGACCACGGCAAAGAGGAGTTCGTTGGCAATGTGTCCCGCGGGAACCTCGGTCAGGCGCAGCTCGGGGTTGTCGCCCCCGCGGGTTGCCACCGAATACAAATGGTCGTCCTTCACCGACCACATGCCGGCCCAAACCCGGTTCGGGTGGCCCTGTGCCGCCGTCACGACGCTGAGGGTGATGTTGGCGTCCTCGTCATTGACAAGGCTTGCGGCCGGTTCGGCGAGGGTTGCCGGGCCGGTTCCGGCGCCGAGAACCACTGCCGGCTCCGCATCCATCGGCGCGGCGTGCGCCGCTGCCCGCACAACGTCCAGCGGCGGCAGCAGGCGGGCCGTGGCACCCCATACGTTTTCCTCATCGAACAAGGTGATTTCCAGGCTGTCCTCGCTGCCGGTGATGACGGTGCCCTGCCCGCGGCGTTCTGACAGGTGCCGCTGGTGGCAGGCAAGCCCGCGCCCCGCCCGCAGCCCCAGCACACTGGTGGTGCTCACGCCGTTGTAGGTGGCCCGGGCCGTGACCGTGATGGGTGCCGTCAGAAGAAGTGCGACGGCGCCCGCCCACTGCCGTGCCACCTCACCTGCCGCCGGGGACATGCCGAGTTCGTTCAATTCAGCCCATCCGGCTGCCGCGGCTTCCTCGGTCAGGGGAGTTGAACGGATGCCCTCCGCCGGTGCTGTGGCCAGTCCCAGTGTGGCGCTTGTCGCTTCGCACAGCAGCTGCCAGGCGGCAGTGCTGAGCTGGACCCGGCGTAAAACGATCGGGCGCGGTGTGGCTGGAGCAGTCATGGAATTCCCCTGGTGCAAGGTCGGAGTGCCCTCAAACGAAGGGCAAAGGGAGCAACTCTGTTCCAAGATACGGTACGGCTGCGGCGTCCGCGATGGGTTGTGCTGCCCATGGCCCGATTGTGACGACTGCCGGGGTAATCGGCAGCACCGGGTGTCCGCCAGGCGTGCCGGAGACCGCTGTGGTTCAGTCCCTGGTGGAATCATCCACCGCCCGCAGGATGAACCGACGGCTAGTTTTCGCGCAGGAGCCGGCCCACGAAGGCCTGGGTGCGTTCTTCCCGCGGGTTGCGCAGCACCTGGCTGGCCGGGCCGCGTTCGACCACCACCCCGCCGTCCATGAACACCACCTCGTCCGCCGTCTGCCGGGCAAAGGCGAGTTCGTGGGTCACGATCACCATGGTCCAGCCCTCGTCCGCGAGCTCCTTGATGACGGCAAGGACGTCGTCCACCAGCTCCGGGTCCAGCGCGGAGGTGGGTTCGTCAAAGAGCAGCAGCTGCGGCTTCAAGGCGAGCGCACGGACAATGCCAACGCGCTGCTGTTGGCCGCCCGACAGCTCGAACGGGTACGCGTCGCGCTTCTCCGCCAGACCCACCCGGGCCAACAGTGCCTCAGCGTCGGCCACGGCCTCCGCGCGCGGACGCTTGTGAACCTGGACGGGGCCCTCGATCACGTTTTGCAGGACGGTCTTGTGCGGAAACAAGTTGTAGTGCTGGAACACCATGGCACTGCGGTCGCGCAGCGCGGCAACCTCCTTGGGTGTCACCTTTTCATCAAAGTCCAGTGTCAGTGCAGGCAAGGGACGTTCGACGCCGGGGCCCCCGCCGCTGCCTGCCGCACCATCGGTGGTGGTGCCGCGGGCACCCACGGTGACCTGCCCGGCGTCGGGCATTTCAAGGCCGTTGAGGGAACGCAGGATGGTTGTCTTGCCGGAGCCCGAGGGGCCGATGAGCGCCACAACCTTGCCGCGCGGGACATCCAGGTCGATGCCGCGCAGCACCGTGTTGGTGCCGAACGACTTGGACAGGCCGCGGACCTGAAGGACTGAATCAGTGGGCGACATAGCGGTCCAACCTCTTTTCCACCCGGGTCTGGGCAGTCGACAAAACAAGGCAGATGGCCCAGTAGATCAGGCCGGCTTCCAGGTACAACAGCATGAACTCCTCGCTGAACGCGGCAATCTGCTGTGCCACCCTGAACATCTCGGTAACAAGGATCAGGGATGCAAGGGACGTGTCCTTCACGAGCGATATGAACGTGTTGGACAGCGGCGGGACCGAAACGCGGGCGGCCTGGGGCAAGATGATCCGCAGCAGCGTCTGGTTGCGCGACATGCCGATCATGTGCCCGGCCTCCCACTGCCCGCGCGGCACAGAGAGGATGGCCGCCCGGATGACCTCGGCCGCGTAGCCGCCAACATTCAAGGAGAAGGCGATGATGGCGCTGGGCCAGGGATTGATCATGACCCCGATGGCAGGAAGTCCGAAGAAGATCACGTACAGCTGGACCAGCAGGGGGGTCCCGCGGATGACCGACACATAAACACGTGCGACGCCGTTGGCCAGCCTGTTGTTGCTGATGCGCATGACGGCGACAAGCAGTGCGATCAGCAGGCCCAGGGCGAAGGATGCTAGTGCCAGCGGAATGGTGCCCTGGACGGCGCCAAGGAGCAGGGGCCCTAGAGAACTCCAAAATAAATTAAAGTCCATGGCTGAACTCTAACCCCCGATCTTTTCGATAATGGTGCGGCCCGGCCGCCGGGTCAACGGCTGACATCCTGGCCAAAGTACTTTTCGCCGAGCTTGGCCAGGGTTCCGTCGGCGGACAGCTGTTTCAGGGCAGTGTCGACGGCGCCTGTCAGCGCAACCGAGCCCCTGCGGAGGGCAAACACGGAGTCCGACGTGTCGGTGGTCGTGGCGGCGATTTTCAGCCCGGAGTCGGGATTGTTCTTCAGGTAGTCAAGGACTGTGAGCTTGTCGTTGACGAGGGCATCAACCCGGCCGTCCTTCAACAACGACACAGACTGCGCCCAGCCCTCTACGGCCTCGACCTTCGCGCCGCTGCTCAGGGCCAGTGTGTACCAGTTGCTTGTCAATGACTGTGCCGTGGTTGCGCCCTTCAGGTCCGTGAACGCCGTGATGCTGGTGTTGTTGTCCCTGACGACAATGACGCCGCGGGAGACTGTGTACGGGATGGACAGCTCATACTTTTCGACCCGGGTGGGGTTCACCGAGACCTGGTTGGCTATCGCGTCGAAGCGCTTGGTTGTCAGCCCGGCAAAGAGGGAATCGAACTGGGTTTCCGCAAAGTTCGCCTTCACGCCGAGCTTTCCCGCGACAGCCGTGGCAACCTCGACGTCGTATCCGGTAAGTGCGCCGGTGCCGGACGCGTGGAAGGTGAACGGCTTGTAGGTGCCCTCCGTGCCAAACACCATCTCGCCGGACTCCTTCACGCTGCCCAGGGACGTGTCGGCCCCGGGCGTTCCGCCTGCGCCGCCGCACGCCGCCAGAACCAGGGATGCCGCGGCCAACAGGCCAGCAAGTCCAACGCTGCGACGGTTCATGCGGTGGTGTTCCTTTGCTGTGGGGGATCCGTCCGGAGGAAGGATCCGCGGGGATGCTTGGCTCGGCCCGTCCATGACTGGAGGCTACTACTGGGCAACCCGGAAGGAGCGGCAAATATTTCGGATCAGGGGACAATTGTGACGCATGTGATGTCTCTCTCCAGGCCCGGGTGGGCCCTCGCTGCTGAGGTGGCGGCAGCCCGGCGTCGTACTCCGGCATTCCTCCGGTGGGGAATGCCGGTGTCGGTGCCGGACGTTAGGCTTATAGCTTGGCCTCTTAATGATTAAGGAACACACGCATGAGTATGGAAGGCGCGGCCTGGAGCTCACTTTGGAGCACCATGCGCTCGGACAAGTCCAACGGCGGCATCGCGAAGGACACCCTGCGCCGGACAATTCTTTTCGCCAAGCCCTACAGCCGCAAGCTGCTGGTCTTTGTGGTGCTGTCGGTGATATCGGCGGCGCTCGCTGTAGCCACCCCGGTGCTGGCCGGACAGGTGATTGACGCGATCGTGGCGAAAACCGCCGTCGACGTGGTGGTGAAGCTTGCGGTGCTGATCGCGATTGTCGCGGTGCTCGACGCAGGCCTGTCGCTGGTGATCCGCTGGATCTCGGCGAACCTTGGCGAAGGCGTCATCCTTGACCTGCGCACGGCGGTCTTTGACCACGTGCAGCGCATGCCCATCGCGTTCTTCACCCGGACCCGCACGGGCGCGCTTGTCAGCCGCCTGAACAACGACGTCATCGGTGCCCAACAGGCTTTTTCCGGCACACTGTCGGGCATTGTTTCAAACTCGGTCCAGCTCATTCTGACGCTGATCGTCATGCTGAACACATCCTGGCTTGTGACACTGCTGGCCATTGTCCTGCTGCCGATCTTCCTCATGCCTGCGCGCCGTTTCGGCCGCAGGCTGGCCGGGCTGCGCCGCGAGGCCGCCGATCTGAACGCCGACATGAGCACCCAGATGACCGAGCGATTTTCTGCACCGGGGGCCACCCTCGTGAAGCTTTTCGGCCGCCCCGCCGATGAATCACGCGAGTTTTCCGCCCGCGCCAGCCGGGTCCGGGACATCGGCGTACGCACGGCCATCATGCAGTTCGTGTTCTTCACGGCCCTGATGCTGGTCTCCTCCCTGGCGTTGGCACTCGTGTATGGCCTAGGTGGCGCGCTGGCCATCGGCGGTTCGCTCAACCCGGGCGACGTCGTCGTGCTGGCCCTGCTGCTGACCCGCCTGTACGCCCCGCTCACCGCCTTGGCCAATGCCCGGGTGGACATCATGAGCGCGCTTGTCAGCTTCGATAGGGTCTTTGAGATCCTGGATCTTAAGCCCCTGATCACCGAAAAGCCCACCACAACCGCCCTGCCCGACGGGCCGCTGGGCGTTGAATTCAACAATGTGCGCTTCGCCTACCCCTCGGCTGACAAGGTCTCGCTCGCCTCGCTGGAGGACGTTGCCGTGCTTGACAGCCGCGGCGGCGAGGAGGTCCTGCACGGGATTTCCTTCAGGGCCGAACCGGGGCAGACCATAGCGCTGGTGGGCTCCTCGGGTGCCGGAAAATCCACCATTGCCCAACTGGTTTCCCGCCTGTACGACGCCGACTCCGGCACCGTGACCCTTGGCGGCGTTGACGTTCGGGACCTGTCCTTCGACGGGCTGCGCGCAGGGGTTGGCATGGTCACCCAGGACGGGCACCTGTTCCACGAAACCATCGGATCCAACCTGCGCCTGGCCAAGCCGTCGGCAACGGACGCCGAGATTTGGGATGTGCTGCACAGGGCCCGTCTGGAAGATTTCGCCAAGGCCCTGCCGGACGGCCTTGACACCGTGGTGGGGGAGCGCGGCTACAGGCTTTCCGGTGGCGAACGCCAACGCCTGACCATCGCCCGGCTGCTGCTGGTCCAGCCCGCCGTCGTAATTTTGGATGAGGCCACGGCGGCCCTTGACTCGACGAACGAGGCTGCGGTCCAGGCAGCGCTGACCGAGGCCTTGGAGGGGCGGACAGCTCTTGTCATTGCGCACAGGCTCTCCACCATCCGCTCGGCCGACGTCATCCTGGTGCTCGAGGCTGGACAGATCGTCGAACGCGGCACGCATGAGGAACTCATCGGCGCGGGCGGCCGCTACGCCGAGCTGCACGACACCCAGTTCGCCCAGGCAGTGGCCGCCGTGACCGATGCGGCGGATACGGAAGACTGACCCGTCGTCCTTTCGTTCCTTCCCGGCGTCACAGCTGCGGATTAGGGCTGCCGGAGGCGGGGGAGGACGTACTCGGTCAGGAGCGGGGCGAGGTCCCCGAAGTCCTCGGCACGGGCCGGGTCCATCCAGCGCAACTCGGCGATTTCCGCCGTCGGGCGTATTGTTTCGGCGTCCCAGCTGCCCGGGGCGGTGAAAACGGTGGCCTCGATGTCAGTGTTGGACTCGTTGGCGGCAGTGCCCGTCCAGATGCCCAAGAGTTCCAGTTCGGCGGCGGCGATCTCGATGCCGACTTCCTCGGCCAATTCACGCACGCCGGCCTCGGCAGCACTTTCACCCTGCTCTGGCTTGCCGCCGGGATGCATGAACTTGGTGGTGCCCTGCTTGCGCACGGTCAACAGCCTGCCGTCGGGATCGTAAACGCAGACAGCTGAGACCTTGAGGATATTTTTCACGCCTTCGATCCTATCGGTGCACGGTTCCCCACTATTCCCGCATCGAACGTACATTAGATGGCAATGTTTGTTGCGGACATTGGCATCTAATGTACGTTCGCGGGTAGGGGTGGGTCAGGCCGGGTGGGTCAGGCGGCGCGCGGGGCGAACATGATGACGCTGACGCCCGCCAGCGCGATCAGTGCGCCAATCACGTCCCAGCGATCGGGGCTGAACTTATCGAAGATCATGCCCCAGATCAGGGATCCGGCAATGAAGACACCGCCATAGGCAGCCAGGACCCGGCCAAAGTTCGCGTCGGCCTGCAGTGTGGCGATGAATCCATAGGCGCCAAGGGCCACAACGCCCAAGGCTGCCCACCACCAGGCCTTGTCCTCGCGCACGGCCTGCCAGATCAACCAGGCCCCGCCAATCTCGGCCACCGCGGCAAGGGTGAACAGGATGGCGGTCTTCGTGATTGTCATGGCACCATTCTCCCAAGAATCACAGGCCGGGAACGCGCGAGGATCGCCGGCCATCAAGACCGAGGAGGAGCAGAGCCACCAAGATGGGCCCATACGTCAGCAGCGAGGACCACCCCAGGCTCTCGCCTAGAAGGACTGAAACTCCCACCAGCAACACCGGCTCAACGTACCCCAGCAGCCCGAACAGGGACAGCGGCAGCCACTTGCTGGCCAGCAAATACAACGCCATGGCCAGGCCGCCGAGCACGCCGATGGCCCCGACGGCCCACATGCTGGCGGAACCGGCGCCGAAACCGGCGCCAATCCCGTGCGGGCCCGCCACAATGAAATAGACGCCCACCGGCAGCAGGACCAGCAGCTCAGCGGCAAAGGCAGCCAGGTTGTCGAAGCCGATCCTGCGCCTCAACACAAAGTAAATGGGGTATCCAAGGCACACCAGCAGGGTCGGCCAGGCCAGCCCGCCGGCCGAGAACGCCTGGTGCGCCACACCGACGGCAGCCGCGGCGACCGCCACCTTTCGCAGCGGGCTGAGCCTGTCGGCAAAGAAGACCCGGCCCGCCAGCACCATCGTCAGCGGCAGCAGGAAGTAGCCAAAGGACACTGACAACGCCATGTTGTTCAGCGGTGCCCACATGAACAGCCACAGCTGCACGCCCACCAGCAACGCTGCAAGCACCCCCAACAGGGCCAGGGAGGGCCGACGTCGGACCCTCATCGCCAGCGAGCGGGCTTCGGCACGCGCCGTGGGCATGAAGGGCAGGATCACCGACAGCGTGGCAAGGGTCAGGACGATGCGCCAGCCGAAGATTTCCTCGGCACCCCAGCCCGGCAACAGTCCCGCAAGGAGGAAGATGACGGCGAAAAGGACGGATGCGGTGAGAGAAACCGCCACGCCGCGCCCTGACGTAGGGACGGGGTTGGGTGGGTGTGAAGAAACCGGGCCTGTGCCAGGGGTCATGGGCCGTCCTTGCTGTCTGCAACAGAACCCGCGGCCGGCCTCAAAAAAGGCGGCCGCGGGTTCGATTAATTGCGGGCATTAAAAGTGCCCCCGCCGGGGATCGAACCCGGATTTGCCCTTTAGGAGAGGGCTGTCTTATCCATTGGACTACAGAGGCGCGTCACCCAGCCTAGCGGAACTGGCAACCAAGCAAAAAACGAGTGCCTGAATCCGGCCCCTAGACCTGTGCCACGGCCTTGCTCCGCTTGCGTCCGAGGAAGAGCGCAACACCTATTGTCGCAAGGCTCAGGACCAGCAGCAGCCAGCTCAGCGAGACAAGGGTCGAGGCCAGGGAAACCGCACCGAGATCGAGGATTTTGGCGCCGAGCATGGTGTCAATGGCCACGTTTGTCCAGAGCTGCACCACGGCGAACAGGACCGGGACAACCCACATCATGCGGCGCAGCGACTTCTTGGCCACGTTCATGGCGATCACCGTCAAGGAGACGATGCCGAACACCAGCGGGAACAGCATTCCGGCGGTCTTGTGCACGAATTGCAGCTGGCCCAGGGCGTCGGAGTCCATGGCTGTGCGCAAAGCCTCAACCTGGGAAACGTCGAAACCGAAGATCATGGAGTCCGGCATGGCCAGGCCGTTGGAAAGATCCGTCATCTGGTTCAGGGTCAGCAGGTGCAGGTACCCGAAGAGGAACAAGGTGGCCACCGAACCGGCAATCAGGAGCATGTTGGCGTTGCCCTGCGCCTTCTGCGGGGAACGCTGGGTGCTGGTGTTGAGCGCGGGAGTGGTGGGGGGTGTGGCGGTATTGCCATGTTTTGCCGCACGTTGGGCGGGAGTCTTAGCCATGAATCCATTATCGCCCAGATTAGGCTTGGCCCATGGCAACAGATCCCAGCTCCGCGACCAACGACGCCGATTTGGCGGCGAAACTCATCCGCCACGCAGGTGCCCTTGCACACTCCATCCGTGCGGAGGGCTTGGCCGAGCTCCGGGCCGGCAGCTTTACCAAGAACAATGCCGCCGACTTCGCCACGTCCGCCGACTTTGCTGCGGAAAAATACCTCTTCGAACAACTGCGCCTCGCCCGCCCCCACGATTCCATCCTCGGGGAGGAGGGTGCCGTGCATGAAGGCACCTCGGGCCGGTGCTGGGTCGTTGACCCCGTCGACGGGACTTACAACTTCGCCAGCGGATCGACGTATTGGTGCGTGGCACTTGCCCTCGTGGAACCTCCGACATTTCAGGATTCAGGCACGACGACGGACCCGCTCGCCGACGCTGAGGTGCTGTTGGGCGCCGTGTACCAGCCACAGGAAGACAAGCTGTGGATGGGTGGCACGGCGCACCCGGCCACCCTCAATGGGCATCCGATCAGCGTGGACCCGAGCCAGAACATCAGGCAGTTGTCCGCCGGAACGTACATCCACCCTGGCTGGCTTGCCCGGCCAAGGGCGGCCCTGCCGTGGCAGCAGGCCGCCGTGCTGCCGGAAACGCTGCGCATGCTCGGCGCTGGATCGTGCGACCTGGCCCGGGTGGCCCAGGGGGAGCTGGGTGCCTGGTTCCAGCACAGCTGCCCGGCCTGGGACTGGCTGCCGGGGAAGGGGATCGTCCGGGCGGCGGGCGGGGACACCGCCGTCGTTGCGGTCAATGGCCTTGATTGGTTCGTTGCCGGACCCGCCGGCGCCGTGGTCCAGCTCAGGGCGGCACTGGAACGCGGCGCCCTTCCCTGACCCGCAGGCCACAACCGTTGAGGTTGGAGATAATGACGCCTCGCACCGGGGCTGAGGCGTCATTATCGCCAACCTCACCGGGCGCGCGGGGATTGTCAGCGGGGCGAACTACACTGGATGGCACCATGGATATGTTGTTTGACCCTTACCCGCAAAAGCCCAAACCCACGCACAGTGCAGGTACCGGGCTGCCCGCCTGGCGGCACTTTGAGCAGGACGATCCCGGCGCAGACATGCCCGAGCACGTCAGCAACGGCCCGTCGTCTGGTGGCGAACCGGCCGGTGAACCGGGCGCGGAGCCGCACCACGACCCCGACCATAGGGACGCCGGATTTGGCGGGAACCAGGACCACCCGGGAACCAGCCGCTGGCCGGATCCTGACGGGCTGCTCGAGGGCATGAACCCGCAGCAGGAAGCGGCCGTGGTGCACTCCGGGACACCCCTGCTGATCGTGGCCGGGGCCGGTTCGGGCAAAACCCGGGTGCTCAGCCACAGGATCGCGTACCTGCTGGCCACCGGGCAGGCACACCCGGGCCAGATCCTTGCCATCACCTTCACCAACAAGGCTGCCGCCGAGATGCGTGAACGCATCGAGGCGCTGATTGGCGACGCCGCGAAGTCCATGTGGATTTCAACATTCCACTCCTCGTGCGTGCGGATCCTTCGCCGCGAGGCCAAGACCATCGGGCTGAACTCAAACTTCTCCATTTATGATTCAGCCGATTCTCTGCGGCTCATCACGCTCGTGTCCAAGGGCCTTGACCTTGACCCGAAGAAATTCGCGCCCAAGGCCATCATGCACAAGATTTCGGCCTTGAAGAATGAGCTCATTGACGAGGAGGAAAACGCCCTCAATACCAATCACAATGAGCCCTTCTCCGCCGCAGTGGCCGAGGTCTATAAGGGTTACGCCCAACGTCTGCGCCAGGCGAACGCCATGGACTTTGATGACCTCATCGCCCAAACCGTGTACATGTTCCGGGCCTTCCCCGGCGTGGCCGACTACTACCGCCGCCGCTTCCGGCATGTGCTCGTTGACGAGTACCAGGACACCAACCACGCCCAGTACGCCCTGGTGCGGGAAATCGTGGGCACCGACGACGGCGGCACGGGGGCCCCTGCCGAGCTGACGGTTGTGGGCGACTCCGACCAGTCCATTTATGCCTTCCGCGGCGCCGACATCCGCAACATTGTGGAGTTCGAACAGGACTACCCCTCCGCCGAGACCATTAAGCTGGAGCAGAACTACCGCTCCACACAGAACATCCTGACCGCTGCCAACGCCGTGATTTCGCGCAACCCCAACCGCCGCGAAAAGCGCCTGTGGACGGCCGAGGGCGACGGCGAAAAGATCATCGGCTACGTTGCCGAGTCCGAACACGACGAAGCAAGGTTTATTGCCAAGGAGATTGACAGGCTCCAGGACGAGACAGACATCCGCCCCGGCGATGTCGCGATCTTCTACCGCACCAACGCCCAGTCACGCGCCATCGAGGACATCCTTGTCCGCGTCGGCCTGCCCTACCGTGTGGTGGGTGGCACCCGCTTTTATGAGCGCAAGGAAATCAAGGACGCCCTCGCCTACCTGCGTGCCCTGGTCAACCCGGACGACGACGTGAACCTGCGCAGGATTCTCAACGAACCCAAGCGCGGCATCGGCGACCGTGCCGAAGGCGCCGTGGCTTCCCTCGCGGAGCGCGAAAGGATCTCCTTCTCCGCTGCCCTTGCCCGGGCCGAGGAAGCGCCCGGCATTGCCTCACGCTCCCTGAACGCCGTCAACAGCTTTGCGAAGATGATGTCAGATCTCGGCGAGGTTGCCGCCTCCTCCAGCCCCGCCACAGCGCTGGAAGCCGTCCTGGAACAGACCGGCTACCTCGAGGCGCTGCGCACCTCAACCGACCCGCAGGACGAGTCACGCGTGGAAAACCTGGCCGAGCTTGTCGCCGTCGTGCGTGAATTTGGGCAGGAAAACCCCGAAGGGACGCTGGGTGAGTTCCTCGAGCAGGTTTCCTTGGTGGCCGACGCCGACCAGATCCCCGATGCGCCCGGCGGGTCCGAAGCCGAGGCGGCGGCCGCCGTCGCGGAGGCCAAGCGCTTGGGCGTCGTGACGCTCATGACCCTGCACACGGCCAAGGGGCTGGAATTCCCCGTCGTGTTCCTGACGGGCATGGAGCATGGCATCTTCCCGCATTCACGCTCCGCAACTGATCCGAAGGAACTGGCCGAGGAGCGCCGCCTGGCGTATGTGGGGCTGACCCGTGCGCGCAAGCGCCTGTACCTGACGCGTTCGGAAGTGCGCAGCCTCTGGGGTCAGAGCCAATACAACCCGGCCAGCCAGTTCATCGAGGAGGTGCCGGCCGAACTTATCGAGTGGAAGCGCGAGGGCACCGCCAGGATGGCACCGGCTGCCGGCAACTTTGGCAGCAGCCGGTACTCAGGTTCCTCGTGGGGTGCCGGAACGGCGGTGGGTGGGCTGGATTCGGGCTCCCTGCCGCCGAGCATTTCTCTCCGGACTGCCGCAGGACGTGTGCAGCCGCAAAAGGAAGTCGTCTCGGTCAGTGTGGGAGACAAAGTCAACCACACCTCATTTGGCACGGGTGTGGTGCTGGAAGTCAGTGGTGCGGGGGACAAATCCGTGGCGAAGGTGCGTTTCGAGATTGGTGAAAAGCGGTTGTTGCTGCGCTACGCGCCATTGACACTGGAAGAGTAAAAACCAGGCACGGGACCTGGGCCTATATTTTTTCCAGGATCAAGAACGTTACGATTCCTTCTGGAACTCATCCCGCCTACTTTCATAATCACATCATTTGAGGAACGTCATGGTCTCGCGTCCCCGTTGGTCTTACACCATGGGCTTTTTGCTGGCTCGGGTGCCTGGACTGGTCTCCGTAGGGGTGGTTTCACTGCCTGCGCAGGCGGCAGGCACCGCTGCGGCCCGGGTTCTTGTTGGACGGCGCAGCCCTTTGCGTTCCGCGGCAGCCCTGCTGGCTGCGGCCGCCGTCGCGATGCTCACCGGGTGCATCACGGTGCCGGTGGGAGACGGGCAACCGGGCGCAAGCGATGGACCCACGGCTCCCCTGACCTACGCGGACAGACTGAAGGCGACGCCCGTCAACGCCCCGACGGGGGATTCCGGCGCGACTGAATTGCCGCAGTTTGTCACGGACTCACGCAGCATTGCCTGTGTTTTCACCTCCTCAAGAGCCGGGAATCTCAACCAGCCGTGGGAGCCGAACAACTTCCCGGACCAAGCCAATGCCGCGGCGCCGCTCGTCCCGGTGGTCAACTGCCAGATGGCCCGCTATCCACAGGTTCAGGCGGGCGCCCGGCACGAGGACTGCGCCGGAACAAACATCGGCTTCCTTGGAGGTACGGCCCTGCTCACTCCCTACGCTGCCACTTATGGCGCCTGCCGGGCCGGGGTCACGGCCGTCGAGGCGGCCTTCGGCCCCCGCGGAATCGTCAATCAGGTGATGGGTGCCATCCCCGTACTGCCCCCGGGCAGTGCCATTGAGGCCCAGGGTTACCGCTGCGCCCCGATGGACGACGGCGTTGCGTGCGCCAATCTGGCCAGTGGCGTCGGTTTTTTTGTTGCCGAAGGAAAATACGAGCTTTTCGGTGCGGTCCCTGCCCCAGACGCTTCGCAACCCGCGGCGCCGGGCGCAACCGCGGGCTGAGCCCAGCCTCCCGTGGCGAAGAAACGGGCAGGGAACAGCAAAAAGCAGGCCAATACCCAACCATTTCTGCGGCGCTCCCGCATGGATGGATAAAAAAATGCGGCGGCCGTCCCATCCTTGAGGGAAGCGAAAGTGGCCGATGGAGGCCGGTGGCGGGGTCCGCCGTCGTGCGCCCAACGGCGGCCCCTGTGAGAGGAATAACCTGACATTACTGTGGCAAACTCCCCAAATATGTGCTTCACCTGTGAGACGGTAATGTGTGAAAGGGGTCAAGGCCCCTCAACATCACTACTTCGACGTAGAAGGACACCAATCCGTGGACCTGTTTGAATACCAGGCGCGCGACATGTTTGAGGCTCACGGCGTTCCCGTGTTGGCCGGCATCATTGCGCACACCCCTGAAGAAGCAAAGGCAGCAGCCGAGAAGATTGGCGGCGTCACCGTCGTCAAGGCACAGGTAAAGGTCGGTGGCCGAGGCAAGGCCGGCGGCGTCAAAGTTGCCAAGACCGCTGACGAAGCGTTCGAGCACGCCTCCGCGATCTTGGGCATGGACATCAAGGGCCACACCGTCAACACGGTCATGATCGCCCAGGGTGCAGACATTGCCGAGGAGTTCTACTTCTCCGTATTGCTGGACCGCGCCAACCGCAACTACCTGGCCATGTGCTCGGTGGAAGGCGGCATGGAGATCGAGGAACTCGCTGTCGAACGCCCCGAGGCCTTGGCCCGCGTTGCCGTTGACCCGGCCGTCGGCATCGATGCAGCAAAGGCTGACGAGATCGTCGCCACTGCCGGTTTCAACGCCGAGCTGGCACCGAAGGTTGCCGCCGCGATCATCAAGCTGTGGGACGTCTTCAAGAAGGAAGACGCAACCCTCGTTGAGGTCAACCCGCTGGTTCTCACCGGCGCCGGTGACATCGTTGCTCTCGATGGCAAGGTCTCCTTGGATGAGAACGCTGACTTCCGTCACCCGCACCACCTTGACCTCGAGGACGCAGCAGCTGCTGACCCGCTCGAAGCCAAGGCTAAGGCTGCGGATTTGAACTACGTCAAGCTCGACGGCGAAGTTGGTGTCATCGGTAACGGTGCAGGCCTGGTCATGTCGACGCTGGATGTTGTTGCCTACGCAGGCGAAAACCACGGCGGCGTCAAGCCCGCCAACTTCCTGGACATTGGTGGTGGAGCATCCGCCGAGGTCATGGCCGCAGGTTTGGACGTCATCCTCAATGACCCCCAGGTCAAGAGCGTTTTCGTGAACGTCTTCGGTGGCATCACCGCCTGTGACGCTGTCGCCAAGGGCATTGTCGGCGCTCTCGCCGAGCTCGGCTCAGCTGCCAACAAGCCGCTGGTTGTCCGCCTCGACGGCAACAACGTTGAAGAAGGCCGCCGCATCCTCAACGAAGCCAACCACCCGTTGGTCACCCTGGCCGCCACGATGGACGAGGGCGCCGACAAGGCTGCCGAGCTCGCCAACGCTTCGAAGTAGAGGTCTAGAAAACACATGTCTATCTTCTTGAACAAAGATTCAAAGGTCATCGTCCAGGGCATCACCGGCGGCGAAGGCACCAAGCACACCGCCTTGATGCTCAAGGCAGGAACCCAGGTAGTTGGCGGCGTGAACGCACGCAAGGCCGGCACCACCGTTGTCCACGGCGACGTTGAACTGCCCGTATTCGGTGCAGTTGCCGAAGCCGTTGCCGCCACGGGCGCCGACGTCTCCATCGTCTTTGTCCCCCCGGCATTTACCAAGGACGCTGTTGTTGAGGCCATCGAAGCCGGCGTTCCGCTGGTAGTTGTCATCACCGAAGGCGTGCCGGTTCAGGACTCTGCCGAGTTCTGGGCACTGGCCCAGTCAAAGGTTGACGCTTCAGGCAACCAGGTCACCCGCATCATCGGGCCGAACTGCCCCGGCATCATCACCCCCGGCGAAGCACTTGTCGGCATCACCCCGAACAACATCACGGGCAAGGGCCCCATCGGCTTGGTTTCCAAGTCCGGTACCTTGACCTACCAAATGATGTTCGAGCTGCGCGACCTGGGCTTCTCCACCGCCATTGGCATCGGTGGCGACCCCGTGATCGGCACCACCCACATCGACGCCCTGGCCGCGTTCGAGGCCGACCCGGAAACCTTGGCCATCGTGATGATCGGTGAGATCGGCGGCGACGCTGAGGAGCGCGCAGCCGAGTACATCAAGGCCCACGTCACGAAGCCCGTTGTTGGCTACGTTGCAGGCTTCACCGCTCCCGAGGGCAAGACCATGGGCCACGCCGGCGCCATTGTCTCCGGCTCCGCGGGCACGGCCCAGGCCAAGAAGGAAGCCCTTGAGGCTGCAGGCGTGAAGGTCGGCAAGACGCCGTCCGAGACCGCCGCACTGCTGCGCGAAGTGTACGCAGCACTGTAATTCTTCACTCAGTAAGCGAGGCCCCGCGGAATTTTCCGTGGGGCCTCGTTTTTTTGGCTTCCCCGCCGGATTGCGTCGAGTCAGGGGGAGGTACGACGGCGTGGAGCTGGGGGAGAACCTGAACCAGCGGTGCCTGCTCGGGGACAGGACGGGCTTCCTCCAGCAACTCCAGTCCTGCCGGTGTCAGTTCCGTGGCCCGGCCCAGTTGCTGCATGCGCATGTGCCAGCCGTCCTGGCGCTTCAAAGCATCAAGGACTGTGTACTCCACGACCGAGAGTTCGGCTGGGCCCTGAAGCGCCTTTTCCATGGTTGCCTCGATGAGGCCGTAAAGTGTGGCCACCGGCTGGCTCATTTCCGGGCAGGCGCTCAGCTTCGTCATTGGCGTACCGTTCGGAACCATGCTGGGGCAGGTGGCAGGGCCGCTGGCTGCAAGGTAGACAGGACACTCCTAACAGTACGGTCCGTGCTGGTCGTCATCCTTGCACAGTTCGCCATGACAACCACCAGCCAGCCCGCGACCGTCGCTGCACTGTTCCTGACGGGCGGCTTCGGCTTCGCCCCGGTTCCAGGACTCCGGATGAGGGTCATGAAGTACGCATCGTCGGCACCAACGCTTGCCTCCGGAGCCAACATCGGTGCATTCAACCTTGGCAATGCACTCGGCGCACGGCTCGGCGGGGTCACCATCACAGAGGACCTGGGCTACACCTCACCCATCTTCTCAGGCGCCGCCCTGACCCTGCTGGCCGTAAGTGTCATGGCCTATGCCGCAGCCAGCGGTAGGAAACAAGACCGCACCAACGAAACAACCGCCGTCGTGCAAGTGCCGCCTCAGGGCTGGCGCGCGAGGACCTGTTCATCACCGCCAAGGTGTGGATCGGCTACCTCGATTTGTACCTGATCCACTGGCCCGCTCGATCGAAGCCTCCAACTTCCTGCCGGAGCAGCTCGAGCACGTCATAGCGCTGGGTGGAACCGTCCCCGCGGTGAACCAGGTTCAGACGCATCCGGCCCTGCAGCAGCGCGATATCCAGGCTTTTGACGCAAAGCATGGCCTCTTCACCGAGGCGTGGAGCCCACTGGTCCGGGGTGCCGTCCTTGATGCCCGTCCAGTGCTGGCCGCGGCCCATACCCTTGGCCGCACGCCCGCACGCCCGCACGCCCGCACGCCCGCACAGGTCGTCCGGCGCTGGCAGCTGCAGCAGGGTCGGAAAATCATCCCGCAGTCTGTCACGCCGTCACGCATCGCCGAGAACCTGGACATTCTCGACCTTGAGCTCTCCGACGCCGAGCTTGCCTGGATCGATGCGCTCGAGAACGACGGCCGCACTGTACCGCCCCCTTCAACGGCTAATCCGGTGGGAAGGACCCCGAAACGGTCATCCGCTGGTGAAATATCACCAGCGGATGACCGTTTCGGGGTCCCGGGCCGGCACGGAGCGAGCAGCGAAACGAGCGTGTGGCTAGGCTGGAGGCGTGAACGCACCCCTGGCGCCCCGTGGCCGCAACCTTGAGATTGAGTCGCTGCCGCGCTTTGACGAGCTGGTGGCCGGAGGCGCGAAATCCATGCGTGGCTGGTATTTCCAGTCGGTTGACCTGCGCGGGAAGTCGGCCGATCTGCTGCGGCTGCACGCCTCCGGCGCCGTGTTCATGGGGTGCACCTTCGGCCATGGCATTGAGGATCAGCTGCGGTCAGGTGGCGCGCTGATCTTTCCCGCGCTCAAGCACGTCCCGTTCAACGCCTACCGAGGCCACCTGTACACGGGGGCTGAGCTGTTCGCCGGGATCGCCGGGGCCGAGTATGAAGCAGTCCCCGACGCCCGCATCTACCAGTGGAGCATGCAGGCCGGCCGTGCCCCCACGCTGCACTCAACGCTCGCCACCGCCATGCATGACCACGCCATTTCCGACGCCCTCGACGACTTTCTGTCCGCGCTCACCCGGCCCGTTGTTGGTGTCATGGGCGGGCATGCGGCGGCGCGGGGGAGCGGGCAGTATGCGCAGGCCGCGGAGTTGGGCCGTGCCCTGAGCCTTGCGGGGTTCCTCGTCGCGACAGGTGGCGGGCCTGGCGCCATGGAGGCCGCCAACCTTGGTGCCTACCTATCAACATACGACGCCGGGACCCTCGAAGGTGCCTTGCTCACCTTGGCAGCCGTCCCCGGCTTCCGCCCCTCGGTCACCGAGTGGGCAAGGGCCGCGTTCGAGGTGGTCGAGGAATACCCGCAGGGGGCGCCGACCCTTGGCATTCCCACCTGGTTCTACGGTCACGAACCGCCCAACGTCTTTGCCACGAAAATTGCCAAGTACTTCACCAACGCCCTGCGCGAGGCGGTCCTGCTTGACAGGTCCCGGGGTGGCATTGTGTTCCTGCCCGGCGCCGCGGGGACGGTTCAGGAGATCTTCCAGGACGCGTGTGAGAACTACTACGCCGCAGAGGGCGCAGTCGCCCCCATGGTGCTGGTGGGTCGGCGCTATTGGGAGGAAGAGGTGCCCGTGACGCAGCTGTTGACAACATTGGCCGCGGGCCGTGCCATGGCGGCCCACGTGCACATTGTGGATTCAGTGCAGGAGGCTTGCGCCGTCGTCGCCGGTTAGCCGCCTGCGGGCGCCGGGCACTCCCATCCTCACCGGGAACTGCGGGATTATGACCCGATCAGGCCGCCAGACGCCAGGCCGAGAAGGTACGTCGCGGCGGCGGCTCCCATGCCGATGCCCAGCTGGCGCAGGCCGCGCCACAACGGGGAAGCGCCCGAAAGCAGGCCCACCACGGCGCCAGTTCCCATGAGTGTGATGCCGACAAGCACGCAGGAGAGCAGGAGCGCACCCATCCCTGTCAGGCCAAAGAGGAACGGAATGATGGGGATGATGGCACCCGAGGCGAAGAAGCAAAAGCTCGACGTCGCGGCCCCCCACGCGGTGCCGAGGGTCTCGTGCTCGTCGACTTCCTCGAACTTGTCCGGCTGCAGCGACGTGCTGGGGTCGCAGTCGCAGCTGTACTGGCCCAGGCGCTCGGCCGCACGGTGTTCCGCAGTTTCACGGGACATGCCGCGCGCCAGATAAACGAGTACGAGTTCGTTGTTCTCAAGATCCAGGGAGGGGGCCGCTGTCAGCGTAACCTGGGTCGGCTGGGAAGCGTCGATCAGCTCACGCTGGGACCTGACGGAGACATATTCCCCGGCGCCCATGGACAGTGCACCCGCCAGCAGACCGAACACGCCGCTGAACAGGACCACTTGGCTGGACACCCCGGTCGCCCCCATGCCAACAACAAGTGAGAGGTTGCTGACAAGGCCGTCGTTTGCGCCGAAAACCGCGGCACGGAAGGATCCAGAAAGGCGGATGCGTCCACGGGTTGCCAGACCGCGGACAACCTCCTCGTGGATTGCCTCGTCGGCAGCCATGGTGTCGGTGGCGTCGGCGTCAGTGGCGTAGGGGGAGCGGGACTCCGCGCGTTGGGCCAGTGCCAGCACGAAGACCGAACCAAAGCGCCGGGCCAGCAGGCCAAGCAGGCGGTTGTGCAGGGATGGGTGGACGGGCTTTTTCGCGTGTTCGCCCAAAAGCCCGAGCCAGTGCTGCTCGTGGCGGCCCTCGGCTGCCGCCAGGGAGAGCAGGATGGTCTGCTCCTCACCGTCACGGCGCATGGCAAGGTCACGGTATACGGAAGCTTCAGCGCGTTCGTCGGCCAGGTATTGGCGCCAGCGCTTGATTTCAGCGGCTGTTGGTATGCGTTCAGGCACGGTGATGCTCCTCAAAGTCAGCCATCACTGTAGCGCCTTATTGGCCGTAATAGTGGCCGGTGGGCCTAGGGAAGCGGTTTCGGTCCGCCGCAATTCTGGCCGGGGCCTGCGCCCGACCGATCCATTCCCTGCGCCGAGGAACTGGCATAGGCTGTGTAGCCAACGGCCGTCCGTATCGGCGCCGCTGTCCTGAAGGCGGTTGTCGAATGCCCGAGATCCTGTTCCCGATGATGACGGGAGACGCCTCCGAGCCTGGCGTGCTGTCCACCTGGTACGTAGCCGACGGCGATCCGGTGCAGGAAAAGCATCTCCTCGCCGAGGTGTCCATTGACAAGGTCGACGCCGAAATTTACTCCCCGGCGGCCGGAACGGTCCGCCTGCGGGTCGCCGAGGGGGACGAAGTTGCCCAGGGGGCCGTGATCGCCGTCATCGAATGACAGGGGACAAGCATGCCGCCGCGTCGGGACAGCCCTACTGTTTCGCCAGCCTGAAGCCGACGCCACGCCCGGCCCGCACTCCTGTCTGCGCCACCGTGACAACCAAGGTGCCGATGCCAGGAATCCACCTGGCCGGGCGCACCGCCTGGGTCAGCGCCTGCACCAGTTGTTCTGCCTCCGCAGACCAATAGGCATGGTGTCCTGCGGGCGTGACAAACGTAACGGTGCCAAGATTCAAGTCCACGGCAGGAAGTACGGGGATGCCGGATGGACGTGCCAGAGCGCCGGCCTGAAGGGATTTTGCGGGTGCCACATTTGTAACAGTCATGGTCAGGACCTTTGTGTGCTCTTGCCTGCGCCGGACGGCAGCGGGCCGCTTCGTCATCTGAACCACCCATGAAGCCTGGGGTTGGCGTGCGACCAGTCGGAGCTTGGCATCGCATCTCTTGAAGTTGGAACAACACTACTCCCGTCGCATGCGGCAGCGGCTGGCGGCGTCATATATGACGTAGCCAGCCGCCGTCGTACTTTAAGTAACCAGCCCGCAAAAAACGACGAGCAATCACGATCTCTGGGTGATTGCTCGCCGTTTTTTGCGGGCTGGTTGCAAAGCGGGAGGCTACTTGGAGGCAACCGTTTCAATGTCGTCTGCATTGGAGTCGGTGGATGCTGCTGCCAGGCGGTCGTCCCAGGCCTTGCGGATGTGGGCCGGGGTTGCCGGGGTCCGCAGGGAAACCACGACGTAGACCACAAGCGCGGCGATGAGGCCGAAGTAGATGGGCTCGTTGGCGTAGATGCCATCGGCACTGGGGATCGCCCCTGTGGCGTACAGGACAAGCAGGACGATGGTCAGGACGCAGCCGACAGCGATGGACCAGGCGGCGCCCAGGCCGGTTCCGCGCTTCCATACCAGGCCACCGATGATGGCGACGAGCAGGCCGCCGACAAGGATGTCGTACGCGATGGTCAGGGCAAACACCACGTCATTGACCACGATGGAGATCAGCACCACCACGATGCCAAGGACCAGCACATACAGGCGGTTGGCGTTCACGTCGTGCTCGGGGTTGGAGGTGTCAGAGCTGTCGATCTTCTTGCCGAACCAGCTGGCCACGAACGGGACGACGTCCTTGCGTGCCACCGTTGCGGCGGCGATCAGGGAGCCTGAGGCCGTGGACATCATGGCAGCGACGGCGGCGGCCAGAACGATGCCGCCGATGCCCATCGGCAGCAAGTGGGTGGCAACTTCGGCATATACAACGTCCTTGCCCAGGGTGGCGACATCAATGTCGGGGAGGGCCACACGGGCTGCCAGGCCGATCAGGGCGCCGGCAACACCGTACAGGATGCAGTACATGCCGGCCGTGGCGCCGCCCCAGCGGGCAACTTCGGGGGTGCGGGCGGTGAAGACTCGCTGCCAGATGTCCTGGCCGATGAGCAGGCCCAGCGTGTAGACAACGAAGTACGTGATGATGGTCTGGGTGCCGATGCCGTCCCACTGGAAGAAGCTTGCATCAACGCGTTCCTTGATGCCGTCAATCCCGCCGGCTGCATTCCAGGCGAAGGGGAGCATGAGGAGGAAGACGCCGACTGTCTTGATGACGAACTGCACCTGGTCGGCCAGGGTGATGGACCACATGCCGCCAATGGTGGAGTAGACCAGCACGATGGCGCCACCGACGGCGATCGCCAGCCAGCGGTCCCAGCCGAAGAGCACCACGAAGATGGTGGCGTAGGCGCCGGTTGAGGTTGCCGAAATCATGATGGTGTAGGCCAGCATGACGATGCCTGAAACCTTCGTTGTTTCCTGGCCGTAGCGCAGGCTCAGCATTTGTGAGACGGTGTAAATCTTCAGTTTTTGCAGGGTGGGTGCGAACAGCACGCTCAGCAGCAGCACGCCGACGCCGATGGCGACCACCAGCCACATGCCCGAGATGCCGAACTTGTAGCCGAGCCCCACGCCGCCAACTGTTGACGCGCCACCGAGGACGACGGCGGCCATGGTGCCTGTGTACAGGAAAGGGCCAAGGCGGCGGCCGGCAACGAGGAAGTCACTGTTGCTCTTGGTCCGCGACTTGCCCCACCAGCCAAAGGCCAGCATGGCGACCAGATAGAAGGCGACTATGGCAATATTTAAGTCCATGTGATGCTCCAGTGCGTGAAATAGATGGGATCCCCCGGAAGTATTGCCTCTAAAGCAACATTTGTTGTCTATTAGGCTAAACTGTGATGACAGTTACAGTCAAAGTGCCGCTTGTATCAGGGCAGCCCTGATGTGAGGAGCCGCCATGAAAGCTTTGCCCCTGGAACCCAGTTCCGACCCGGTTGCCATTGGTTCGCGGATCCGCGCCGCACGCCAGGACCAGCGCCTGACCATTGAACAAGTCGCCGATGCAACGGGCCTGACCAAGGGATTTTTGAGCCGTGTCGAACGGGACCTCACCTCCCCGAGCGTCGCTTCGCTGGTGACGCTGTGCCAGGTTCTCTCGATTTCCATTGGCGATCTGTTTGCCGCA
Source organism: Arthrobacter sp. LAPM80 (assembly GCF_046736435.1). Lineage (NCBI taxonomy): Bacteria > Bacillati > Actinomycetota > Actinomycetes > Micrococcales > Micrococcaceae > Arthrobacter > Arthrobacter sp. LAPM80. The sequence continues at coordinate 87,384 of NZ_JBCHVD010000002.1, forward strand.
CCCGAAACGCACCTGACCCGCAAAGGCGAGGGCCCGCGCATCTCCCTGGGCGGGGACGGCATTGTTGAACGCCTCCTGACCTCCCGCTCCGAGCGCCGCCTGCAAATTCTTTGCGCCACGATCGAACCGTACGGACGGGGCGAATCCGAACTGTACGCAGTTGACTGCGACGTCGACGTTTTGCACATCATCAGCGGCGAACTGACCTTGCGCATGACCCAGGAGTCCTACGATCTGAAGGCGGGAGACACGCTTACGTTCCCCGGCCGTGAGCCGCATTCCTGGGAAAACCACACGCCCCACCCCGTCGAGGCCCTGTGGGTGCTCGTCCCGGCAGCATCGGGCTCCGGCACCGCCTGACATCGAACCACCCTGCTTTTCCTAAGTTTCCAACGGCTGGTTCCAAGCAAACTCAAAGCCAAGTCGTGGATTGTTGAGTCAACAACAATCGCTCTGAAACGGATTTGGGAGCAGGCCGGCCATGAAACAGCCAAGCAGCGGCAGGAAGCTCTCCACCACGCTCACGTCGGTCGTGGCCGTCGGGGCCGTGGGTTGTGCCGGCCTGGGCAGCGTCGCCATGTACGGCACCATCACGGCCGCCGCCGCCCATGGCACCACAAGTACGACGCCGGACACCTCCGGCTCGTCTTCAGGTTCCTCCTCCGACGGTTCGTCCTCATCCGACGGTTCGTCCGGCACCCAACTCCTTCCCGGCAGCGGTGGCTACAGCCATTCCAGGTCCTCGGGCTCATGAGGATCTCCCACGCCGCCCCCACAGCAGAGGGCCCTCCGGCACAGCGTTCCTGGCAGGTCTGGGGTCTCGCCGCTTCCGTGGTTGTCACCAGTCCGGTCGCGTTGGAGGAGGCCGTGAGCCTTGCCCGCTGCGTGCTCGACGGCGTCGACCTCGCCTGCAGCCGCTTCCGCCCCGACTCCGAGCTGGCGCTGCGCCGCCGGGAGCTGGCCACCGGGGCGAAGGTGACCCCGCTGCTCGCCTCCCTGGTGGACGCCGCCCTTGAAGCAGCGCGGTGGACAGGCGGCGCCGTCGACCCCACCCTCGGCAACGACCTCATCTCCCTTGGCTATGACAGGGACTTTTCCCGGCTGCAGTCAGCTGGCACTGCACCGTTCCTGGCGGCCCTGCCGCATCGCCTGCTTGAGCGGAGCACCCCCGGATGGCGGAGCATCACCCTCGACGGCACCTTCCTGACCGTCCCCGCCGACGTCACCCTGGACCTGGGTGCGACGGCCAAGGCGGTGGCGGCTGACATGGCCGCGGCGCGCATCGCCGTCGAACTTGGCTGCGGGGTGCTCGTCAACCTGGGCGGGGACATCGCGACGGCGGGGCCTGCGCCCGAGGACGGCAGCGGCCCTGCCGGGCACTGGCAGATCATGGTCCAGGACACCCCGGCGGACCCGGCGCAACAGGTGTCTCTGCCTGCCGGACATGCCCTCGCCACCTCAAGCACGCTCAAACGGCGGTGGCGGCAGGACGGGGCGCTGCGCCACCACATCCTTGACCCCCGTTTCGGACTGCCCGTGGAGACGGTCTGGCGCAGTGCCAGCGTTGCCGCAGCCACGGCCCTTGAGGCCAACGCGTACAGCACGGCGGCGCTCGTGAAAGGCCATGCCGCGCCCGGCTGGCTCCGTGGGCGTGGTGTCAGCTCCCGCCTAGTGGACCAACAAGGCCGCACCCTCACGACCATGACCTGGCCCGCTGCCGGGCTTCCGTGGGTGCTTTCACATGGATGATGCGATGTGGGCCTTCGGCCGGGTGAGCGGCATGATCTCCATGGTGCTGCTGACTGTCTCCGTGCTGCTTGGCATCCTTTCCCGGTCGGGGCGTCCGCTCTTCAGTATCCCGCGGGTCTCGTTGTCGCTGCTGCACCGCAACGTCTCGCTGCTGGCTGTCGTGTTCCTTGTTCTCCACGTGGGGGCGCTCATGCTGGACTCCCTCGCCAACATCAGCGTGGCCGACGTCGTGGTGCCGTTCCTTGGTAGCTTCAAGCCGTTCTGGCAGGGCCTAGGCACTGTGGCACTTGACCTGCTCGCGGCCATTGTCGTGACAGGCGTTTTCCGGCGCCGGCTGGGGCAGCGCGCCTTCAAGGTGGTCCACTGGTTCACCTACGCCGCCTGGCCGCTGGCCCTGGCCCACTCGTTGGGAAACGGCAGCGACGGCACAAGTCCTGCCATTGTGGCGTCCGCCGTTGTGCTGGCGGTGGCCGTGGTCGCAGCCGTGGTGTGGCGTGTGTCCGCCAGGTTCTCCGAGACGGCAGCGGTACGCGGGGCGAGCCGGAACCTTGCCGACCGGAACCGGGCGCGGCAGCCATGAACGCGGACACGGCCATGGTTCCCACCGCGGACAGTGCCCCGCAGCTGGGTGTGGCCAGGCTCTTCGCCGCAGGGCCGGAAGCCCGGCATCGGGACCATCTTGCCGCCTACGGGCCGCTGCCGGACCCCGGCAATGCTTCGGCATTCCTGTCGGCGCTCGAGGCATCCGGGCTGACGGGGCGCGGGGGCGCGGGCTTTTCCTCCTGGCGCAAGTTTGCCGCCGTCGAACAGGCCCGGCGCACCAGGAGGTACACGCCCCGGGCGGGCGGCCCGGTGCTTGTCGCGAACGGTGCCGAGGGCGAGCCGCTGAGTTTCAAGGACGCCACGCTGCTGCACAGTTCCCCGCACCTTGTCATCGACGGGCTGCTGGCCGCGGCCCGCGTGCTCGGTGCATCGAAAATGGTCATCTATACGGCCGCCGCCAACCTGGAGCCCGTGGCGGCGGCGCTGGCCGAAAGGCCGCAGGCCCGGGACATTGAGCCCGTGGCCTCACCCGAGGCGTTCATCTCCGGCCAGGCAAGCGCCGTGGTGAACTTCCTCGAAACCGGCCGTGCGCTGCCAACCGACCCCGCCGGGCGGTTGGCAGCGCGCGGGTTCAAGGGCAGGCCAACCCTCATCCACAACGCCGAGACGTGGGCCCACATTGCGCTGATCGCCCGGTACGGAGGCAGCTGGTTCCGCCGGCTTGGCACTCCCGGCGACCCTGGGACGCGGCTGCTCTCGATCACCGGCGACGTCCCCGCCGAGCTAGTCCTTGAGGTTCCCGGCGGCGCCCTTTTGGAGGGCGTCTTGGCCTCGGCAGGTGTGAGGCCCGACGCCGTCTGCGCCGTTCTCGTCGGTGGCTACCACGGGCGGTGGGTGCGTCCGGCGGGCACGGTTCTTGACGTGGCGGGCGGTGCCGCGGCTTCCAGCGTTCGTCCGGGGGCCGGCGTCGTGCACGTCATGGGCCACGGGCGCTGCGGCCTGGCCGAAACCGCGCGGATCGTTGGATACCTGGCCGGGCAGTCGGCACGCCAGTGCGGGCCCTGCCTGTTCGGGCTGCCCGCGCTGGCAGAGGTCATGCTCAGGCTGGCGGCCGGGCGCGGCGGGCCCGAACTGGTGCGGGAGGTGAACCGGCTCTCGGCACTGGTGGCCGGGCGCGGCGCATGCCACCACCCTGACGGGACCGTCCAGCTGATCCACAGCGCCCTTGAAACCTTTGCCGACGATGTGCCCTGGCACCTTGCGGGGCAGTGCCAGGCGAGCGGCGGTGCGTTGTGAACCCGGGCGCAGGGTCAGGTAGCCAGGCGGCGCGGCTGCACATCGACTGGACCAGGTGCGACGGGCGCGGGCTGTGCGTGGAACTTCTGCCCGAGGCCCTGCGGCGCGACGAATGGGGCTATCCGGTGGTGAACCCGCGGCGGGTGGCCGTGCCGGGGGACAGGTCGGACGTGCCCCTCACGGGCGCGGAATTTGACGGTGCCGTGGAGGCCGTCAAGCTGTGCCCGCTGCTGGCACTGCGCCTCTCCCGCCCCTGACGCCCAGTCAACGCTCGGTTGCTTTCTGTTGCGTTTTGCCCGACGCTCGGTCACTTTCTGTTGCGTTTTGCCCGACGCTCCTGCAGTTGCAGGCCGCGCAAGGTCGCGGGCGGGCCTTTCGGCTCACCGTGCCAGGACCTGACGGCAAACATGGAGGATGTGATCAGGCCACCCGTCGACAGTAGCCACAGCGGCAACGCGCCAATGTCACCGGCGGCACCCTCGGGGCTCCCCATTGACAGAAGCGCTCCGCCGACCAGCGCCGAGCACATCGCCGAAACTGCCGTTGCAACCAGCAGCCAAAGAAAAGCGCGGTTGCGTCTGAACAGGCCCCTGGGCGACACCAGCAGGAGGGCCACCGGCGTGGTGAGGGTGAAGGTGATGGCTGCGATGTCCCAGCGCGGGATTCCGGCCAGCCTACCCGGCCGGAATACGGAAATCGCGATGGGGTACACGACCTAAAGTAACCGAGGGCCAGCCAAAACACGACCAAAAGCAACCGAGCGTTTCCGGAAAAGGAACCGAAACTAACCGAGCGTTGGGTCAGCCGACGTGGACCCAGGGTCGCTGCGTGAGCTCGGGTTCGGCCTCGCGCAGGACCTCACGGGTGACAGGGGCAATCTCGCCCTCACCGACAAAGATGAACTTGAGCATGTTGGTGATGGGGTTGCCCTCGTTCCACCGGAAGTAAATGTGCGGAATGAGCCCTGTCGCATCGCGGATGTGCAGCAGCACTGCCGCTATCGTGTTGGGGACATTTGATGAGTGGACCTGCAGGATCTTGAACCCGTGCCGGGTGATGCCTCGGACTTCCAAAGCCGTTTCAAAGTCCGAGGAATCATCCACAATGACCTCCATGAACAGCACGTCGCTCAGGTCACCGAGCTCGTTGACCTCGGCGGCATGGGCAAGCTTGCGCCTGTAGGCCGCCGCATTGCGGGTCTTGGGGTCGTGCGAAATGATGCGGATCGTGCCCTCGTCCACGGCAGCGACGAAGCCCATGGCTGCCTCATCCATGCGAATGTAAGTTGCCCGCAACTCGAAGGAGCGGCGCAGGCGCGAAAGCAGGCTGACAAGCACGATGCCAAGGATGAACAACAGCGCGATCTTCAACCCGTCGGGGCGTTCGATCGAATTGGCCACCGTTGTGTAGATGAACGCCAGCGAGACAGCGCCGAAACCAATCGTCTTTCCCCGCTCGCCCTTGCGCCGGGCGGAGAGGGTCACAGCTATCGCCGCGGACGTAATCAGAACCAGCACACCCGTCGCGTACGCGCCTCCCTGGGCATCGACGTCGGCCTTGAAAATGATGGTGATTACGACGGCGACGGCGGCGAACACCAGAACCAGCGGGCGGACGGCGGCGGCCCATTGCGGTGCCATACCGAAGCGGGGCAGGTAACGCGGGACAAGGTTGAGCAGCCCGGCCATGGCGCTTGCACCGGCGAACCACAGGATCGCGATGGTGCTCACATCGTAGACGGTTCCGAAGCCCTCGCCGAGGAGGTGGTGGGCAAGGAATGCCAGCGCTCGGCCGTTGGCGGCCCCGCCGGGCTGGAATTCGGCGGCCGGGATGAGGATTGTGGTGGCCAGCGAGGACGTGATGAGGAAGCTGCTCATGATGACGGCGGCAGTTGTCAGCAGCCGGTGGGCTCCCTTGATGCGGCCCTCGGGGTTTTCCTCGGTGTCGGTGGCACGTCCCTTGATTTGGGGCATGACGGCGACGCCGGTTTCAAAACCGGATAGGCCTAGCGCCAGGCGTGGGAAGACCAGCAGTGCGATGGCGACCACCATGACAGGGTTGCCGTGCTGGGTTGTCAACGCCGTCCACCAGTCGTTTGTCAGCAGCGGGCTGTGGACTACCTGGACAAGTGCCACGCCGATGACAACAAGGTTCAGGGTCAAAAAGACCGCCACCAGAACAACCGCGATGCCAATGGCTTCCTTGAAGCCGCGCAGGAATATGGCGGCGAGGGCGGCGATCAGTACGAGCGTGATGATGACGTTTTGGCCGCGCAGGAAGCTCGGGGCGAAAGGGTTTTCAATGACGTGGGCCGTGGCGTCGGCCGCGGAAAGGGTAATGGTGATCATGAAGTCGGTGGCGGCGAATCCCAGCAGTGACAGGACAAAGGCCTTTCCCCACCAGCGCGGCAGCAGGCGTTCGAGCATGGCGATGGATCCGGCGCCGCGCGGGCTTTCCCTGGCAACGCGCTTGTACACGGGCAGGGCGCCGAACAGCGTGACCAGGACCAGTACGATCGTGGCCAGAGGAGCCAGCACACCCGCAGCAAGGGCCGCGATGGCCGGCTGGTATCCAAGGGTCGAGAAGTAGTCAAGGCCCGTCAGGCACATGACCCTCCACCATGTTTGCGGCTTGTGGTTTTCAGTGGGGCGGCCGTGGGGTCCCTGCCGTTTTCCCGAACCTTCCGGCATGCCGTCGAGCAACCAAAGGCGCAGAGCCGCCCTGCCCCGCAGTTTCCCGCTCGTTCCGGGGTCTGAAGGAGCTTTGGCAAGGGATGTCACTGACGGCCTTTCGTTTCGTCGCTGCCCGGTCGCAGCCGATGCACACCGGCGTCGGGGTCTTCCGAATGCCACTGGCAACTGGAGACTAGCACCGCTTTGGCTCGAAAAACCCTGTCTTGATGAAATCTTTACGCCCCTGGAGCCCCTCTTTTCCCGCGGTGCCGCCGGTGCCGGTGGCGTGCTCCGGGACTCACCCCGAAGGGCATGGCGAAAGTATCTAATGTGAAACATTTGGTTCACAATAGGCAACATCGGTTGTACTATGGTGAACACCCTCCGGGTGTGACGCACGTCTACCGACGCAGTCTCAGGCCGGGAAAATGCCACAAGAATTGAGGACATCCATGAAAGAGCTCCGCATTGAGGCCAACGGGAACCTTGGCCCCATCGATTCCTCCCGGATCCCGCGCTACGCGGGGGCCGCGACCTACGCACGCCTCCCGCGTCTTGACCAGGTCGCCAGGGCCGATGTCGCCGTCGTCGGTGTCCCCTTTGACAGCGGCGTTTCCTACCGCCCCGGTGCCCGCTTCGGCGCCAACCACGTGCGTGAGGCCAGCCGCCTGCTGCGCCCGTACAACCCGGCCTGGGATGTGTCCCCGTTTGAAAACTGCCAGGTTGCCGACGCCGGCGACATGGCCGTGAACCCCTTCAACATCAACGAGGCCATCGAAACCATCCAGCAAAACGCGCTGGACTTGACGGCCAACGGCGCAAAGCTCATGACCATCGGTGGCGACCACACGATCTCCCTGCCGCTGCTGCGCGCCGCCGCCGAGCGTGCCGGCGAGCCCGTCGCGATGCTGCACTTTGACGCACACCTTGACACCTGGGACACCTACTTCGGTGCCGAATACACCCACGGCACCCCCTTCCGCCGCGCCGTCGAGGAAGGCATCCTGGACACCGAGGCCATCTCCCACGTGGGCACCCGCGGCCCGCTCTACGGCAAGAAGGATCTGGACGATGACCACCGCTTCGGCTTCGGCATCGTCACCGCGGCCGATGTCTACTACCAAGGCGTGCTCGAGACAGTTGCGAAGATCCGCGACAGGATCGGCAAGCGCCCGCTGTACATCTCGGTGGACATCGACGTCCTTGACCCGGCACATGCGCCCGGCACCGGCACCCCCGAGGCCGGCGGCATCACGAGCAGGGAGCTCATCGAGATCATCCGCGGCTTCCGGGGCATGAACCTCGTCGGCGCCGACATCGTCGAAGTTGCTCCTGCCTACGACCACGCCGAAATCACCGGTGTCGCCGCAAGCCACGTCGGCTTCGAACTTGTGACATTGATGGCCGATAACCACGTCGAGGGAGAGCGCTTCGGCACCCCGAACGGTTACGCCGCCCAGGCACTTGATGCAGAAGAACGACGCCGGCCCGCTGGCTTCGCCCCGAACCTCACCCCAGGAGAGACCAAGTGAATCCCCAGCAGCTCCCCAACCTCGCAAGCTCGGCTGGGAACCCCTCGCTGCCGGAGGCCCCAAGCCAAAGGAACGGTGGCGACCTCGTCGTTGAGACCCTGACGGCGCTCGGCGCCCAGACCGTTTTCGGCATTCCAGGCCAGCACGCCCTGGGGCTTTTTGACGCGCTCAGCCGCTCGCCCCTGCACTTTGTCTCCTCCCGCGTGGAGAACAATTCGGCGTTTGCCGCCGACGGCTACTCCCGCGCCACGGGCGAAGTGGGCGTGCTGTTCCTGTCCACGGGCCCCGGCGCGCTGACGGCCCTTGCCGGCCTGCAGGAAGCCTACGCAACGGGCGTGCCCATGATTGTTGTGGCGAGCCAGATCCCGCTTGAGGGATTGGGTGCCCGCCGCAAGGGCATGCTGCACCAGCTCGATGACCAGAAGGCTTCCGCCGCCAACGTCACCAAGAGCCAGCGGCTCATCCAGCACGCATCGGGCATCCCCTCCGCCATCCAGGACGCGTGGACGGAAGCCGTTTCCTCCCCGCAGGGCCCTGTCTGGGTTGAGGTGCCGCAGAACGTTCTGCTGGACCCCATCTTTGTGCCGGCCGTCGAGGATGCGCTGGCCGAACCGTTCGACAACCCGCCGCGGGTCGAGCTCATCCGTGAAGCCGTGAAGTGGCTCTCGGCCGCCGAACGCCCCGCGATCGTTGCCGGTGGTGGAACACGACGCGGCCACGCGGAAAAGCAACTGCTCTCCATCGCCGAAAAGCTCAACGCCCCCGTGGTCTGCACCCCGGGCGGAAATGGCGCGTTCCCGTGGAACCATGAGCTGTCGATGCAGTCCTGGGTTGAGGACCGCCACGTCACCGAAGTGTTGGAAGACGCCGATGTCCTGGTGGTCATCGGCTCATCCCTGGGCGAGGTGTCAAGCAACTACTTCACCATGGAGCCGCGCGGGCGCATCATTCAGATTGACGCCGAACCTCGCGTGCTGGAATCCAACCGGCCCGCGCTTGGCATCCGTGCAGACGCCGGCCAGGCGCTCAGCGCACTCGATGCGGCGCTGACCGAACCGCACGGCGAAAAAGCCAACTGGCACGGCGCCACGCCGCAGGCCGTTGTGGCGGAAACCCTCGCCAAGGTCCAGGCCCGCCTGGACAGCCAGGACCTGGCACTTGAACGCAAGTTCATGGCCGATATCCGCGAGGCCGTTCCGGCCGACATGCAGACGTTCTGGGACATGACCATCTCCGCCTACTGGGGCTGGAGCTGCTGGGATGCCAAGGACGGCCAATTCCACTCCGCCCAGGGTGCCGGCGGCCTCGGCTACGGCTTTCCGGCTGCCATCGGCGGTGCGCTCGGATTGCAGAGCCACGGCAAGCCGGCCCGGGTTTTGGCGGTGGCAGGCGACGGTTCCTCCATGTACTCCATCTCTGAACTGGCAACGGCCAGGCAGCACAATGCCCCCGTGACCTGGCTCATCGTTGACGACGGCGGCTACGGCATCCTGCGTGAATACATGATTGACACCTTCGGCAAGGCGACCCACACCGAGCTGGCCCGCCCCGACTTCGTCAAGCTGGCCGAGTCCTTCGGTGTTCCTGCCAAGCGGGTGGCGCCGCAGGACGTCGGGGACGCCCTGCGGGAAGGCTTCGCCGCCGACGGTCCCAACGTCGTCGTGGTTGACGCGTTGTTGAAGATGTTCGGCCCCACCCACCTGGACATTTAGTGCGGTGACTGGCGGCGTCCGGTTTCGTGCGGGCGCCGCGCAGGGATTGGAAAGAAGGCCTTCGGATGAAGGGCGGGGGACGTGCACAAGGTCCCCATCCGGGAACCGGGGGCCTTTTTCATGTCAGGTGCCGCCGTTACTCGACGGCCTGCCCAGGGGAAGGAAGCTAAAAAGACGCGCCGTGGCAACCCCATTGACATTATGGTATGGATCACATCTACTTTGGGTAACATCATGTTACCAATTGGGTCGTGATGTCTGGAATCATCCAATCCATACCTTATTGAGGGGAATCATGCAGGTCTCTGAACCAGCGGCGCAGCACAGCGCCGCACCACCACACCATCAATCTCCGCGGGCGCGCCGCAGACGCCGACGACGCGCGGCCATCGGTACTGCCGCAGGCGCGGTCCTGCTTGCAAGCTTCATAATCCCGCTGGCCGGTGGCCCCGCCCAGGCGGCCACGCAAACGCTGTTCGAGGCCGAGGCCGCCACCAACGTTTTCACCGGGAAGGCCGTGGCCCAGAACCGGACAGGGGCTTCCGGAGGCAAGACAGTTGGGTTCGTCGGCGGTGGCAACGGCAAAATTGGTGTCAAGATCAACATCGTGGATCCCGCGCGGACCACCTTGCGCCTGCAATATGTCTCAGGTGAGGACAGGGACATCTCCATCCAGTGCAACGACGGCGCTGCCGCCCTGGCGGACCTCTCGCCCAGCCCGAACTGGGAGACTGCAAGCCGCTACACGTTCAGCTGCGCCAACCTGGTGGCAGGCGAAAACATCATCACCTTCTTCAACGCCACAGGCCCGGCCCCGGATATTGACGCCGTCGTGGTTGAAACGGCGGCGCAAACACTCTTTGAGGCCGAGGCTGCAGGAAACGACTTCGTTGGCCGTGCGGTGGTGCAAAACAACGCGGCCGCGTCGGGCGGCAAGACCGTGGGCTATGTTGGCGGAAACAACGGCCAAATCGGCATCAAAGTCAGCATGGAAACCGCAGGGGACAAGGTTTTTGAGCTCCAATACCTTTCTCCAGACACGGGCAAGCGCAACGTCAATCTCCAGTGTGAAGGCAGTGCCAAGGTCCTGCTGGACCTCGCCGTCGCGCCCAACACGAGCACGCCGCTGCGCAAGGAATTCGCCTGCTACCTGCACGTGGGTATCAACACGATCACGGTCTGGAACGCCGACGGCCCTGCGCCTGACATCGACGCGATTATCTTGAAGACTGACGGGTCCGACGGCGGCACCCCCACCACGCCACCGCCCACCACCGCGCCGCCCGTGGGCGACACGCCAGACCCTTACGCACAGAACCCCTCCGCCGCCATGCCCATGGTGGATCCGGCCAACACGGGCAAATGGACAAAGATCGAGGACTACTCCTCGGAGTTCAACGGCGTTGACCTTGACCAGGGCTTCAAACGCTTCACCGACCAATGGGGCTGGCGTGCCGAATGGCGGTGGGAAGATAACGCGTCCGTGGTCAAGGACGGAAATTTGGAGCTGAAACAGTCCTACGATCCCACCAACGAATACAACATCACCCCCAGCAAGTGGCAGACCAACACCATTGACGTGAACCTGCAGAACTCCAACACCGACACCGTCACCTCCTACGCCGCACGGACCGGTAAGACGGGGCTGCGCCACACCTATTACAACCAGTACGGAACCCGCACCCAGCAGAGCTTCTCCGGCCTCGCCGCCGGAACGTACACGTTCTCGGCCTGGGCCAAGACCGTCGGCTCCAAGGGTGCTGTGAGCCTTGTTGCTGCTGGCTGCGACGGGACGGCAAACGTCAAGGAAACGGCAATTCCCCGCAACAACGGCGCCTGGACCCAGTACTCCCTGCCTGTCACCGTGGCGGCCGGGGCCAACTGTGCCGTGGGCCTACAGTCAAGCGGCGCCGATTTTGCCGACGTCGCCATGTTTGACGACGCCTCCTTCGCCGCGGATTCCGCCCCGGCCGCCAACAAGCTGGCAAATCCGGGCTTCGAGGAAGTCAACACCACCTACAACAAGTCAGGCGGCATCCAACTCAAGGAGGCAGTCAAATTCGGCTACTTCGAAGTTCGGGCCCAGTCAGGAACCCCCTTCCCCGGAACGTGCCTGGCCTTCTGGCTTGATGGGCGCGAAGGGGATTATGCGACCGAACTGGACATGGTGGAACTGGGCCAGAACCCGAACCAGCCCGGCTCCATTGACTTCGCCAAGCACCGCTGGCCGTCCCAGGCGCTCGGGCCCAATCACCAGTCCGACGGCGGATCCTCCTATATGGCGCCCTGGAACCCCGCTGAAAACATGCATAACTATGGCTTTGAATGGGGACCGGGCATCCAACGCTGGTACGTCGACGGCGTGCTGCGCAGAGAGACCAAGGACCCCGTGTACGACCCCGCCGAGCAGATCATGATCCTCTCCGTGGGCCTGCGTGCACCCTACGTCAACAACCCGGCCGGCTACCCCAACGCCTACGACAACGCCAAGCCTTCCAAGTTCGACTACGTGCGCGTATGGAAGAAGCAGTCCATGACGATCGACAGCGCGACCGAAGGAAACTACCAGTCCTCCTTCGTATTCCCCGCTGACTGGGGGACGACGCCGGTCACTGGCGCCTTGGGCGGGACGGTGCGCTCATCGAGCACGGCGGGCTCCTCCTGGAGCATGCGCTTTGACGGAGACGGCGTGGCCGTCACCGCACCCGTGGGGCCCGGCCAGGGCAAGGTTGCCTATTCGATCGACGGGGGAGTCCCCGTGATTGTCAGCCACCAGGCGGGCGCTGATGCCATCTCCACCGTGTGGACCAGCCCAACGGTCAAGCGCGGCAAGCACATTCTGACGGCCACTGTCGTGGGCGAGGGTGCCGCCCGGGCGGCAACCCTTCCCGTGGCAGTTGATGCCGTCGCTGTTCTCAACAGCGGCAAGGCCGACTTCACCGACATCAAGGTTGTTCCGGCAGCGGTCAGCTTCGATCCCGCGGCGGGCACCTACACGGTTCCCAGCACGACAGGAATTGAGTACGTGGTGGATGGTGCGGTGGTTCCGGCAGGCAGACACCCGCTGCCCAAACTGGTGACCGTCGCTGCGCGAAGCGTGGACGGCTATGCCATTGCCGAGGGTGCCGTTGCATCCTGGCACTTTGCCGCAGACGTGGAGCCAACGGCAACGGCCACGGCGGACCCGACAGTCACGGCAACGGCAACGGCGGAACCGACAGTCACGGCAACGGCAACGGCCACGGTAACGCCCACGACCATGGTAACGCCGACGGCGACACCCTCAGCAACGGCAACACCCAGTGCAGAGCCGACCACCTCGCCGGCAACAACGCCTTCGAATGCCGGGACGCCCAGCAGCCCGGTTGAAACACCGAAGGCATCCGCCACAGGCGCAGCCACATCTGGCGCCCCGGCACCGTCAACGCCGGCAAAGAGCCCATCCGTGGATGAGCTGGCCAGCACTGGTGCTGCGTCGCCGGTGCTCGCCCTGGGCATCCTGGTGCTTGTGGCCGTGGGAGGTGCCATGGTGCTGGGCGGCAGGGGCCGCCGTCGTGCCTAGTTAGCCTCATCAGGCACTGACGGCACAAAAAGAGGGGCTGGCTTCCAACGGAAGCCAGCCCCTCTCGTGTAGGAATCAGGCGCCGGGCGCTGACGGCACACCTGGTTTCACGTACCGCTGGGAATCCTGTGCTGCGACCCAGACCGGGGAGGTTTGCCCCAGGCCCGTGACAGGCCGGTCAAAGGCGTCAAAGCGGGGCTCGGAGTGGGCTGCGAACCAGCCAAGCAATTGAGCATGGAGATCATCCCTGACGGCGGAGAATGCCGCGTTGTTGTACTCATTGCGTAGTTCCTGCGGGTCCGCCCGGAGGTCGTACAGCTCGCAGGGGGCATCGCCGTGGCGCAGCACAAACTTGTGCGTTGCCGTGCGGATCATCCGGGTGCCGCCATATTCGTCGAAGATGACAATGGCGTCCTTCCTCGCCGCATCGAGTTCCTGCGCCCCGCCCAGGAAACGCGGTGCGATGGACTCCCCGGCAATGAGCGGATCCACGGGTGCAGGGGCCCCTGCCAGTTCCAGTACCGTGGCATGGAGGGAAGCGGCCGTCGTGAGGGCATCATCCAGCCGCGGCGAGATGGTGCCGGGCCGGTTGATGATGAACGGCACGAGGATGGAGTCGTCCCAAACATTCAGGGGCACGGTTCCGTTGCCCTTGCCCCAAATGCCGTGGTGGCCGCAGCTGAAGCCGTTGTCAGAGGTGAAAATGACGTATGTGTCCTCCCTGATCCCGGCCTCCTCGAGGACGTTGAGCAATTGCCCCACGCCCCTGTCCACTGCCGTCAGGGCTGCGCAGAAGCCGGCAAGGTTTTCCCGCGGGCTGTCCATGGCCGCCGCAAGGTCACCGTGGTCCCAGTTGAACCAGTCGTGGGCGGGCAGCCGCGGGACGCTGGGGAACTCACAATCAGCGTAGAGGTCCACGTATTCCTGCGGATGGTTGCCGCCTGTCCACGGCGAATGCGGCGCCGTGTAGTGCACCTGTAGGTAAAAGGGGTCATCACCGTCTGCCAGCGTCGTGAGCATCCTTACGGCGTTCTCCGTGATGGCATGCGTGATGTAGCCGTTCTCGGTGCCCAGGACGCCGTCGGAAATGACGGGGGCGCCAAAATAATTGCCGCCGCCGTCCCTGTGGCTGTACCAATGGGTGAAGCCTGGCGCGGCGGCTCGGGCATCACCCAGATGCCACTTGCCCGCATGCGCACAGGTGTAACCGGCCCGGTGCAACAGCTCAGGGGTGGTCTCAAAGTCCTTCAGGTAGTGCACGCCCTCGGTGCTGACGCCGCTGTTTTCACTGCGCAGCCAGTCGTGGACACCGTGGGCCGAGGGCATTCTTCCCGTCACGAGCGAGGCACGGGCTGGTGAGCATACCGGTGAGGTGCAAAAGAAGCGTGTGAGCTCCAGACCCGATGCGCCCAGTTCGTCAAGGACGGGGGTGATCAGTTCGGGCATCGTGCGTCCCCTTGCCCAAGCGCCCTGGTCGTCGGTCATGATGACAACAAAGTTGGGACCCCTGCCGCGGCCATGGTTCACATCGGTGCTCATTTGTCCGCCCCTGCGACGATTCCGCTCTGGAAGTAGCGCTGGCCAAACAAGAACAGTACCACCACGGGAATGCTGATGATGAGCACGGCGGCCATGAGCAGGTTCCACTGGGTTGAGTCCTGTTGGAAGAACACCGTCAGGCCAAGCTGAAGGGTCTGCATGTCATTTGAGCGCGTCATGATCAGCGGCCACAGAAAGTCATTCCAGGCGCCTTGGAAGGCAAGCACGGCAACAACGGCCACGGCAGGGAAGGCGAGGGGTGTGTAAATCTGCCAGAAGATCCTATACTCACTTGCTCCGTCCAGCCTTGCCGCCTGGCCCAGCTCGTCGGGCAGGTCGATGTAGAACTGGCGCATGAGAAACACGCCAAGGGCACTCGCAAGATGGGGAACCATAAGGCCAAAATACGTGTTGAGGAGTCCGCCGCCGCCGGCACCGAAAATATCGTTGCCGCCAAGAAGGGGGAACTTGGTCAAGATGATGAACAAAGGAACCATGATGACTTCCGGCGGAACCACGAGCAGTGCAATGAGCCCGCCAAGAACCAGGCCGCGGCCGCGGAAGTTGATCCTTGCCAGTGCATAGCCTGCCATGCACGACAAGATGACCTGGCAGGCGGAGGAAACCACCGTGACAAGGGCAGAATTGGCGAAGTACAGGGCAAAATCGGCGCTTTGAAACGCCTTGACAAAGTTTTCTGGATGCAGCCCATCGGCGAACAAGGCGGCCCCGGATGCGGTGTTTGTGCCCAAGGCAACCCCCACAACGTAGAGCATGGGGACCAGGTACACGGCGCACACCAGCAGCGCAATGGCGTACAGGCGCGCCTTGCCCGGGCGGCGCCGTCGTGCCTTCCGAGGCTGGACCAATGCAGGCCCGTGCGTTGCAACGGGCTCGTCGAGAACAATGTTCATGGTGTCACCACTTCCTGTCGGGAGAACAGCTTCTGGCCCAGCTTCAGCAGCAGCGAGGCAATCACCACGGCAAGGAAAAGCATGACGGCGATGCTGCTCGCCGCACCGATGTTCAGCTCGGTAAACGCTGAATCGTACATGCGGTAGACCAGGGTGCGGGTTGCGTTGACAGGCCCTCCCTGAGTCATCACGTAGGACTGCGTGAACATTTGCATCGCGCCCAGGAACCACGTGACGAAGACGAACAGCAGCGTTGATTTCAGCTGCGGGATGGTCACCATGAAGAAGCGCTGGAAGGCATTGGCGCCGTCCATGTGCGCGGCTTCATTGATGGAGGTGGGGATGGCCTGGATGCCGGCGAGCAGGATGACCATGAAGTAGCCAAGGTTGCGCCACAGGCTCATGGCCATGATGGAGGGCATGGCCCACTGTTGATCCGTGAGGAAGTAGATCGTGTCGATGCCCAGGCCGTTGAGCACCACATTGATGGGCCCGATCGCCGGGTCAAACAGGAAGGTCCAGATCAGTGAGATGACAACATAGGAGGCCGCCTGCGGAATGTAGACGATGGTGCGCATGGCGGCACCGCCCTTGAGTGCCTGGCTGAACAGCATGGCGACCATGAGTGCCACGACTACGCCGATGACCACTTGGCCGAACGCGAAGTAGAACGTGTTCCCGGCAGCTTCCCAGAAGGCTGCGTCGCCGAAAAGCCTGCGGTAGTTCTCCAGGCCCACCCACTGGGGCGCGGTGATCATGTCGAACTTGGTCAGGCTGAAATAGCCGGCCACGATCAACGGGATGATGCTGATGAGCAGAATGGCTGCGACGGCCGGCGAGACCAGGACCACGCCGGCGCGCCGCATTTTCCGTTCCGCCAGTGAATTAGGCGACGCCATTAATTTCGTTCACCTTCTTATCGATTTCAGCCAGGGCCTCATCAGTGGTTGCCTGGCCGAGGACGGCCTTTTGCAGCACAATCTTGATGGCGGGTCCGATGGCAAGCATGTTGGGGCTCGTCGGCTGCGTGCGGACGTAATCGCCGGCCTTGCTGAAGCCTTCGGGAAGGCTCTTGAAGAACTCCGAATTGACGGCATCGCTGCGGGTGGGCAGCGCGCCAACGCGCTCATTGAGGGTTTCCATGGTGGTCGCGCTGGTGAGGATCTTGACCAGTTCCCAGGCCTCATCCTGGTGCTTGGTTCCTGCCGCAACGCCAAACTTGTTGACCCAAGCCGAGGAGACAGGCTTGCCCGCTGCCGTGGCCTTCAACGGCGGGCCCGCCACGATCTTCGGCGTCGGCTTCTGGGCAAAGTCCTTGGTGTTGCGGTACACGAGAAGGCCCGAGTATTCGGCGCTGGAGCGTCCGGCCGCGACGGCGCCCGCCCCGGTTCCGGTGAACACGTCGTTGAAATCCGAGAGCCCGTCCGTGTAGAAAGAGACCAGGTAGTCCAGCGCGTTTTTGCCGGCGTCGCTGGAGAAGCTGGCCTTGCCGCTGGCATCCCAATAGGAGCCGCCAGCCTGGAACATCAGCTGTGCGAATGACTGCTGGATGCCGATTGACTTGTCATTGAACCAGGAGAGGGGGCTCTTGGCGGGGCCGCCGTTCTTGGCTGAGAGCTTGATAGCCATGGCCTTATACTCGTCCCAGGTGGTGGGCAGGGAGTCCTCGGTGTAGCCGACCTTTTCCAGGTGGTCCATGCGGTAGCAGGCGGTGCGGATGTCTGCGGCGTAGGGGACGGCGTAGAGCTTGTCCTCGTAGCGGGCATCGGTGAGCATGTTGGGGTTGAACGCGGCGTTCTCATCCCAGGCGGCAAACTTTTCATCAAGGGGCAGCAGTGCCTTCTTGGAGGCCAGCGGTGCAGTCCAAATGCCGCCCAGCGTGACGACGTCGGCCAGGGAACCGCTCGCCGCGGCCGTCACCATCTTCTGGAACCCCGAGGCCCAATCGGAGGTGCGCAGCTCAAGGCCGAACCCAGTCTTTGCCTTGAATTGTTCCGCGACGGTGGTCTTGAGGAATTCAATGGTTTTCTCATCCGCTCCCAGCAACTGCAGCGAGAGGGTCTTGCTTGCGCCGCCGGCCCCACCCACGGCGGAATTGGTACCCGTGCCACAAGCCGCCAGGGTGGCGAGCGCCCCAAAGCCGGCTGCGAGCGTGCCAGCCCGCAAGATGGTGCGGCGGGATGGAAGATGTGAATTTGTGTGCGCTACATTGGGCATTTCTCTTCGCTTTCATAAAGGAATCGGCTCGGGTGATGGGCTGGGTGCAACATGCTCGCCATCATGTTGGTAACATGATGTTACTAAGGTTGCTGTGTCTTAGGCCACTATGTCAAGGGTGGGCGGTAATCTTGGAATTGAACCAGTCAATGGGCTTACTGAACGGTAATAATGACAACTTCCATGACCCAGGGCGATGTAAAGCGCCACAACCAGGTCCGGGTGCTCCGAGCCGTCAGGGATCGCAGCGGCATCTCCCGGGCACAGCTCGCCGAGGCGTTGGGGTTGACGAAGGTGGGGGTGTCCCGCCCTGTCATGGAACTCTTGGCCGCCGGGATCATCGTGGAGGAGCAAACCAGCCATTCAGGTCCGGGGCGACGCCCCATCGGACTGCAATTGGCCGCCGGGAAACTTGCGTCGCTGGGGTTTGACATCCGCGTTGACAGGGCCATTGAGATCCTGCGTGACGTGGATGGGGCTGTTGTTTCACGCAGGGTCATAGAGCTGCCGGCAGGCGTCAGCGCACCTGCGCTGCTGGCCGTTCTGGCCCAGCGGATCAGTGCCGCCGCGGAACTGCCGAACTACAGCATTGTCGGTGTTGGTGCGGCGCTCCCGGCAGAACTAGACCATTCCCTGCGCGGCGTGAGGCTCTCTCTGCCGATGGGTTGGGGGGAGGTGTCCTTTTGCGATGAGCTGGAAGCGATGACCGGGAACAAATTCCGGGTGCGCCTGGCCGATATTTCAGGTGCGGCAGCCTTGGCCAACAGCCGGCTGGACCTGCCGAACCTGGCCCACCTGCAAATTGGCTACGGTGCGGGGCTCTCGTACATCAGGGCAGGGTCGCTGGGCAGTCTTGGCGTGGTGGGGGAGTTCGGTCACATGCCAATGCTTGCCGACGGACCCGCCTGCCTGTGCGGCCGCCGCGGCTGCCTCGATGCGGTAGCCGGATTCCAGGTCCTGGTCGACGGCGCAAGGGGCTTGGGCATTGACTACGCCAACGTCCCCGGTGGCATGGATGACCTCGGCGCCAGGTTGGCGGCGGCGGCCGACGGCGGCAATGCCCAGGTCACCGCCCTGATCGAGGGAGTCGCCACGTGGCTGGCCAGGGTGGTGGCGGCCGTCATCACCGTCAGGCCCGCGGCGTCCATGACAGTCGGCGGCTATCCATTGGCCCTCGGAGACGCTTTCTGGGTGCCCTTCATTGCCGGGCTTGAACAGCTGAACCCCCGCGCGGCCGCGCTGATGGTCAAATCCCCCCTCGGCGACGAGGCTTCCACAGTGGGGGTCGGGCTGCTGGGGGCCGAGGTCCTTTTTGAAGATCCGCTGGGATGGAAAGCGGCGCACACCTTCCTTGCGCAGTCCGGTTGAGAGCCGGCTGCGCCCTGACGCCTGCCGTGAGGACTCTTTGAGGCGGCGGCCATATTGGAGCCTGCCGATAGAATTGGGTGCATGAGTTCCGCTGTGGGGTCCGCGACCCGTCCGTTCCAAGTTGACCTGCACGGCGTTGTCGACCTGCTGAGCCGGCACATTTATTCGGGCCCGCAGGTTTACCTGCGCGAACTGATCCAGAACGGGCGCGACGCCATTGCAACCAGGCGTGCAGCCGAGGGGAAAAGCGGCCGTTGGGAGATCCGCATCTTCCCGTCGACGCCGGCGAACCCGGAATTCCGGCTCGAGGACGACGGCATTGGCCTCAACGCCGACGAGGTCGCCCAGCTGCTGGCCACCGTGGGTCGGAGCTCCAAGCGTGACATTTTTGACCTGCCGCGGCAGGACCTGCTGGGGCAGTTCGGCATTGGCCTGTTGTCCTGCTTCATGGTGGCCGATGAAATCGAGGTCGTCTCGCGCAAGGCCGGCGAGAGCGCAGTGCAGTGGGTGGGGTCCGCTGCGGGAACGTTCACGGTGACGGTGCTCGAGGACCTCGACCTTCCCGTGGGGACGAGTGTGCGCCTGCGCCCGCGCGGCGACGAAGCCGAACTGTGCAGCCACAAAAAGGTGACCGAACTGGCCATCCGGCATGCCGGCTACCTGCCCGTCCCCATCCTCATCGCCAATGATTCAGGCGGCTTCGACACGATCAACCGCGCCCCGGTGTTCGCTCTCACCGGAGATGACCGCAGGGACGCGCGCAGTGAAATTGTGGAGCTCGGCACGACGCTGATCGGTGCGCGGCCGTTTGCCGCCGTCGAGCTGGGCGGGCCGTCAACAGGCACACGCGGCACGGCCTACATCCTGCCGTTTGCCCCGCCGCCGTCATCCAGGGCCGCCCACTCGGTGTACTTGGGCGGCATGCTCGTTGATGACAGGAACCAGGACCTGCTGCCGGAATGGGCGTTCTTTGCCCGGGCCGTGGTCGATTCCACCGGGCTCAAGCCCACGGCCTCACGCGAGTCGCTTGTCGCCGACGAATCGCTGGCGGCAACCCGTGAGGAGCTGGGTGCTGCGCTGCGAGCCTGGATCATCCGGATGGCGGCCGGCCAGCCGCACAAACTCGCGGAATTTGTATCCATCCACCATTTGGGGCTGAAGTCCCTGGTGGCCCACGACGACGAACTGGCCGCGTTCCTGACCCGCTGGCTGAGCGTTGAGACGACCGCCGGACGGATGAGCATCCAGGACCTGGTGGCCAGCCAGAAACACATCCGCTACACCGAGTCGCTCGAGGAATTCCGCCAGATCGCCGCCATTGTGCCCGTCGAGGCTCCCGTGGTCAACGGCGGCTACGTGTACGACGCGGACATCATCCGGCGCCTGCCCTTCCTTTTTGACGGCACGAGCGTGGAGAAGGTGGAGCTGGCATCGCTGCTTGACTCCCTCGCCGTGCCTGCGCTGACCGAACGTGCCGCCGTGCTGGAGTTTGAACAGCGGGCCACTGCCGTGCTGAAGGCCTTCGACATCCAGGTCACCGTGCGCAGTTTTGCGCCGGGCGACGTCGCGGCGTTGTACCTGGCCGACGACTCCGTCCTGCGCGGCATGCAACGCAGTTCCGCACGCCGGGTGGCAAGTTCCTTGTGGAGCGGTGTTCTGGCAAAGGCTGAAAAGTCCTTGGCAGCGGCCGCGGAGCTCAACAACGCGCTGGCCAAGGCCACAGTGTGCGTGAATTGGGAGAACCCGCTGGTCCGTACCCTGGCCCACAGTTCGGATGATGCGGTGTTCAACCGGACGATCAGGCTGCTGTACGTGCAGGCGATGCTGGCAGCCCACCTGCCGCTCGGTGTCGCCCAGCGCAGCCTGCTCACCGAGTCCTTGGGCGATCTCGTGCAATTGAGCCTCACCCACTAATCCACTGTCAACGCATGTCCTGGCCGGCAGGTTTCGGCAAGGCTGTGCCGCCGCACGTCGATGGGGCCCGCGGCAATGCCCACCCACCTTGAGGGAGCAACGAATGAATACCACCGACGAACTTGAAGACCTGATTGATGAAGCCCTGGATGCCATGTGGGGGCCCAGGCTTGCCGCCCACCTGGACAAGGCGCTGGCCCTGGCCATCGAGCAGGGAGATGAGCCCGGCGAATACCGGGTGCGGCTGCTCATCGGCAACAACGCCCAGATGTCCGGCGACACCGACAAGCTCCTCTCCAACTTCGCCTGGTGCCTTGCCAGGCACGACGGCGATCCCGTCAGGTTCCCCATTGAACCGGATGAGGGCAGTGACCTCATGTGGCAGTTCAAGTGGATGGCGGAGGTCCTCGGGGCTGACCCGCAGTTCTCCACGGAACAGATCCATGGCGTCCTTGACGACATGGAGGGACATTACCTTCGTGCCAACCTTGGCCTGTCGGGAGTGGCCATGGCGCGCTTTGAATCGGCATTCCAAAACGGCCATGTCGATGAGGCACGCGCCGCCTACGCCAGGCTCGCGTCCATTGAACGTGACGAACATTCCCACTGTGACGCCTGTGTCCGCTCGGTGTCCATGGGCTACCACTTCAGCACCGGGGACACGCAGCAGGGCATCAAGGAATTTGGCGAGATCATGGACGGTGGATTCACCTGCGGCGAAGAACCAGAAAATGCCATGTCCTTGGCACTCGTGCCGCTGCTGCGCGCCGGCGGGTCTGACAACCTGGCATCGATGCATATGCGCAGCTACCGTGAGGCCCGGGGCAATGCCGACAACATCGGAATCATTGCCAACCACATCGCCTTCTGCGCCATCACCGGCAATCCGGCCAGGGGACTGTCCCTCGCCGAACGCCATCTGGCCTGGCTCGCCCACGATCCGCTGTCCCACCGCAGCCACTTGAACTTCCTGTCCGCACTGGGGCTCCTGCTGGAAAAGGCCATTGCGGCCGGGCACGGCACGGTGCCTGTCCGCGGTTCAGACAGCGCCATGCTCAACCAGTTCTTCGGCCGCCGGGACGGCGTGTTGAGCGCAGCCGAGCTGGCACCCCTGTGTTGGGCGGCATCTGACGCCCTGGCTGCGGACTTTGATGCCCGCAACGGCAATGGTTGGCATGCCCAGCTCGTGGCCGACCGCCGGAAGATGGTCGGGGAATCCCATGACCTTCCGCTGGGCGCCGAGGCCTTCAACAGCGTCACACCCAGGGTTGTTGCCGAACCTGACACCAGTGATGGGTGGCATCTGCGGACGCTGGACCTTGCCGCCGTCGGCCAGTACGACGCCGCACTGGCAGCCTGCGCGAACGGCGTCCGGCTTGGCCCGGATCCCCGTGGGCTGGCTGCCCTCCACCATGCAGCCATCAGGATCCATGCCCAGATGCCTGGTGAGGAGCATGCAGCCGCACTCCGTGGAGCCGTGGGATCGCGCGCCGCCGCGCAGCGGGACGCAGGCGATGAGGCACTGGCCGGGTTGACGGAACGCACCTGCGAGCTGCTGGCCGGACCTGAGGACGCCGAAAACAACGCCGAAAAGCTGGCGCTCATCAGCCGCGAACTGCAGGCAATGGAGTCGCATCCCGAGGCGCTCTACATCCTCAACGCCGAACGAGCCCACATCCTGATGCTCAACGGGGACCATGGCCAGGCACGATCCGCCCTTGAAGCCATGGGTGCGGCCATCGCTGCGTGGGAAACCGGCGACGCTCCGCAGGCAACACTGCGCAGGGCGCACGCCGTGCATTCGTCCCTGATGTTCAGGTTGTGCTCCGAGGAGGACGACGTCGACGGCGCCATGGCATGGGTCGAGAAGAACCTGGAGCTGGAGACGTCGGACGCGCACAGGGCCGCAGCCCTTGACCTGCGCTCACGGCTGCGGGCGCAGCGCGGCGAACTGGCGCAGGCCCTCGCCGACGCGGAAGCGGCCACCGACTACCTTCTTGGACTTGGGGCACGTGAGGGCGTGGCTAGGGCGGCCCAGCTTTCGGCAGCCATTTTGCAGGAGATGGGGCGCACCGAGGAAGCCCGTGCGCGGCTGCGCTTTGGCATCCAGCAGGCGCAGATGGCCGAATCGCCCATGGTCGTGGCCCTGGCCTACGCCCTGGCACAGGACGTGCTGGAACACGGATCTCCCGACGAAGCCATCGAACTGCTGGATGAGGCGGTCGGCAACGCCTCCATTGAGATTGGAGATCATGACAGGGGCGAGCTCTACGAACTCATGGGCGCCGCGATGCGCACCGCCGGTGAGCCAGGTGGCGCCCTGAGTGCCTGGACCCTTGGAATTGAGTCATTTGAGGCCAACGGTGAACCTGTCCGCGCAGCCCAGTTGCATCTGGCGGCCAGCTCCACGTACCAGGAGGCCGGGTACCTTGAACCGGCCGCCGGGGAGGCCCGGACGGCCCTGGAGGTGCTGCTGGCGGCCGCGGATTCGGGGGAGCACGACGTCGATCCGCGGTCAGTTGTCGCCGCCCGCATGCAGTTGGCCGAGGCGATGAGCCTTGGCGGGGTCGACGGCGCACATGAAGCCATCGCTGCGGCCGCTGCCCTGGCGCGGGAGGCCGACTCGGCGCACCAGGAGGCAGAAATCCAGCTCATCAATGCCCGCCATCTGTTCCGCAGCGGCGACGTTGACGCCGCGGTGGCCTCGGCGCTGCAGGGGTCCAGCACCTTTGAACGGGTCCAGGGAGCGGAACAGCAAACCGTGTGGGCGCTGCTGCAGGCGGCCCACCTGCTTGACAACGCCAAGCGGCACGACGATGCCGTGGCGCTGTACAAGCAGGTTCTCGACGCGCTCGCAGGGGACCGGCAGGGGCAGGAAACCGTCAGGTACCAGCTGGCTGACTGCCTCGAGGCAGGCGGTCGGGGAGCGGAAGCGGCGGCTGTCCGTGCGGACGCCTAAACGCTCAGCCGGCGGCCCCACGGGCAGCGGTCGCCTCTAGACTGGGTGCCATGGCTATTGTTTATGCTGCGCAGCTGCGCCCCTCCAAGATGGAACTTCTCGCCGCCTGGCTGCCGCAGCAGCCGTGGTTTGCTGCGGATGCGGCCCAGCTTGTCAGCCTTGGCTCCTTCCGTTTCGATGATCCGGACGGCGAGGTGGGCGTTGAAAGTCATTTTCTGAGCGCAGGACAGCATGTTTTCCATGTCCCGTTGACGTACCGCGGCACACCCCTGGAAGGTGCTGAAGCGTTCCTTGTAGGCACCATGGAACACTCGGTTCTCGGGCACCGCTGGGTTTATGACGCCACGGGCGATCCCGTATACGCCGCGACGCTCTCGGCTGCAATATTTACCGGCAAGCCCCAGGCGGTGCAGTTGCGGGAGGTCGACGGCGTGAGAACCGTTTTGTCCGAAACAGCCACTATCGCAGCCACGGGGGTCCTGCTGGGGAGTGCTCCGGCGCTTTCTTTCCTGGTGCCGGTGGCGACAGGCAGCGTGACCACCATCAGCTGCGGTGGCGTTGAACTGTGCGTGCTGCACGTGCTCGATCCGGGCATCGGGCCAGACACCGGACACGGTTTGACTGGTGTCTGGGACGGCCAGGATTCTCCGGTCCTGTTTGCCACAGCCACGGCAGCCTGAGGTCTTCCCGTTTTAAGAAGTACCATTTTCAGAACCCGTCGGCAGGCCATCTCTGCCGAGGCATCCAGGCAGCCGCATTTTTTGTTGCCGCCAACCTCTGGCAGGTACCTTGCCGGGGCAGTGCGCTGGCTCTAGCCCTGCCTGGACGGGTATAGAAGACTGGAATTGCAGGCGCCGGATCCGTGGCAACCCGACTGGAGTCCCTGTACACGGATCTTCAGCTGAACCCTGAACTTTCCTTTGGCGAACACCGCACAGCTGTGGTGGGCATCCTGCGCAACGGCAACCGCGACGCGCCCGTTGTCATGGCGCGGCCCACTGAGCCCGCCACGCTGGTCAGTTTCATCGGCAAGACGTTGGTGGGTGCTCAGTTCGTCATTCATGGCCCCCGCATGCAACACCAGCCTGACAGCCAGCCTCGGGCCAGTCGGTACAGATTGGATTACATGGGCCATGTCGTGCTTTACTCATATTTGAACACGTTCAAAAGATGGGGAGACAGTGGACGGCAAGAGCGCACAAACCAGGTCTTTGGTGCTGGCGACAGCCCTGGAAATGTTCCGCAGCAAGGGCTTCACCAAGACCACCATGCGCGGCATTGCCACGGCGGCAGGTATCTCACTAGGCAGCGCCTACTATTACTTCGCCTCCAAGGATGAGCTCGTCCTTGAGCTCTACCGCGAGTCCGTAGCCGAGCAGCGGGTGGCCGCAACGGCAGCCCTGGCCGACAGGGAAGGCCTGGCGGACAGGCTCAAGGCCGCACTCCACGCAGGGATCGACGCGCTCGCCCCGTACCACGGCTTCGGTGGCGCCTTCATCGGAAGTGCCCTGCCGCCGGAATCGGCCGTCAACCCGTTTGGTGGCGCATCCAGCGAAGCGCGGGAGGACGCCGTCGGAATTTTCAGTGACGTCATTGAAGGCACCAAGGTCCCGCAGTTCCTCCGCGCGCAGTTACCCGAACTGCTGTGGCTGGCCTACATGGGCGTCGTGCTGTTTTGGGTGTACGACCGCTCCGAGAACCAGCGCCGCACACGCACACTGATCGACGGGGCCGCGCCACTGCTCGCCAAGCTGGTGTCGTTCTCGCGCCTGCCCGTGGTGAAACCGCTCGTGGAGGAAGCCCTGGCGTTGAAGGCCCGGGTGCAGTCATGAAAACCGTCGTGATCGCCGGCGCCTCCGGATTCATCGGCACCCATTTCCGCCGCCAGTTCGCCGCTGCCGGGTGGCAGGTGCGCACGGTAGGCCGCAGGGCCGAGGCCAATGACGCCGTGTGGGGTGACACGGCCTCCATCACCGCCCTCCTCGACGGCGCGGATTTGCTCCTCAACCTCGCCGGAAAGTCGGTCTCGTGCCGCTACACCCCTGCGAACAGGGCAGAGATCCACCGCTCCCGACGTGAGACAACCGCCGAACTCGGCCGCGCCGTCGCCGCCTGCGCCCGCCCGCCGCGGGACTGGTTCAATGCCAGCACCGGAACCATCTACCGCGATGCCCGGGACCGCCCCCAAGACGAGTACGACGGCGACCTTGGCTCCGGCTTCTCCGTCGAGGTGGCGCGGGGCTGGGAGGAGACGCTCGCAGCCGCAGAGACACCTGGCACGCGCCGGATCCCGCTGCGCATCACCATCGCCATGGGGCCAGGAGGCGGCGTCATGGGCCCGTTCAACAACCTGGCCCGTTGGGGGTTGGGCGGACGCATGGGCGACGGCGGGCAAAAATTCAGCTGGATCCACATCGATGACCTCTTCCGGGCGGTCCTGTTCCTCCATGAACATCCCGAGATCACCGGCCCGTCAATATCGCCGCCCCGGACGTGGTGACGAATACGGCCCTGATGGCGGCTGTACGCCGCAGGAATCGAGTACCGCTGGGACTGCCCACTCCGGCCTGGCTGCTGCGGATGGGTGCCGTGCTCATCGGCACGGAGACCGAACTGGTGCTCAAGAGCCGTTGGGTGGTGTCACGAAAACTTCATGACGCCGGGTTTGTGTTCAAACACCCCGAGCTGGCCGGCGCGCTCGCAGACATCGCGGGCGGTGGGGGAGCCATCCGATAGGCTCACGCGGGGGCACAGGCAGCACAGGAGGGTCCCGAGGCTGAGCAGGAGCCGTCTCCGGATGGGGCGGAATCCGCGAAGCAGCACCCAACCCGCGAAAGGCACCACAAGAATCACCGTTTTCGCGGGTTGGCCCAGCCCTCTCGGAAGGGGGCGGAGGGGGAGTCATCCGATAGGCTCACAAGAACCATGGTCCGCCACTGATCCGTGACCACCCCATGATTGCGATTGGAATCCGACATGCCCACCGCCTCGACCTTAACAACCACCACCCGGACCATCGAATTGGCCGAACTCGGCGGGGACTCGCCCCTTCCCTCGGTGCAGCCCCTTTTGGAGCCGCCGTACACGGTGGGGGAAGGCATCCCGGAGGAGATCGCCCAAGGCGTGCGGTGGGGCAAGGTGAGGAACATCTACCCGTATCCGCTGCAGGAGAACTACACGCGCGAGACAAGCGCAACGCAGCTGACCGCCGTCGTGCTTGAGAATACCTATGTAAAGGCGACCTTCCTGCCCCAGCTTGGCGGGCGGCTGTGGGAGTTGGTGGACAAGGCCAGCGGCAAGAACCTCCTCCACACACAGGAGCGGATCCAATTCGCCAACCTGGCCCTGCGCAATGCGTGGTTTGCCGGCGGGATTGAATACAACATCGGCACGCGCGGGCATTCACCCACCACCTGCATCCCGCTGCACGCGGCCACGGTGCGCACGCCCGGGGGGCAGGAGGTGCTGCGCATGTGGGAGTTCGACCGCCTGCGCGAGGTGGTGTTCCAGATTGACGCGTGGCTGCCGGCCGACTCCAAGGTGGTGCTGGTTGCCGTGCGCATCCGCAACCCCAACGACAAGACCGTGCCCATGTACTGGTGGACGAACGCCGCCGTCCCGCAGTCGCCCGGGACCCGCGTGATTGCTCCGGCGTCGCACGCCTACGCCACCGACTACGACGGTTCCATGACGCGGGCGAACCCCACCGATTTCCATGGCGCCGATGCCACCTGGCCGGTACGGAACAAGCAGGCGGCCGACTTTTTCTTCGACATCGCCCCGGCCGAACGCCGCTGGGAAGTGGCTGCCGACGCCGACGGCGACGGGCTGGCGCTGGTTTCCTCCGCGCAACTGCGGGGCCGCAAGCTGTTCGTCTGGGGCGAAGGCACCGGCGGGCACCGCTGGCAGGAATGGCTCACGCCTTCTGGCGCAGGGGGACCGCGCCACTACGCCGAAATCCAGGCAGGGCTCGCCCAGACCCAGTTTGAACACGTGCCCATGCCGGCAGGTGCCAGCTGGCAGTGGGTCGAGGCGTACGGCAACCCCGCGCTGGATCCAGCGCTCGCCGCCGGTGCATGGGACGCCGCGGTGGCCCACAGTGCCGGTCGCGTTGAGGCACTTGTTTCGGAACGGGCCATTGCCGATGCCCTGTCCGACGCCGGAGCCTGGGCCGATCTGCCGCCGTCGGAAGTGCTCGTCGCCGGCAACGGCTGGGGTGCCTTGGAAGCGGCGCGCCGTCGGCAGGGGCAGATGGGCTGGATCGACGAGACCGGCACGCCCTTTGGTGCCGAAACGATCACGGCCGATCAGGCGCCGTGGCTGGAACTGCTCAACGCCAATGAGGGAATTGTTGAAAAGCCCTTCGAGGCGTCGGCTGCCGAGGTGCCCAACCAGCCGTTTGGCGGCGCTGCTTCCTTTGTGCGCGGCCTGGACTGGGAGGACCTGCTCACGGCAGGGCGGAACATGAGCGCAGAAGCCGCCTTCCACCACGCCGTCATGGTTCATGCCAGGGCATCAGAGGGTGCAGGAGACGCATTGGTTGTGGCTTCCCTGTACCGGCAGGTGCTTGAAGATTCCTTCGCGGCAGGACCGGAGTTGAGCACGCGAAGCCGGAGCTTGGCGCACCGCGGCCTGGGGCTTGCCTTGATCGCTGCCGGGGACGATGCGGGAGGTTTGGCAGAAATGGCGGTTGCCTGTGCAGTTGAGCCGGGCAACCGCAACGTGTTGGTGGAGGCGATGACGTTGGCGCTGGACAACGGCCAGTCCGCCCTGGCGTTGGAAGTGCTGTCCGGGGCTGCGGAATCACACAAATCGCTGGGCCGTGTGCGTTACCTGCAGGCACGCGCCCTGGCCGATGGGGGCGAGACGGCTGCCGCGGAGGCCATCCTCAAGGAGGGTGTTGAAGTGCCGGATCTGCGTGAAGGTGTCAACTCGCTATCGGAGCTGTGGCAAAGGGTCTGCCCGGGAGAACCCATCCCTGCCGAATACCAATTCAGCATGCACTGATCCAGGCCCCCGGCGGCAGGGCTTGTGCGCAGATCAGGGTCAGGCCCAGGTCCCTGACCTTGCCCAGCAGCCCATGGAGGGCAGCCTGGTCCGGGACCGGGCCGGTCAAGGTGGTGGTGCCATCGTTTTCGAGGGTCAGCTCCATGCCATCAAACCAGGAAGACCAGCTGGCATCGAGGTGCCCAAGGACCCGCAACCGGTAGGCTGTGGGTCCTGGGCGAGTACCGCCGTCGTTCATGGCTGTCCGATCCTCACCGTCGGCCGGGAACCCACGGCGGCGGCGCGCTGTCCGCGCCACAACGACACGCCCAGGCCGATCATGGCGACACCCAGGGGCAGGGCAAACAACCTTTCGTTGATGAACGGGAGCAGCGGGATGGCTGCGGTGGCAAGTGCTCCCAGGCTCAGCAGTGCTGCGGCCCACCGGGAGAGGACCTTGGCGCGAAAAACTGCAATGCCGAAGATGAGGCCGCCGGTCAGGTAGGAGATGCCGGAGAAGGTGACCAAGCCCGCCAGCATACCGATGTCGCCGGCTGCCTTCGCGCCCGTGGCCACGGCAAGGACGTCGTTGACATAGCCCGGTGCGCTGGCGGCAAGCGTCGGCAAGACCACCGCGCCCATGACTTCAATGCACATCATGGCCAGGTAGCCGGCGCCGAAGATCACATACCCGAGCAGTCCCAGCACACCGATCTTGCGTACCTGGGAGAGGTAGATTCCGGTGATGCCGATCAGTGACAACACGGCCATCACCAGCTTCAGGGACTGACGGAAAAGGTACTCACCCGTGACGGCAAAGTTCGCGTCCAGGTGGGGGTGGTTGATCTGGACGCCGATGAACAATATACCCGCGGCGACGGCGCACAGGCCTGCCGCTGCGGACAACTTGGTGGTGGTGATGGACATGATGGCTCCTGGTGTCTTGGTCCCTTGGCGGGTGCCTGGGGGATAACTCCAAGATAGGGAGCGGGTGGGTGAGTAGGCGTCACCCAATGAGGTGATTGGGTGGGTGAGATGGTCGCTAGAGGAGGCCGCGCTCGCGTGCGCGATGGACTGCTGCCTGCCGGGTGGTGACCCCGAGTTTGGTAAATATGTGCTTGGTGTGGGTGCGCAAGGTGTTGTAGGAGATGAACAGTTGGGCGGCGATGGCCGGCCCGCCCAACTCGCTGCCCAGGAGTCGGAGCACCGCCAGTTCCCGTTCGCTCAAAGGCGGGTCCGACGTCGTTTGTTGGCTTGCGTCCAGAGCATGACCCTGGGTGGTGCCGGCCATGCGGAGCAGGGCCAAGAGGTATTCCGCTCCGCCGTGACGGGCGGCATCGCGTAGCAGGCCTGTCATGGCTTCCCCCTCGTCGAGGAAGAGCCGGGCGTACGCGAGTGGTTCGGCAACAGCGGCCACAGCAAGGGCCAAGGCTTCCCGGGCCTGCACCCGCTGGCTCAGTTCCTCGTGCACCAAGGCCTGCAGAATCAGGATCTCCACCAGGCTTGATGCCCTGCCGGAGGTTGAGGCGGCCATCCGGAGCCGGTCCAACAGCGCAAATACATCAAGGAGAAGGTCTGCCTCGGGGTGTGCCCGGTGCCATGCGATGAGCAGCCGCACCAGGGTCAGGTGCTCGAACTCGCGCAGATAGGTGGCGTTATCCGTCGTGGAGAGGCCCTGCTCGCTAGCCCAGTCAGTGGCCTCCGCCAGCCTGTCCGATGAAATCAAGAGCCGGGCCTTGACTGCCGCGATGGGGCGGATGTCCGGGAAAAAGCCTTGCCGGTACAGGGGCGCCGCCTGGTCCAGAAGCCGGATGGCTTCGCGCGGATCGCCCTCGGCTGCCGTGAGCAGTCCGGTGGCCACGAACCAGCGAAATCGGCTCTCGGTCATTGCCGCACCCTCCAACAGCTTCGCAGCGGCGCCAAGATGCTCCCGTGCGGAGGCGAGATCGCCTGCGCTCCTGAGCATCTCACTGAGCCCAACATGCAATTCGGCGGCAGCACGGGCCGTCGAGGGGCCATGGCTCGCGGCCAGTTCCAGCGCCTCTGCCAAGAGTCGGCGGGCAGTGTCGGGGCGGCCGGCCGTGAACCACATGTCCGCCAGCAGGACAGTGCCGCTGAGTTCGTCGACGAGGTTGCCGGCCGCCCGCAGGCTCGCCACGGCCTGGGTGAACGTTGACAGGGAAAGCCGCACCTGGCCCTCAGCCCAGGCGGCGAGCCCCAGAAAGCCGGTTGCGGCGCCCCGGGCCAGATGATCGCCGGGTCCCGCCAGCTCAAGTGCGTGCCGGGCATGAACCGCTGTGCCTGGCACATCACCGCGCGCCTGGGCCATGGAGGCACGGTAGACGGCGATGGTTGCCGGCAGGGTCCGGAGTTCATCCGTGATGGCCCGCGGCGCGGCCTCCTCCGGCGCGGCCTCCTCCGGCGCGGCGTGGTCCGGCGCGGCTGCCAGTGCGAGCTCCGCCCTTGTGAGCCAGGGTTCGACGCCGTCGAGGTCGCCGCTGACCATGAGCATGAATCCCTGGAAGACACTCAAGATCGGGCTGCGGGCGACGACGTCCGCAGGCAGTGCCTTGAGCCAGTCCCGGAGCATCCAGTCCTGCCGGGTGCGCCTGATCGTTGGCACGGCCGCCTCCATCAGGTGCGCCGCGGTGTCATGGTCGCCGGCAGCCAGCGCGTGGTTGATGGCGTCCGGCACCATGTCCTGGCCCGCGTACCAGTGACTTGCGCGTTGATGCAGCAGTGGAAGCTGCGCCGACGGCTCGTCAAGAAGGCGGGCCCGCAACACGTCGGCGAAGAGGCGGTGGTAGCGAAACCATTCCCGCCTCTCATCCAGCGGAACCACGAAAAGGTTGGCGCGCTCCAGTGCCGTGAGCTGCTCACGCCCGTCATCGCGGCCGGTCACGGCGTCACAAAGCGGGCCAGTGAGCCTGTCCAGGACGGAGGTTTGCAGCAGGAAGGTGCGGACCGGCTCCGATTGCTGGGCCAGCACCTCTTCGACGAGGTAGTCCAGAATGAACCTGTCATTGCCCGTGAACCTGTCGATAAAGCCGGCCGTATCTTCACGCCCCTTCAGCGACAGGGCGGCCAGCTGAAGCGCGGCAACCCATCCTTCCGTGCGTTGCTCCAGGGCTGCGACTTGCTCCGTGGCCAATTCCAGCCCCGCCGCCGCGTCGAAGTAGGCAGCAGTTTCGGAGGGGGTGAAGCGAAGCTCCGCGGCGCGGATCTCGTGCAGTTCCCCGCGCACGCGCCACCGGGACAGGGGCATGGCCGGGTCGACGCGGGTGCCGAGCACAAGGTGCACGGCAGGTGGCAGATGGTCAAGCAGGAATACCATCCACTTGTCGATCTCGCGGTTGTCCACCCAGTGGTAATCGTCAAGCACCACGATGGTTTCCTGGGCGATCCCGGCCAAGTCGTTGAGCAAGGTGGTGAGCAGGCGCTCGGTCGGCAGGGGGATCTCCCGGCTGAGTTCAAGGGCGCCTGCACCGATGGTCGGCTGCACTGTTTGGAGGGCCGCCACGACGTTCGACCAGAAGGTGGACGGGTCATGATCCGCGGAGTCCAGGGCGAGCCAGGCGACGCCCAGCCTGGCTTGCGGGGCCTTGGACAGCCACTGCGCCAGAAGAGTTGTCTTGCCGAATCCGGCTGGGGCTGAGAGGAGAGTCAGCTTGGAGCCGGTGCCGGCTTGCAAGAGCGCACTGAGCCGCGGACGCGCCACCAACTCGGGGCGCAGCCTGGGCAGGAACAGCTTGCTGGCGATCATTGCCTACCCGTTCATTCTGGGGCCCGGGCTGCCATGAGTGAGGTGATTGTCAGTGGAAGCGAGTGCGCAACTTCGGCATCCGTGATGCGCCCGGCGCGGATCTCTGCCGCTGAACCGTGGAGCAGGGTGAAGTAGCAGGACGTGAGCCACGTGGGCGAAACGTCGGTCCGGAATACCCCGGTTCCCTGGCCCCGTTCGATCAGTCGTTGAACACGGAGCATCGTCACATCATGGTGGTCACGCACGTGCGCGGTGCCCAATTCTTCCTCGGCGGCAGCGATCAGCCCCTGCAGATCCGCCAGAATCCGCCAGGAGGAACGGACCAGGAGATCCAGCGCCGCGGTGGGGTCGCCGTCGAGCTTCAGCGAAGTGAGGCGGGCCTCGACACGTGCCATGGTCCTTGTCGCGGCAGCCTCGAGCAATTCCTTCCGGGAAGAAAAGTGGCCATAGAGTGTCACCCGCCCCAATCCGGCAGCTGCGGCGATCTCTGTCATGCTCGACCTGGCATTGGTGGCCAGACATGCCAAGGCCGCATCGAGGATGGCCTCACGATTGCGCTGCGCATCGGCGCGCCGCGGCTGGCCTTTTTGTTCCTCACTCATGAGTGGCATCCTATCCCGCGCTCACTTGATGCCGGTTTGGCTCAAGAAGCCACGTATCTTCAGGGCCATGGTGCCCGCCAGGGTCCAATGCAGGTAGTGCGGGCCGTTGAGGACCAGCAGTTCGTGGTTGGTGACATTGGCCAGCTGGCGTTCATGGGCTCCGAGCCAGTTCGCATTTTGGTCCATGGTTTCCTGGGATAGGAAGTCCAAGACGGGAATGTTGTCCGGGTACCTCATGTCACGGAGTTTTGTCATTTCCCCCATCCGCAGGGTTTCATCCGTGACGGCCTGGTTGCCAAAATCCCAGATGGTCAGCTGGCGCATTTGTTGGCGTTCGTCGCTGGTCAAGGCATTGCCGCCGGGCTCCCCGTAGCCAAGGTCTGTGGCCCAGCGGATGAGTCCGGTGGTTGAGGGGATGTGGGCCCAGAAGTTCTTGCCTGCCGGCATGGGGCTCGCAGCAGGCTCCTTGACGTCGGATGCCGCAACGGTGGGCACAGTGGGGTCGATGCCGATCACTGCGGACACCTCCTTGGGGTACGTGTTGGCGTAGTGCAGGGTGTAGAAGCCGGCAATCGAGTGGCCTGCAAGTACGTAGGGCGTGGTGAGGCCGAGTTTGGAGATCACCTCGTGAAGTTCCTCGGTGATGTTTTCCACGGTTCGCGGCCGGGCGGCAGGGTCGCTGTATCCGTAGCCAAAGCCCTCGACCACCACGCTTTGGAAGCCGTCCAAGTCCCTGAGTAGGGGTGCGAAGTCAAGGCCGGGAGCGGGGGTGCCGAGTCCGCTGAGGAAAACTACTGCCGGGCCGCTATCGCCGCTTCGAGTGACATTGATGGACCCCTGCGCGATGTGCACCCGTTCCCCGTAGGGTGCGGTGGCGGATTTCTCCCTGCCTTCCATCGCGAGGTTTGCAGTGGTGGAGGCAAGTAGTGCCGCCGTGAGGGCCACTGCCACGATTCCCGTGACCCGCAGGGCGCCCCTGCGCCGCCGTGGTGGCCTAGGGGTTGTAACTGGTGACGTGGAGAGATTTTCGGACAGCATGGCGGGACTCCAGGAATGAAGGATTTTTTGGGGGGTACGGGGCGACGTCTCCGCGCTGCGACTCGGCCTGATTGGGTCACGGGCAACTAAGATAAATCATACAACTGTGTTTGAGTTATGGAAAGAGGATGGTTAAAGCAACACCCCAAGCCCCAACGCTCGGTTACATTTCGTGCATTTTTGGGCAACCCTCCTTCACCTGGTAACCGAGCGTCGCCCGAAAGGCAGCGAAATGTAACCGAGCGTCTGCAAGGGGCGTGGGGTGCGAAGATTGACACGCGCTGTAAGCCGTGCGAAAGTTTTGGGTATGAACCTGTCAGACAGCTGGACAGCAGGACAGGGGCCCATCGCCCGTGTCAGCGCAGCAGAAGCCGTATTCCAGGCCATCCGTACAGCCATCGAAGAAGGGGAGCTGCACGTCGGCAGCAAACTCAGCTCGGAAACCATGCTGGCCGCCCAATATGGCGTTAGCCGCTCGGTGGTCCGCGAGGCGCTGCGTTCCTGCACGGCACTGGGACTGACCGAAACGCTGACAGGTAAAGGCACCTTCGTGGTCGCCAATCGCGTATCGAGTGACCTTGTCCTCGGACAGTATTCGGCCCGCAGCCTGATGGAGGCCCGCCCCCACATCGAGGTGCCGGCCGCCGAATTTGCCGCCACCCGCCGCACGGCCGAGCAACTCGAGGAAATGCGCGGCATCCTGGCGCTGATGGCGGAGGAGGACGACCCCGAAATCTGGGTCAGCCTCGACGCCAGCTTCCATGCCGCCATTGCCCGGGCCAGCGGCAACGGCGTCTTCGAACGCGTCGTCAACGACATCCGCGACGCCATGGTAAACCAGTCCGAAACCATCAACTTGATCACGGGCCGCACCCGCCAGTCCGATGCGGAACACCTGACCATCCTTGACGCCATCGCCCGCGGCAGCAGCAATGACGCCGGACTGACCATGGCCACCCACCTCCGCGCCGTTGACGCCGCACTTAGCCTCATCATGGGAGAAGAGAACGCATGAACAACCACGATTTTCCCGCCCACGCCCCACTTGCCGTGCAGACCCGCGGCGAGCTGGTGGAAAGCGTCCACTATGGATCCATCATCGCCCTGGCGCCCGACGGCGGGAGCCTGATTTCCAGGGGTGAGCCCACCGCACGCGCGTACCCGCGATCGGCACTGAAACCACTGCTCGCCGTGGCCATGCTGCGGGCCGGCCTCGAGCTGCCCACTGACCAGCTTGCGTTGGCAGCGGCAAGCCATTCCGGCGCAACGGAGCACCAGGAAACCGCCGCCAGGATCCTTGCCGCCGCTGGCCTCAGCGAGGCTGACCTGCGCAACTCCACGGACTTGCCCTACGGTGTCGGGGAACGCGAAGAGTGGCTGGCAGCAGGCAAGGGCCCCACCCAGCTGGCCCAGAACTGCTCCGGCAAGCACGCCGCACTCGTGGCCACGTGCGTCAAAAACGGCTGGCCGTTGGAAACCTACCTGCACCCCGATCATCCCCTGACGGCACTCATCCGTGAAACCGTGGCTGAGCTGACAGGTGAGGAAATCACCGCGATCAGCACCGATGGCTGTGGCACCGAAGTGTTCGGCCTGTCCCTGAACGGCATGGCACGGGCTTTTAGCACATTGGTCACGGCAGCCCCCGGCGCCCCGGAACGCCTGGTTGCGGACGCCATGCGCGCCCACCCGGAAATGGTGGCCGGCAGCGGCCGCGACGTCACAGCCCTGATGGAAGCCGTTCCCGGACTGCTGGCCAAGGACGGTTTTGAAGGCATCCAGCTCATCGCACTGGCCGACGGCAGCGCCCTGGCTCTGAAGATTTCCGACGGCGGCGACAGGGCCCGCATGCCAGTTGCCGTCCCGGCCCTGCTGGCCATGGGCGTTGACCCGGGGCTGCTTGAACCCTTCAACCACCTGCCCGTCTATGGCGGGGGCCGCCCCGTGGGCGAACTGCGCGGGCTGCCGCCCACCGGCTGAGACGAATCTACTGACTGCCCGCGGCCACTGCCGCCGGCACCACATTCAACGGCGCCATGAAGCGCCCAAAGCCAAGGAGCATCATGTCCGACACCTTTTCCAACACCCCGGTTCCCGACCCTGAGCCAGCACCCTCGCCTGGGACCTTCCGCATCGAGCACGACCTGATCGGTGACCGCAACGTCCCCGCCAACGCCTACTGGGGTGTGCATACCCTGCGCGCCGTGGAAAACTTCCCCATTACGGGCATCCCGCTCAGCGACAACACCCACCTCGTCAACGGCCTGGCCATGGTCAAGCAGGCTGCGGCCCAGGCCAACCGGGAGCTGGGGTTGCTTGATGACGCCCGGGCAGGAGCCATCATCAAGGCCTGCCAGGAGATCATCGCCGGTGAGCTGCATGAGCAGTTCGTGGTTGATGTGATCCAGGGGGGTGCCGGGACGTCCTCGAACATGAACGCGAACGAGGTCATCGCGAACCGCGCCCTGGAAATCCTGGGCCACCACAAGGGCGAATACCAGTTCCTGCACCCCAACGACCACGTGAACCTGAGCCAGTCAACGAACGACGTCTACCCGACGGCCGTGAACGTGGCCACCATCTTTGCGGCAAAGTCGCTGGTGAAGGCCATGGAATACCTTGGCGCGGCCTTTGCGGAAAAGGCCGTGGAATTCAGGACCGTGGTGAAGATGGGCCGCACCCAGCTCCAGGATGCCGTACCCATGACGCTCGGCCAGGAATTCAACACGTACGCCGTGACCATGGGCGAGGACAGGGCCCGGCTCGCCGAATCGAGCATGCTGGTCCACGAGATCAACCTCGGCGCCACGGCCATCGGCACGGGCCTGAACGCGCCGCCGGGGTATTCGGGACTCGCCTGCAGGCACCTGGTGGAAATCTCCGGGCTGCCGCTGACAACCTCCCTTGACCTGATCGAGGCCACATCCGACGTCGGGGCTTTCGTCCACCTGTCGGGCGTACTCAAGCGTGTGGCAGTTAAGCTGTCAAAGATCTGCAACGACCTGCGCCTGCTCTCCTCCGGCCCGCGCGCCGGGTTCGGCGAAATCACGCTGCCGGCCGTCCAGGCAGGATCCTCGATCATGCCCGGCAAGGTGAATCCGGTGATCCCAGAGGTGGTTAACCAGGTGGCGTACGAGGTCATCGGCAACGACGTCACCATCACCATGGCGGCCGAGGGCGGACAACTGCAGCTCAACGCCTTCGAGCCCATCATTGTCCACAGCCTGAGCAAGAGCATGAGCCACCTTGAAGCCGCGTGCACCACGCTGGCCGACAAGTGCATCCGCGGCATCACCGCCCACGAGGACAAGCTGCGTGCCATGGTGGAGGACTCCATTGGCCTTATCACTGCCCTCACCCCGCGGTTGGGCTACGCCGCCTCCACTGCCATCGCACTGGAAGCACTTTCCAGCGGCAGGGGTGTGGCCGATCTGGTGCTTGAGCACAAGCTGCTCACGAACGAACAACTCAATGAACTGCTGCGTCCCGAGCATCTCGCCAACCTGAGCGACTGACCCGGGCCGCTTTCGCGCGGCAACTTGCACGACGGACGGCAAAGGAGCCGCCCGCACCTAAGAAGAGGATTCCCATCATGCACCACCAGGAAAATACAGAAACATCCGATCTGGTCCAGGATGCGCCCGGCGCCTCGCTGACCGCGGAGGACGCCGGGCTGCACAAGGGATTGAAGTCGCGACAAATTCAAATGATCGCCATCGGCGGGGCCATCGGAACCGGCCTCTTCCTCGGCGCCGGCGGCAGGCTCGCCAGTGCTGGCCCCGCACTGATGTTCAGCTACGCCATTTGCGGCTTCTTTGCCTTCTTGATCCTGCGGGCCCTGGGTGAACTTATCATCCACCGGCCCACATCGGGCTCTTTCGTCTCCTACGCCCGCGAGTTCTACGGGGAGAAGGCGGCGTTTGTCTCGGGATGGCTGTATTGGCTCAACTGGGCCATGACAGCCATCGTGGACATCACCGCCATTGCCTTGTACATGCATTTCTTTGCCAAATATGTGCCATGGATCGGGGCAGTGCCGCAGTGGGTCTGGGCACTGGCCGCGCTGCTGGTTGTGCTCGGGCTGAACCTTGTTTCGGTACGGGTATTTGGCGAGATGGAGTTCTGGTTTGCCCTAATCAAGGTCGTGGCGCTTGTGTCCTTCCTTGTCATCGGTGTCTACTTTGTCATTTTTGGCACCCCGGTGCCCGGCCACGAGGTGGGCTTCAGCCTAATCGCCAACAACGGCGGGTTCTTCCCCAACGGGCTGCTTCCTGTGGTGGTGGTGATGCAGGGCGTGGTGTTTGCCTACGCCTCCATCGAGCTGATCGGCACGGCGGCCGGTGAGACGCAAAACCCCGAAAAGATTATGCCCAAGGCCATCAACACCGTCATCATCCGCATCGCGATCTTCTATGTAGGTTCCCTGATTCTGCTGTCGCTGCTGCTGCCCTACTCCGCGTATAAGGCGGGGGAGAGCCCGTTCGTGACGTTCTTCAGTTCCATCGGCGTACCAGGCATCGACTCCATCATGAACCTCGTGGTGCTCACGGCAGCCATGTCCTCACTCAACGCCGGGCTGTACTCCACCGGCCGCATCCTGCGCTCAATGGCGCTGGCCGGATCGGCGCCGAAGTTCGCAGCGAAGCTAAACAGCAACGGCGTCCCGTATGGTGGCATAGCCCTAACGGCGGCGGTTGCCGTGCTCGGTGTCATCTTGAACGCCCTTGTCCCCTCGAGCGCCTTTGAGATTGTGCTCAACGTTGCGGCACTTGGCATCATCTCCTCCTGGGGCACCATCGTGCTGTGCCAGTTGGCCCTGCACCGGCTGGCGAAGAAGGGACTGGCTGTGCGGCCCGCGTTCCGGATGTTCGGTGCCCCCTACACCGGATACCTGACGCTGGCCTTCCTGTTGGCCGTCCTGGTTCTCATGGCGTTCGACAACCCCGTAGGCACATGGACCGTGGCCTCCTTGGTGATCATCATTCCAGCGCTCATTGCCGGCTGGTACGGAGCCCGCGGCAGGATCCTGGAGATTGCCTCCGTCCGCCACACCGACATCCATGCGCACCCCGTCGAAGCTCACCACAGCGGAGCGACGGCGGCCGGGGACGCCGAGTACGGCGGGCAGAAGAACTAGGAGGTGACCGGCGTCGGGCATTCCCGACGCCGGATGGAACCTGTGCGGGAATAACCCCGGCGGCACCCCCGTTGACCCTATTGAATGCAAACGCATGAAGTTAGGGAGTCACGATGCAGCGCACGGTAATAGTCATTTCGGCAGGCCTTGGGGTCCCCTCCACGACTCGCATGCTGGCGGATCAAATGGGGGCCGACGTCATCGCTCGCCTGGCCGCCAGGGGAATCACCGCGGTGCTCGACGTGGTCGATCTGCGCAACTACGCCACCGATATCGCCAATAACATGGTCACCGGGTATGCCGGACCGAAGCTGGCAGAGGTCATTGATCGTGTGGAGGCAGCCGATGCCATGATTGCCGTGACACCCACTTTCAGCGCCTCCTACTCCGGCCTGTTCAAGTCATTTTTCGATGTGATTGAACCGAAATTCCTCGACGGCATGCCAGTGCTTTTCGGCGCCACGGGAGGCTCGCCCCGCCATTCACTGGTGCTTGAGATGGCCATCCGCCCGCTCTTCAGCTACCTGCGCGCCAACACCATGCCCACCGCCGTCTACGCTGCGCCCGAGGATTGGGGCGGCTCCGGCAGCAACCCGCTCGAACGCCGTATCGGTCAGGGTGCGGGGGAGCTTGCCGCAGTTTTGGCCAGCCACGTTCAGGTCAGTACGACGGCGGACGGCAGCCACCGCGTCAAGCGGGCGCAGCGGGAAGCCGACGACATGACCTCCCTGCCGTTTGAGGAACTGCTGGCCGCAACCCGCCGCAGGTAGCGAAAAACAACCGACCCGTCGGTCAGTCAGCAGATCACGCCCTTAAAACGCCTCACGGGGCGGTTTTGAGGGCGTGATCTGCACAGTCACGGAGGTACTAGAAGATGGGCTGCACCGGCTTGGACGTCAGCGGCGGCGGATCCAGTTCGTCAAGGACCACAGTGAGCGCGGTCTTGTAAATGTCCGGGTGGATCTCCGGGCTTGCATGTCCGGTGTTGGGCACAAAGTAGACAACGTTCCTATTGCTGGGCATCAGTGCCTCCCATCCGCGAACCGCCTTAGCGGCATCGACAATGAAGTCCTCGGGGTCGTAGATCAGCCCGATCCCGGTTGAGACGGGGAGTTCGCCGTTGTATTGCCGCGGGAACGCCTGCAGGAAGGTGGCTTGGGTGGTATTCAGGATCAGCGAGTTGTTGTCCTGATTCAATGATCCTGCGATGCCGCTACGCGCAGCCTCATACATGCCCTGGCCGTTGGGGTTGGCCAGGCCGCCCCACACGCCCGCAGCCAGTCGCCCGATCAGGCCAAGGTACGGGACTACCTTGCCCGCGAGGGAGATGTATTCCTTGCCGGGATCCAGTGTGTCGCTGACGTTGCTGGGGCTTGAACCCATGACGACAAGCTGCACCTTCAGCCCGGTTTGGGCCAGCAGCGCGCCCAGAACGACGGCGACCATGCCGCCAAAGCTGTCACCGTAAAAGTACACGGTGTCGATCTTGCGCTCGTACACGTCGCGCTGGATGGCAATGAACAGCTGGGCGACGTCGATGCCGTCGTTGGAATAACCAATGTACGACGCCGGTGCGCGCTGGTTC
The DNA here is from genome assembly GCF_046736435.1 of Arthrobacter sp. LAPM80. Lineage (NCBI taxonomy): Bacteria > Bacillati > Actinomycetota > Actinomycetes > Micrococcales > Micrococcaceae > Arthrobacter > Arthrobacter sp. LAPM80. Next base: position 128,472 of record NZ_JBCHVD010000002.1, read on the forward strand.
ATGGCCGGCTGCAGTGCCTCAAGCTTGCGTCCCGCATCGCGGTAGCTGACCATGAAGCCAGCCAGCAGGTACCAGGTCTTGCCGGGGAACCGTGCGGCGGCCGTCCTGTTTTCCTCGTTGTCAGGGGTGGCGACGCGGTACCGGCTGCGCTCGGTCAACCGGGCGTCGGCGGCAATGTTGGCCCGAAACCCGGTGCCGAGGGCTGCGGCGCCCATGATCCCGAGAAAGAGCCTGCGTGGCATGTCGGGAATCTGGCGGGTCGCCCGTGCTGCCGGGGCCGGCTTGTTTGGTTTGCCGTCCCCGTGCTGCTTGTTGCTGAGAATGTCTGCGCGTGCTGTCATGGTGAATCGTTCCCATTCTTCCACGCTTGCGGGCTGGCCCTTGATCCCGGGTCACTGCTGCCACGGCAGCGGTCAGTTGTCCTGGCGGTACTCGACACCCAGGGCGTCCAGGCGCGGGAACGCCATGTAGTCCAGGGTGCGGGACGAATCGATGCATTCGGTCCGCAAATTGGTCTGGCCGCCAAGCACATGCCTGACCTCTCCGGCGTCGAGCACTGCGGGAACCGGGTCAAGCCGTGCACGTCTGCCGCACCCAGCGGGATGGAGACAGGGACGGGTTCGGTGGGAAGGTCCGACTGCCTGTCGTCGAGGTAGTCGAGGTAGGCGAGGTCCTCGGGACAACAAACGACGTCGTGTCCCCGGCGCGCGGCGGTCAGCGCACCTCCATGGGCTTGCCGAGGACGCCCGGTTCGGGGTGGGCGGCCGGGGCTGCCTGGACGTGGCCGGGGGTTTCAGGAAATGCCGCACGACGTCGAGCATCGCCCCGCGCCAGCCGAACCGGGGCTTGTCCTGAACGGTGCACGAAGGAATTGCCCAACGGTCCGATGCTGCCTGAGCTGTCCTGAAAATGGCCCCGGCAAAAGCTGCAGCAGCGACTGGCAGCCGTATAACACACCGCCCCCGCCCCGGATCTCCACCGCGCGGGTGAGACTGACAAGCTGTACTCCCCAGCCGCAAGGCCGTGATCGAGGCGCAGCCTGATGGTGTCGGGGCAGCCACACGGCCACTCCCTGAAGATCAGTGGGAGCGTCCACGCCAGGGTGCAACTCCTTGGGATGCGGATTCGGGGCCAGTTCACGAGATTACGGCAAGTGGCCCGCCACACCGGACAGGCCGGGGGCGCTCGCCATCTGGGACGGGTCAATTCCCACTGGATAAGTGACGCGCCACGCGTAAACAATGGTCGGTTCACAGGGCAAGGTGGCACGATGGAGGCATGTCGTTTCCAGAACTCTTCGCCGGTTACTGGTGGTTGCTTTTCCCGCTCGGTGGCATGGCGGCCGGCGGCTTCAAGGCCTACTTCGCCTCGCGGGAGCGTGCACACCAGCGCCGCGTCGAAATGTACAAGCTCAAGCACCCCGAGGTGGCAGGCCTCGACGTTTCGGCACATGGGCACGCCGCGCTTGAGTCCGAACAAAAAGGCTATTCGGCGGCGGACGTTGGAAGGGTCATGGCTGAACATGACACGGTCAACCGCCGCTGGCTGGACTACGAGCTCGACGTCGGCAAGCTCATAGACTTCCCCATGATGAGCGATGTCAGGGAGCCGCTGACAGTTGCGTTCCTGCGGGCCAAGCGCGACGCCGATGCCCTGCGTCCGATGGATGGCGCCGAGATCCCTGCCAAGAGCCGCTGGGACGACTACCGCAATGCCGTCAACGCCTATGCTGTCGCATTTGACATCGCCGAAAAGGAAGCCCACAGGATCAAGGACTCGGCCTTCAACGACGCGGAACGCCAGCGACTGGCAACCGCCCGCAAACTTGTCAACATTGCCGAAAACGAGGGTGCCACCGGGGCCGAACGCCAAACGGCGTACAAGCGGGCCCGCAAGGAACTCGACGGGTTGCTAGTCCTTCCCGAGGTCACCATTGCCTCCCTTGAACAAAAAATAGCCCGCATGCTCGACGCCGGCGACTAAGAACCAAAAACCAACCGCAGGCCCCGCTGTTCCCTGACATCCCATCCGCAACCGCGCACACCGAGGACACCATCCATGAACGTTTCCGCCGTTAATATGGCAGCCGTCAACCTGGCCGCCGGCCCCCTGCACGAAGCAATGGACCTGGCCAACCCTGGCCCTGGGACCGGCGGAATCCGCCCCCGCGCTCACGTTGACAGCGGCCTGCCGGGGCTCTCCCTCAATGGTGATTGGCGTTTTCACTATTCACCGACGCTCGCGGCCGCACCCGTGGGCATCGAGGAGGAAGCGTTCGACGACGGGGCCTGGGCAACGCTGCCCGTCCCCTCCAGCTGGAATTTTCATGGTTATGGGGCGCCGGCTTACACGAATGTGCAGTTCCCGTTCCCGTTGGATCCGCCCCATGTTCCGGATGCGAATCCGGTGGGGGATCACAGGCTGACTTTCGACGCTGACGCACGCTTCCTTGAGGGTGCGGTGCTGCGTTTTGATGGGATCGATAATGCCGGAACTATTTGGCTCAACGGGGTGTTGCTGGGGATTACCCGGGGTTCGAAGTTGGCCCACGAATTTGATGTTTCGGGTGTTCTGCGGGCCGGGACCAATGTCCTTGTTGTCAGGGTGGCGCAGTTTTCTGCTTCAAGTTACCTTGAGGACCAGGATGCGTGGTGGCTGCCGGGGATTTTCCGTGATGTGACCTTGTTGGCTCAGCCTGCCGGGGCTGTCAGGGACATTTTTGTCCACTCCGGTTACACCGCAGATGGTACGGGAACCCTGCGCGTGGAGCTTGACCCGCCCGTGTCCGGGGCGACCGTGGCCATTGAGGGTCTTGGGTTCAGTGGCGTGCTCGACGGCGAAAACCAGGCAACCGTTGACGTCGGCACTGTTGCCCCGTGGAGCGCCGAATCGCCCACCCTGTATGCACTGACGGTCACCACGCCCGTGCAGACCCTGAGCCTGAACGTCGGGTTCCGGTCCATCACAGTTGAGGATGCGCAGGTCAAGCTCAACGGTGTGCCCCTGCTGTTCCGGGGTGTGAACAGGCACGAACATAACCCTGACCTGGGTCGCGCAGTTCCGCAGGAGCAGGTGCTGCGCGAGCTGCACCTGATGAAGTCCCACAACATCAACGCCATCAGGACCTCCCACTACCCTCCCCACCCCTTCCTGCTGCATGCGGCGGACACGCTGGGTTTCTACATCATCGACGAATGCGATTACGAGACCCACGGCTTTGAAGACGGTGATTGGGCCGGGAACCCCAGCGCCGAACCGCAGTACAGGGACGCCCTGCTTGACCGGATGGCGCGCACCGTGGAGCGCGATAAGAACCACCCCTCCATCATCATGTGGTCCCTGGGCAATGAGGCAGGCAAGGGCGAAAACCTTGAAGCCATGGCGCGCTGGACCAAGGCCCGGGACCCGGAACGGTTGGTCCACTACGAAGGTGATTGGGCCTCCACGTATGTTGATGTGTATTCGCGCATGTACGCATCCCACGCAGAAGTTGAGCTGATCGGCCGCCAGGAGGAGGCACCACTGGATGACCCCGATGCGGACGCCCACCGGCGGAACCTTCCGTTCATCCAGTGCGAATACGTCCACGCGATGGGTAACGGCCCGGGCGGGATGGCGGAATACCAGGATCTTTTCGAGAAGTATCCGCGCCTGCAGGGAGGGTTCGTGTGGGAATGGATCGAACACGGCATCCGCCAACACACCCCCGACGGTGAGGCCTACTTCGCTTACGGTGGGGACTTTGGTGAGGCCGTCCATGACGGGAACTTTGTCATTGACGGCATGGTCTCCGCGGACCTTGAACCGCGTCCTGCCCTGCTGGATTACAAGAAGGTCATCGAACCGGTGGCCCTTGCCATCTCCGCCGACTGGCGCGGGCTTGAAGTCCATAACAAGTACGACTTCCTGAACACCTCGCACCTGGCCTTCACCTGGCAGGTGGACGGACCCGAAGGTCCGCTGGCCGGCGGCGCACTCGAGGTGCCCGAGACGGCCCCCGGTGCCCGGTCCGCCGTCGTGCTCCCCCCGGAACTGGCAGCCGAACTGGCTGACCAGCGGGTCCTGACCATCAGTGCCGTCCTGGCTGCGGACGCGCCGTGGGCACCGGCCGGGCACGAGATCGCCTGGACCCAACAAGGGCAGGCGGCCGCACCCGTCCCGGTGGTTGACGGCAACGCCGACGCCCACATCCGGGGCCGTTCGCTGCGGTTCGGGCCGGCTGTTTTCAGCCTTGACTCCGGGGAGCTGAGCGAGTTCAAGGGTGTTCCGGTCAACGGGCCGCGCCTGAACCTGTGGCGCTCGCCCACTGACAACGACAACGGCAGGGACTGGACACGGCCCGGGGCTGAACGTGACTCAAACGTCTGGATTGCCGCGGGTCTTCCCCTGCTGCAGGGGCGTTTGCAGTCAATGACGCACGACGGCGGGACGCTGGCTGTGCGGGTGCGCTACGGGGTGCCCGTGGCCAGGCAGCACGTGGATGTTCAGTACCTGTGGCGCACCGACGGGAGCTCCTTGAAGCTGAGCGCACACGTGGCACCGAGCGCCGGATGGGGCCGGAACTGGCCACGCGTTGGCTTCGACTTCGAGCTGCCGGGAGAGTTCTCCCAAGCCGCCTGGACAGGGTTCGGGCCGGGGCAAAAGTACCCGGACACGGGCATGTCCGCGCGGCTTGGCTGGTTCAATGCAGCCATCGAGGACCTGCAGGTGCCCTACGTTCGGCCGCAGGAAAACGGGGCCAGGGCCGGCGTCTCCCACCTAGAAATGGCCACCCCCGGCGGCGATACCCTCACCTTCGAAGGCGAGGAGTTCTCCTTCACGCTCCGACCGTGGTCCCAAGAGGTGCTGACCGCTGCCAAGCACACCCCCGACCTGCTGGCGGACGGCATCAGCTACCTGACCATTGACGCCGCGGTGCACGGAATCGGCACCGCCTCCTGCGGACCCGGCGTGCTGGAGGACTACCAGCTTGTCCCGGCCCCTCTGGACTTCCACGTGGTCATCTCCTCAAGAGGTCCGGGGCAGTAAGGTTCACAGGCGGACCTGCCGGAACAAGCAGTGCCCGCCGTGCGTTGAAGATTTTGATGGTTGAGGCAGTCCCCGAAGCCCGCAGCTGCGGCAGCACCTGGCACAAAAGCCGGGCGCTGGTGCACAGTGTGCGGTTCAAGGGCCGGAGTGAGGATGTTCCATGGAACGAACAGTAGTTATCACCGGAGCCAGCGACGGGATCGGGGCTGCCGCGGCAAAAATGCTGGCCTACCCGGGCGACACGTTGGTCGTCGTCGGGCGTTCGGCGCAAAAAACCAAGGCCATCGCCGACGAGCTTGAATCGGATTATTTCCTTGCGGATTTCGCGGACCTGGCGCAGGTCCGTGCCCTCGCGGCGGAACTCCTTGAAAAGTATCCGCGCATTGACGTCCTGGCCAACAACGCCGGCGGCATTATGGGCCCGCGGGTGGAAACAGTTGACGGCTTTGAGAAGACGTTCCAGGTGAATCATCTGGCACCATTTTTGTTGACCAACCTGTTGCGGAAGCGGCTGGTGGAAAACCGCGCCACAGTCATCAACACCTCCAGCGCAGCCAACCAACACATGTCCCGCTTCAATATTGAGGACCTCAACGCGGAGCGGAAGTACTCCGCCCAAACTGCCTACGGAAATGCGAAACTCGCAAACATCCTGTTCACCAGAGAACTGCAAAAACGCCATGGTGACCACGGAATCAGCGCTGCAGCGTTCCACCCCGGTGTGGTGGGCAGCAATTTTGCCGCCGAATCAACATCCCTGGCCAAGCTGGCGTACGGGGGACTGGCTCGGCGTTTCCTGCTCTCACCGGCTCAGGGTGCGGACACCCTTGTGTGGCTGGCCACTACGACTCTCGGCGTTGACTGGGTCCCGGGGCAGTACTACGCGAAGCGCAAGATCGCCCGCAGCAACAAGCTGGCCGATGATGAAGGCATCGCCCGGTCTCTGTGGGAGCAGAGCGCTGCCATGGTGGGACTTGCCCCCGACTGGGATTAGCTGCGGAACACTCCGCCGGTGTAAATCCCCTCGGAAAGCTGCTGGACAAGCCACGGGCTGAACGCAAAGGGCGCGGCCGAAACGGCTTCCTCAACATCCACCACGTCGGCCCATGCCCAGTCGCACACTTCCTGCGGGTTGGGTGAGATGTCGCCCTCGTAGATGGCGGTAAAGACGGGGCAGATCTCATTTTCGACAATGCCGGAGGCGTCGGTGGCCTGGTAGCGGAAGTCCGGAAGGGCCGGCTGGATGCCGCTGACGGCGATGTTCAGTTCCACGGCGGCGCGGCGGATGATGGCCTGCTCAAAGGACTCACCAGGGGCCGGGTGGCCGCAGAAGGAATTGGTCCACACCCCGGGCCAGGTCAGCTTCGACAACGCCCGGCGGGTCAGCAGGGTGCGGCCCTGTGGATCGAGCAGGTGGCAGGAGAAGGCAAGGTGCAGGGGCGTTTCGGCCGTGTGCACCAGGGCCTTGTCGGCGGTGCCGATCTCGGCCCCGCTGTCATCTAGCAATCTGACCAGCTCAATGTTTTGATCCATGGTGGGACCAATTCCTTCCGCTCACAGCAGTTCTAGCAGGGTCGATATGTCTTTCCCCCGGGCGCATAGCACCGGGGTCCAGTGTATCTGTCGGAACCGCCACCCGAGTTTTGCGCAGGGGGCTGGTACACAGGAGGAACGTAAGGGTCCGGAGCCGGCGGAACATAGACGGGCGGAAGGTTGCGGATACGCTCAGCCTCGGCTTCGGCGGCTTTCTGTTGTGCCGCTGCCTCGGCCTGCGCCTTCGCCGCAGCCGCTGCCTCGGCCTGCGCCTTCGCCGCAGCCGCTGCCTCGGCCTGCGCCTTCGCCGCAGCCGCTGCCTCGGCCTGCGCCTTCGCCGCAGCCGCTGCCTCGGCCTGCGACAGGGCGGATTTCGCCTGCGTCAAGGACTCATGGTTTGATTCAGCCTTCGCTATCTTTGTGGACAACAGTTTGATGTGGGTTTTCAACTCAAGCTCGTCCAATGCTGCCCACCTGACGACGTCAGTGCCCGACCTGCCTGACTGAAGGAGGGTTTTGAGGGCTCTAGCTGTGGCAATGGAGGCGGCAGCTCCCGTGATCACGGCGCCTGTGGCTGCTGCGGTGGAGCCGGCCTGGGCTGCGGCCGCAGTTTCCAGGGCTTGAGTGGCCGTGGCAATTTGCGCAGGCAGGGTGCAATCAATGACGGGATCGTGGAGTCCCCGCGAGCTGTCCTTCGCTTCCTTCTCAGCGTCCTGCACGGGAGGGAGGAACTTTGAGTTCTTTCCGAAGACCACGGCTGTGCCAAGTCCAGCCCTGGCAATTTCAGCGCTGACAAAGGCGTCACTTGCGGTGAACACGGCAGCCAGGGTGCGGCCGTACTTATCTGTCCGTTCCTCGTCATACATCAACTTGATCGTGGAATTGACGGGAAGCAACTCACTCAGAAAACTGGTGGCTTCAGCGCCCAGACATTCAGTGGGCTTGTTGGGGTCCTTGGTTTCCGGGGTGTCGATATTCAAAAGCCGGATCGTTTGATCCTTGCCGTTCACCGTGGCCACCAACGTGTCGCCGTCGGTAATGGACACTACTTTTCCGGTGTCCGATTTGTCATCCGTGCAGGCGGTGGTGCCACCCACAAGTGCGGCGATGACCCCCATGCTCAGCAGCAGTCTTCGTCCAGAGAGCTTAAGGGTCAGTGCCACCGCAAGATCAACGCCTATTCAATGTCGGGAGCCATGAGAGGCTCGAGCAAACATCCAGTCTAGGGTTTCACGACGTCGTGCGTGACCACTTCGTGCAGTTCAAGTCCGCCGGAGGCCAGCTTCCAGTAGTGCAGTCGCAGTGCGCCGGCCGTGCCCTGCTCCACGTATAGCCGCCAGCACACGTCCTCGCCACGCAGCGTCGCTCCGGCGTGGGCGCCCTCCTTGAGCCTGAGCACGTGCGGTTCGCGCTTGCGCAGCGGCCCGGTGCGGCCTGCCACCAGGTCCACGACCGCCCGGAGGGTCTTGGCACGCTGCTGTTCGTTCAGGGCCGCCCAGGACTCCAGGAAGTGCTGGTTTGAACCGTAACTGCCCAGCGGATGGGCTGCCTTGTCGGCGGCCGGGACCGTGCGTGCCCACGCCAGCGTGAGGTCGAAGTTGAACTGCTCAGCAGGGTCGAGGAACAGGGTTTCGGGCGCATTTTCGGTGCGGTTTGAGGCCGAACGCCGCTGTTGCCGCAGCTGCACAAGGGAGGCCTTGGCCCGGGCAAGCTCGTCCTTGAGGGCGTCGAGCTGGTGAACTGCAGCGTTGTGCAGGCGGGCCAGTTTGACCGCCTCGTGCTGCTCCACTTCCAACTGGTCCTGCAGCGCCCGCGCCACCTTGTCGGTGGCCCCGCGCCGCTTTTGTTCGGCTAAAAGTTCGGCAATGGTGCGCCGGGCCGACTCCAACTGCATTTGGGTGCTTTGCAGGGCCGTGCGCCGCTCGGCCGCGCTCAGCAGGGCCTCCGGTCTTGCAAGCTCGACGCCGGACAGTCCCGGTTCGCGGCCGGCTCCCGTCGCGGCGGGGGAGCCCTGGGCCGGGGCAGGGGCGGGCGTTCCCGCCGTGAACAGGCTCGCGTAGGGCCGCTCGAAAACAAGCCACGGCGGCCCGCCGCGGAGCAGGGGCGGCGCTGGGACCGCGGGTTCGTCGTCGTCCACGTCAAGCATGGACAGGAGCACCGCGCCGTTCTCATACAGCACGCGGACGCGGACCACTTCGCCCTCGGTGAGGAGGTCTTCGGCGGAGTCGAGGTCGTTGGAGGAGATGCGCTCAACGCCGATGCGGAAGTCGCTGCCGGGCCAGAGGATGGCCACCGCATGGCTGGGCTGGACCGATTTCACCCGGGCCAGCGCCACGTCGCCGCTTTTGTATACGGTGACGGGGGAGGGGCGGGGGAGCAGGAGGTCCTTGACGTCAAGGACATGGCCTGCCGGGTCGATGGATCCGGTGAGACGTTGGCCCTTGCTGACAAGCCAGTCAAGGGGTATGCCCGCAAGCAGGTCCTCACCGCGGATCACTGCCTGCTCGCCACTGGGAACTAGCTCAACCATGGCCCTGTCGGCCGACGGGAAGCCCTTGACCACTGCCTCGGAAACCACTGCCAAGGGGCCCGTTGACGTCTGCCGCGGTGACTGGAAATGCTCCGCTGCGAGGACCTCGTTTTCCAGCGTTTGGTACAAGGCAGGCAGCTGGGAAGCGTGGTGGGGTACATGTGGATTCGGGGTCCGGGCCGCCCACTGCGGCCCGTGCGGATACACGCGGGCGCCGGTGCCGAAAACATGCAGGTGCTCGGGCAGGCCGTGCTGGAGGTGGTGGGTTTCGACGCCGTTGGCCACCTCAAAGACCTCTGCCTCGGCGCCGACCTGGGCCGCAACAGCCGCCGCATCAATGCGCAACGCAGCACCGGGGATGAACGAGACCACCACCACTGCATGGGCGCGCGCCGGATCCATTAGATATTCGGCCAGCGCACTGCCGCTCTTCCTGTGGACGGGAAAAATCTGTGCCGCACGGGAGTCCTCCGGTGGCGGGAGCCGCTTCCTGTTCTTCTGCGCAGGCATGGGTGCTCCCTCCTTATCGGCTTTGCCGGATCGTGTTAGTGCCCCACCTTACATCCAGTGGAAGTGGGCGGCGGCCACAGCGGCGCAAAAATTACGCAGTGGCCGAAAGGATCCTGAACTGGCGGCCCACAGGGAACTCCTGTGCCCCGTCCGCGAGGCTCACGACATCCCCCGCATCGACATCTGCCCCCGCACAGACGATGCTGCGTCCTTCGGCGTTGACAAGGACGGCATGGGGGGCAATCTCGCGCAGGATGTGCAGGGCGGTCCGTTCGAGCATCTGGGCTGTGACGTCCATGCCAACAACCCCGGCAAGCACACCGTCCTTGACGATGGGGTGGGTGAAGGTCAGCACGTATTCATCGGTGCACAGCAGGTCGATGTAGGGACCTGTGACATGTGGCAGGCCCGTCGCCATGGGCACCTTGAACCATTCGGCTTTGACGTAGCGGCTCATTGATTGCGGGCTGAAGTTTGCCAAGGCGTCCACGCGTTCCATGTCCTCGCCCTGCCACCAGGCGATGTAGCTCCGCTCAGCACCGAGCAATCCTGCCGCCGCGACAAAACCGGCGCCGGCCAGCAGGGAGCCGGGTTCGTGCAGGAACGCCTCAACGGCCGGGCGGATGAACTTATCAACCGCCGTTCCGGTGACCTTTCCCTGGGAATCAAGCCAGCAGCTGGCAGATTCCGCCCACCCTGCCAGTTTGTCTTCCAGTCCTGCGATCAGGGCTGCGAGTTCGCCAACCGCTGACGTTGTCTGCGCGGCGTCGTTGCCGTTCATAAGGGTGCCTTTGCTGAGTGTTTCCTAGTGGTGGCCGCCGGCATGCTCTGCGAGCAGCCAGGCGGTTGTTGCGGTGGTGAGTTCCTTGGTGCGTTCTTCGGCAGCCTTGGAATCGTGGTCGGCGATGGCCGCCGTGATGGCCTCGCCCAGGATTGCGGTTTTCTCGCGAAATTCGGGGTCTTCGAACGGCAGCAGGGTCAAGGTGCCCACGTCGGCCTGCAGGTGCAGGAGTTCGCGGGCAAGCCTGGCGGAGCGCGCCACGGAGGCGATCTCCAGCAGGAATTCTGCCGCGCACAGGCGCCAGGCAAAGGGCGTGGCAACTTCGCCGGGCAGGGTTTCGGGACGGATATAGGACTGCAGGGCAGCAATGTCATCCGCGCTTGAGCGCCTGGCGGCAACCCCGGCGCATGCCACCGCGATGGCCTGCAGGTGCAGGCCACGGTCAGTGATCTGCAGACGGGTCAGGGCTCTCAACGTGTCCCTGGCCTTGGCGGCCGAGGGGAATGAATTTTCGGTAACAAAGCTGCCGCCGCTGCGTCCGCGCACTGTTCGGATCAGGCCCTGGCCACGCAGTTGGGAGAGTGCCTCGCGCGCCGTGACGGCCGATACGCCAAGGGCCGCGGCCAGTTCAACCTCGTTGGGGAGCCGCTGGCCGCTTGCCAGCAGCCCTGATTCGACAGCGAGTTCTATGCGCCGGCACACCTCATCGACAAGCCCACCGGACTTGATGGGCGTGAAAACGGCGGCCAGGCTGCGGGAGGCGCCGAGTGGTGACAGGGACAAGGGAACCTGCCTCTCGGTTGCGGGGACTGTGGTTGTGGTGCGGCTTGTTCATCGTACCGGCGATTATTCCAGGGGGCTATACATAAAACATCTGAAGTAATAGCATTTACCAACATCACCGGAATGTGACCCAAGCCACACTGCGGGATTGCAGTCCAAGACCAGAAAAAGAAAGGCGGGCACCATGAGCCCAAGTGCCTCCTCCCTAACCGGGAGCCCCGCCGGGAGCCCCGCCGGCGGTGGCGCCGGAGGGACCGCCGGAGGGGCCGCCGCGGATGTCCCGGCCATCCGGCTGCGCAACCTCACCAAGACCTTCGGTGCCAAGAACATTGGCGAAACAAAGGCGGTCGACGGCGTCGACCTGGACATCCGCCAGGGCGAGTTCTTCTCCATGCTCGGACCTTCGGGCTCGGGCAAGACAACGGTCCTTCGCCTGATCGCCGGCTTTGAGCTGCCCACCTCGGGAACCATCGAGCTTGAGGGGCAGGATGTCAGCGGCAAGGCCCCGTTCCAGCGCGATGTCAACACCGTCTTTCAGGACTACGCACTGTTCCCGCACATGTCCCTTGTCGACAACGTCGCCTACGGGCTGCGGGTGCGGGGCATGAAAAAGGCCGAGCGGCGCGAACGTGCAGTGGAAGCTCTTGACCGCGTCCAGCTGCGCAAGTTCGTGGCCCGCCGCCCGTCCCAGCTCTCCGGTGGGCAGCGGCAGCGGGTCGCACTGGCCCGGGCACTCGTCGTCGAACCCAAGGTGCTGCTGCTGGATGAACCGCTCGGCGCCCTGGACCTCAAGCTCCGCCAGCGAATGCAGATCGAGCTCAAGGAATTGCAGCGCTCGCTGGGCATCACGTTCATCTTCGTCACCCACGACCAGGAGGAAGCGCTCACCATGAGCGATCGGATTGGGGTGTTCAACAACGGCAAGCTGGCCCAGATCGGCACGGCCCACGAGATCTACCAGCGCCCCACCGGCGCCTTCGTGGCCAATTTTGTCGGCACCTCCAATCTATTTGGCGCGGATGTGGCAACAACCCTGTACAACCGCAGCAGCCAGTTTGTGCTGCGGCCCGAACGACTCACAGTCCACTGGGACGGCGCCGGAACCACTGCCGGGCTCGAAGGCGTCAGCTCACTCCATGGGACTGTCACCTCCCTCGTCTATGTGGGGCACGCAACCCAGGTGCGGGTCGCGCTTGAGGGCGGCCCCGCCGTCGTAGTCCTGGTGGACAACGACCTGCCAGCGGAGCAATCCCTGGTGGGCAAAAACGTGTCGGTGAGCTGGGCGGACAACGACGCCGTTTGGCTCCCCGACGCAGCCTGAAAACACCCAACTTTTATACGCAAAGGACAAGACAGTGGCAAAGAAAAAAGCCTTGAAAGTCATCGGCACACTGGCTGCTGCAGCATTGGCGCTGGCAGCCTGCGGCACCTCCTCTGGCGGGGAGGTGAAGGACTCCCTAAAGGAATCCATCGGCGCGGGGGAGGGGCAGGTCTCCATCCTGGCCTGGCCCGGCTACGTGGAGGACGGCAGCAACGACCCCAAGGTCGACTGGGTCACCAAGTTCACCGCCGACTCCGGCTGCAAGGTCAACTTCAAGCCCTTCGGCACCTCGGATGAGGCAGTGACGCTTATGCGCACAGGCCAGTACGACGTCATATCCGCCTCCGGCGACGCATCCCTGCGCCTGATCGCCGGAGGGGACGTGCAGCCCGTGAACACGTCGCTGCTGAAGAACTACCCCGACATCTACCCGTTCCTAAAGGACAAGGCCTGGAACACCGTTGACGGGAAAAACTACGGCATGCCGCACGGCTGGGGCGCCAACCTGCTGATGTACCGCAGCGACAAGGTCACCCCGGCACCCACCTCCTGGAGCGCCGTGTTCACCGACGCCGGCGCCAACTCGGGCAAGGTCACCGCCTACGATTCGCCCATCTACATCGCCGACGCCGCCATGTACCTGATGGCGCACAAGCCCGAGCTGAACATCAAGAACCCGTACGCGTTGGACGCCAGCCAGCTCGCCGCCGCCGTGACCCTGCTCAAGGCCCAACGCACACACATTGGCGAGTATTGGAACGACGTCGTCAAGGAAGTCCAGTCCTTCGCCTCCGGCACCACGGCTGTAGGCACCACCTGGCAGGTGGGTGCGAACATTGCCAAGGCCGACGGCGTCAAGGTCCAGACGCTGCTGCCGACCGAAGGCGCCACCGGCTGGTCGGACACCTGGATGATCGGATCCAAGACAAAGAACCCCAACTGCTCCTACAAGTGGCTTGACTACATTGCCAGCCCGGCAGCCAACGCACAGGTGGCCGAGTACTTCGGTGAATCCCCGGCCAACCCCAAGTCCTGCGCCCTGACAGCGGACAAGGAGCACTGCACCACGTACCACTCAGGAGATGCGGCCTACGCGGAGAAGATCTGGTACTGGACAACACCCGTGGCCAAGTGCCTGGACGGGCGCACAGATGCCAAGTGCACGGACTACTCCGAATGGACCAAGGCCTGGACGGAGATCAAGGGCTAAAACTGCCCTTGCACCAACCGGTGTGTGCGGCGGACCGTTCCCGCCGCACACACCACCCCGCGACATCCAAGAATCAAAGGTAAGAGGACATGGCACTACAGACGCAGCCCGACGCTAAGTCGCACACGGGCACGGCGCCGGCGCACGCCGTCGTACCCCGGGCAAAGAAGAACACCGTCTCGGCAGTGCTCAGCCGCACCCCGTGGCTTCGGCTGGCCGGGCTGCTGACGGCGCCGGCCGGATGGCTCATCCTTGTCTATGTGGCAGCGCTCGCAGCACTGCTCATCACGGCACTGTGGACCGTTGACACCTTCACGGGCAAGGTCTCCACCACCTGGAACTTCGATAACGTCATCCAGGTCGTCACCGACCCCGTCTACCAAATCATCACCCTGCGCACCATCTGGATCGCCGTCGCTGTCACAGTCATCGACATGGTGATTGCCATCCCGATCGCGTTCTTCATCGCCAAGGTGGCAACCGTCAAATGGCAAAAGATCCTTGTCGTGGCCGTGCTCATGCCGCTCTGGGCCAGCTACCTGGTCAAGGCGTACGCGTGGCGCAATGTGCTGGCCGACGGCGGCCTGCTTGAATGGCTCGGTGCCCCCATCGGCGTTTCAAGCCCGGGGTATTCGGAGACTGCCGTCATTTTGACGCTTGCCTACATCTGGCTGCCCTACATGATCCTGCCGATCCATGCTGGCTTTGAAAAGGTGCCCGATTCCCTGCTTGAGGCCTCCTCCGACCTTGGCGCCAAACCGCTGTCGACCATGCGGCTTATCATGCTGCCCATCCTCGTCCCGTCCATCATCGCCGGCACCATCTTCACATTCTCGCTGTCACTTGGCGACTACATCACAGCGCAGATTGTCGGCGGCAAGACGCAGATGCTGGGCACCGTGGTCTACGCCAACGTCGGTGCTGCCAACAACCTGCCGTTCGCCTCGGCGGTGGCCTTGATCCCGATCGTGATCATCATGATCTACCTCTTCGTGGTGCGCCGTACCGGTGCCCTGAACAATCTGTAGGAGGAAGCCATGAGACTTTCACGCAGTGCAAAAACGATTCTCGGCGTCATCACCGGGCTGGTCCTGCTGTTCATTTACGCCCCGCTGCTGCTGGTGGTGGTCAACTCCTTCAACGCCGACAGGACGTTTGGCTGGCCGCCCAAGGGCTTCACCCTTGAATGGTGGGGGCGTGCCTTTGAATCCACAGGTGTCCGCGAAGCCCTCGTCACCTCCCTGTGGGTCGCCGTTGTTTCAACCGTCATATCCCTGGTGCTCGGAACGCTGCTCTCCCTGGCACTGCAGCGGTACAAGTTCTTTGGCCGCGAGGTGGTCAACCTGCTCGTCATCTTGCCCATCGCACTGCCCGGCATCGTCACAGGCATCGCGCTGAATAACATGTTCACCACCATCCTTGGCGTGCCGCTGAGCATGTGGACAGTCATCATTGCCCACGCAACGTTCTGCATGGTGACAGTGTTCAACAATGTGATTGCCCGGTTGCGCCGCACCAATGAGGGGCTGGAGGAAGCTTCCGCCGACCTGGGTGCGGGCCTGTTCACCACGTTCTGGCTCGTCACGTTCCCGCAGCTTCGCTCGGCACTGCTGGCCGGCGGCCTGCTTGCCTTCGCCCTGAGCTTTGACGAAATCATTGTCACCACGTTCACCATCGGCGCCGGGGACACCACGCTGCCCATCTGGATCCTGCAGAACCTGTTCCGCCCCAACCAGGCCCCAGTGGTCAATGTTGTTGCAGTGGTGCTGATCATCGTTTCGATTGTGCCGATATGGCTGGCCCAGCGGCTTTCCGCGGACTCGGTTGGTGTTGGCGTGGCCAGGAAGCCGGCGAGGGAAAAGATCGCCGCGTAGCCGTCCCACCCGCCTGGCCCGGGTGCCGGGTGGTTGTATGCGGTAGATATGCGCGTAACGGTTTCGTTGCGGTTTTCCTGCCCAAAGGGGCAATGAGCCGCGGCCCCGCCCCGAATTGGGGTGCATTCCCGGTTGCCGTCCGGCCCCGCCTTGTCCGTTTGGGCAGTCCTGCCGGATGCCGGCATTTTTGGACCCCGGGGCCGAAAATCGACTGCTGTACATTGGCACCCAAGAGTGTGAGGTGGATTACAGTCCGCATCCACCAAAGGGAAATGAAAGCTTCCGCTGCGACCGGTCCACCACCCATGGACGGGGCGGCGGCCCAGTTTTAAGGATGGTTGAATGCCACTGCACGTATCGACGCAGAGGACGGCGCACCGTTGCCGCGCTGCCGCTGTCGCCCAGTTGTGGAAGCCGGCCACATGATCGGTTTCATCGTCAAACGGTTCCTCAATTACGCGGTGCTATCGGCCATTGCCACGCTCAGCGCCTATGTTTTGGCCAGCATCATCTTGAACCCGGCCAGCCGCTATCTTGGCCGCAATCCCCGGCCCTCGGATGACACCATCAACGCGATCCTGGACGGTTTGGGCGTCAATCCGAACACCCCCGTGATCGAACGGCTGTGGGCGTGGATCATCAACCTGGTGACCCGCGGCTCCCTCGGAGACACCGTCCACAACTCCGACGTCATTGCGGAAATGGTGGCCCGGGCCGGCACCAGCTTGCGCCTGCTGATCCTTGGCACCATCATTGCGGCGATTCTCGGCGTCTCGCTGGGCGTGTGGGGCGCCGTGCGCCAGTACAAGTTCAGCGACCAGGCGATCTCCTACGCCTCGTTCACCATCTTGGCTACTCCATCCTTCGTGCTCGGGATCGTGCTGATGATCCTCGCGACGATGACCAACGGCTTCCTTGGCATCCAGTTGATCAACTTCACGGGCGAATACACGGCCGGGCTCGACGGCGGATGGTGGGTCCAGTTCTGGGACCGGGCCGCGCATCTTTTGCTGCCCACCATTTCCCTGGCCCTGATGGGTGCCGCGGGGTACTCCCGGTACCAGCGCAGCGCCATGCTCGATGTCCTGTCGGCCGATTACATCCGCACGGCCCGTTCAAAAGGCCGCACCCGGGGCTCGGCCCTTGTCCGCCACGGCGTCAGGGTCGCATTGATTCCGATGTCCACCTACTTCGCCTACTCCTTCGCCACGGTGCTGGCCGGTGCTGCAGTGACAGAACTCGTCTTCAGCTGGCACGGCATGGGCGAGATGCTGGTCCAGGCGATCACCGAAAGCGACATCAACGCCTTTACCGGAGCCATCTTGTTCAACGCAATCCTGATCCTGATTGCCGGAACGTTGTCCGACGTCGTGTACGCGGCCCTTGATCCGAGAGTGAGGGTTTAGCCATGTCGATGCTTGAAGAGATTCCCATCGCCGACACCGCAGCGGGCACCCCCGAAGTCATCAGGTCCACTAAACCCGTCTCCCGGTTCCGCCTCATCCTGTCCCGGCTGCGCCGCACACCGCGCTTTTGGGTTGGCGTCATCGGACTGGGTGCGATCATCCTGTGGGCCATCTTCGGACTGGTTCCCAACGCCTGGAACGCCACTGACCTCGATGTCTACAACATGGGCTCGCGCCCCAGCGCCGTGCACTGGTTTGGCACAAGTGACATTGGTGAGGACATTTACGCCCAAACCATTGTCGGCCTGCGCAAGTCGTTGATCATCGGGCTGCTGGTGGGCCCGCTGGCGGCCATTATCGCCGGAATCGTCGGCGCGGTGGCGGGATACCTTGGCGGCTGGTGGGACAGGGCCATCGTCTGGGTCATCGACCTGTTGCTGGTGCTGCCGAGCCTGTTCCTGTTCATCCTGCTCAGCCCCATTTTCAAGTCGTTGTCCTGGGTGGCCCTGATCTTCCTTCTCGCCGGGTTTGGCTGGATGATCATGGCCCGCGTGGTCCGGGCGCAAACCAGGTCCCTGCGTGAGCGTGACTTCATCAAGGCGGCACGGTTCATGGGCGTTGACACCTGGACCATCATCCGCCGGCACGTGCTGCCCAACGTTTCCTCGCTGCTGATCATCGACGCAACCCTTGGCGTGGGCGGGGCCATCCTCAGCGAAACGACACTGAGTTTCTTTGGTTTCGGCATCCAGGCCCCCGACGTTTCCCTGGGCACCTTGCTGGCCGCGGGCCAGGGCGCCGCGGCAACCCGCCCCTGGCTCTTTGTCTTTCCCGCCGCAATCCTTGTCTTTACCGTCCTCTCGGCCAGCCTTGTCGGGGATGCCCTGCGCGACGCCGTCGATCCCACCTCCGGAGTGAACCGTGACTGAGAACGCCACAGAATACCTTTCGACGCCGGCCACCGAGGCCCGCGCGCGGACAGTCGCAACGCCGTCGAACATGGCGAATCACCTGCTCGAGGTGCGCGATCTGAGCGTCACCTTCCCGCAACCCGGAGGCGCGGTGACAGCGGTGCGTGGCGTGAATTACCACGTGGACAAGGGGGAGTTTCTTGGCATCGTGGGGGAGTCGGGCTCCGGAAAGTCGGTGTCCTCACTGGCCGTCATGGGCCTGTTGCCGTCGTCCGCCAAGATCAGCGGCGACATACTTTTTGAGGGCAGGTCGCTGCTGGGCCGTACCGACAGGGAACTGTCCAAGCTGCGCGGCGACGGCATTTCCATCATTTTCCAGGATCCGCTCTCGGCACTGACACCTGTCTACACGATTGGTGCGCAGATCGCCGAGGCCCTGCAACTGCACGACAGGAAACTGTCCAAGGTGGCCGCCAATGCGCGGGCGGTGGAGCTCCTGAAGGTAGTGGGCATTCCCAACCCTGAACGCCGGGCCCAGGCCTTCCCTCACGAGTTCTCCGGAGGCATGCGGCAGCGCGCCATGATTGCGATCGCCATCGCCAACAACCCCCGGCTGATCATCGCCGATGAACCGACCACGGCGTTGGACGTCACCATCCAGGCGCAGATCCTGGAGGTGCTGCAGAAAGCGAAGGACCTGACAGGGGCGGCCGTCGTGCTCATTACCCACGATCTTGGCGTGGTGGCAGGGAATGCGGACAGGATTGCCGTGATGTACGCCGGGCGGATTGTGGAGACGGGAACCGTGGACCAGGTGTTCTACTTCCCGACCATGCCCTACACCATCGGATTGCTGCGTTCGATGCCGAACCTTGCCTCGGCGGGCCACACCCGGCTCGTGCCGCTGGAGGGGCGCCCGCCCCAGCTGAGCAACCTTGCGCCGGGCTGCCCCTTCGCCCCGCGCTGTCCCGTGGCCATTGCAGCCTGCACCACCACCGAACCGCCGCTGATGGTTGTCGGTGGCAGGGGGCAGGGCGCCGGCGCCACAACCACCGACGGCCAGGGTTCCGCCGCAGCGCAGGCCGATGCGGAGAACGCCGCCGCCTGCCTCAGGGTGGCCGAGATTGCTGGCGGTTCCCTGCCCCGTGACACCCTGTACCCCGTGCCTGAACCCTTGGCGCCTGCCGAGCGGGCCGACGTCGTGCCTGAACAAGTGTTGGCCGTCGAGGGGCTGAAACGGCACTTCCCGCTGACCCGCGGATCGGTGTTCAAGCACACCATCGGCATGGTGCGGGCAGTTGACGGCGTCAGCTTTGACATCAAGTCGGGGCAAACGCTGGGATTGGTGGGCGAGTCGGGGTGCGGGAAATCAACCACCATCATGGAGATCCTTGAGCTGGCCAAACCACAGTCCGGGCGGGTCACCATCAACGGCACGGACGTGGCAACGTTGTCGGCCAGGGACAAGAAGGCACTGCGCCGGGACATCCAGGTCGTGTTCCAGGACCCCATGGCCTCCCTTGATCCGCGGCTTCCGGTGCAGGACCTTGTGGCCGAGCCACTGAGCGTCCACGGCGTGCCGGCCAGGGAACGGCTGGAGAAGGTGCGCGACGTCCTACAACTTGTGGGCCTGGATCCTGACATGGCGTCGCGGTATCCGCACGAGTTTTCCGGCGGGCAGCGCCAGCGCATCGGCATAGCCCGGGCCCTTGTCACCGACCCAAGGATCGTGGTGCTTGATGAACCGGTCTCGGCCCTTGACGTGTCCATTCAGGCCGGAGTGATCAACCTGCTTCAGGACCTGCAGGAAAAGCTGGGACTGTCGTACCTCTTCGTGGCCCACGATCTGGCGGTGGTGCGGCAAATCGCGGACACAGTTGCCGTGATGTACCTTGGCCGCATTGTGGAAAGCGGCCCGGCGGAGCAGATCTTCCAGAACCCGCAGCACCCCTACACCCGGGCATTGCTCTCGGCCGTCCCCGTCCCGGATCCTGCGGTGGAGCGCAGCCGTAACCGGATCATCCTTGAAGGCGACCTGCCCAGCCCCACTGAGGACACCAGCGGTTGCAATTTCCGCACCCGCTGCCCCCTGTACAAGCTGATGGCCCATGACGGGCAGGAACGCTGCCGGACCGAGGACCCCCGGCAGCGGCCACTCGAGGGCAGCCTCGTTGCCTGCCATCATGCCGAACATATCGACCTGATGGCCGCCCCGGGCGTATGAGGACCACAACAGTTTTACCGAATCCACCAACCCCGCCGGCCACGACATATGGCCGGCCGGGGAACATTCAATTGGGAGGAAAAATGAAACACATCAACAAGATGGTTGGGGCAGGAATCCTTGTTCTTGCCCTCACGGCCACCGGCTGCGGTGCAGGTGGCAACAAGCCCACCGGCGACGCCAGCAAGGGCGCTGTTGACACGGGCTCGCTGCCCACCACCGCCTGGACCAAGGCAGATTATGCCGCGGTCAAGGGCGGCGGCACCCTGACGCTGCCCGTTGACCAACTGCCCGATAACTGGAACACGCTCCAGGTCGACGGAAACGTCAAGGCCGGCGGCGAAATCATGGATCCCACCCTCGGTGGACCGCTGGTCACCACCGTCGATGGCGGATGGGCTGTCAATCCCGATTACGCCTCCGAGGTCAAGCTCACCGGTGAGGACCCGCAGGTCATTGAGGTCAAGCTGAACCCCAAGGCAGTCTGGGAGGACGGTACGCCCATCACCTACAAGGACTATGCCGCGACCTTCAAGGCCAACAACGGCACCAACAAGGACTACCAGATCGTCGGCGACAACGTTTTCAAGGACGTGGAAGCTGTCACGAAGGAAGACACCGACTTCAACTTCAAGATCACGTTTAAGAACAAGAACGCGGACTGGCCCTCAATCCTGGGCAGCAGTACGGCGGGCATGGCCACGGCTGCGGTCCTGCCGGCGGCCGTTGCCTCCGATGTGAAGGCCTTCAACGAGGGATACAAGACCAAGCCGCTGCCATCGAGCGGGCCGTTCAAGGTCTCCAACGTTGACACCACGGGCAAGGTTGTCACGCTTGTCCCGAATACCATGTGGTGGGGCCAAAAGCCCAAGCTTGAAAAGATCATCATGAAGGTTGTCTCCCGTGACGCCATGGCCCAGGCCTACGCCAACAAGGAAATTGACGCCTTCCCGATCGGCACCAACAAGAACAACTACGACACTGCCAAGAAGCGTGCCGACGGCGCCATCCAACAGTCGGGCGGCCTGACCTGGAACCACATCACCATGAACGGTTCAAAGGGGCCGCTGGCCGACGTCAAGGTCCGTCAGGCAGTGGCCCGCGCCATTGACAGGGACACCATTTCCGCCAGCCGCCTGAGCCCCATCGGTGCACCGGTGGCAAGCCAGAACAGCTACATCTACATGCCCGGCCAAAAGGGCTACCAGGACAACGCCACGGCCGTGATCGGCTACGACACTGCCAAGTCGGAGGCGCTGCTGAAGGACGCCGGGTACACCAAGGCGGGCGACGGCACCCAGGAGAAGGGCGGAACGAAGCTGGAGATTACCTACACGCTGGATGCCAACAACCCGGTCTCCGAGCAGATCTTCAAACAGGTCCAGGCCAACCTGAAGGTAGTGGGCATCACGCTGAAGAACAACACTGTTCCCGCCGACAAGTTCTTCTCCGACTACGTGCTCAAGTCCAACTTTGACATGACCGGCTTCGCCTGGTCGGGCACGGCCTATCCCGTCGCCTCGACGGAGTCGATCTTCTACCCTGCTGATGCCGGGCAGAACTTCACCGGTATCACCGACACCAAGCTGGGCGAGATGTGGCGGGCGGCCAACGCCGAGCTGGATCCGGCCAAGCGCGTTGTCCTGGCCAACGCGATCGACAAGGCGATCTTCAACTACACCCCTGTCATCCCGCTGACACCGACCCCGAACACCTTCGGCGTCACGACAGGACTGGTCAACTACGGCGCGGCCCAGTTCCAGTCGATCGACTGGACGGCGGTGGGCTTCAAGTCCTAACTGCAGTCATAAGGTTTAGGCAGGGCCTCCACCGCACCGGTGGAGGCCCTGCCTAAACCTCTTTTTGTGCCTTACATCAGTGCGCCGGCGATGGCCAGGGCTGCCAGCAGGACACCGACGACGGCGGCCGGCGCGTTCCAGCGCGTCGTCACCGTTGCCTGCGGGCCGGGCTGGGAGGCGGCGTTGCCGGGGATGGGGGAGCCGCCGTCGTGCGTTCCGGCAATTGGCTGCCTGCGTTCCCACGCGTCCCAGGCGGACTGGACCGTTGACTGGGTGTGGGGGAGGGGGCCCATGGTGCGGGCGCCGTCGGGGCCCGTGTGCATCCGCGGGCCAAGCTTGCCGGCACCCGGGGCGCCCCAGCTGGCGATGCGCCCGGCGGCGGTGTCGAAGCTGACGGATTGCAGAACACGTACGCCTGTCAGTTCGCTGAAGGGGATGTCGTGGTCGCGCAGGATGTTGTGGACGCCCAGCCCGTCGACGCGGATCAGAAGGCACGGACGCCAGAAGAGGAGGTAGAGCGCCCAGGCCACCAGCAGCAGCCAGGGCAGGTAATGCCTGATCGAGGATGCGGTACCTGTCAGGACAAGGTTCACCGCGAAGAGGGTGCAGATGGCGAGCGCGACGGCCCCCAGCACCCGGGTTTGCCTGGCATAGACGGAGACGGTGCGCGGGTCAGCCTTGCCGCTCGGCGGTGCAGGAGCACAATCCCACCAACGATCGCGGCGCCGAGCGCGAGCACTCCGCCGCCCGCCCATGCCGGAGCGCAGTGACGTGGCCTGGCATCTCGCATCAAAAGCAGTGTTGCGGGACTTCGAAGGCCCTAGCCGCAGCATGTGCCGCTGGCGATGGCTGCCGTGGCAGTCATCATGACGGCGGACGGGAGGGTTTCCGTCGTGGCCCACATGAGTAACCGAGCGTTCCGGAAAAACACGCCATATGTAACCGAGCGTTGGGGGAGCGGGGTGGGCTGACCGGTTGAGGACGCTTGCTCCACGAGTTCTGCGCACTTTGCGGGGTCGGCCGGCACCTGTGGAACGGTTCAAAGTCGGCTCAGTCTCACGCTCGGATCCGGCGGTACCTTCGGCAACGATTTCCCTGAAAGGAGGGTCTTCGGGGCCTGATTTAAAGTTGGTCTGGCTCGCTTTCGGACTCCTGAGCCAATGTTTTTGCGTGCTCGTTGATCTCCTCGATGTCGGGGGTGACCATCTCCGAGTACACCTCGGCCAGCGGATCACGCCTTGAAGGCTCGTGAATCAGGTCGTCGTCGTCAAATTCTGGATGCTTGCCCATGTTCACACTGTAGACCCAATCAGTTCAGCGCGGCAGGGCTGTGTTTCCATGCGCGACGGCGCCCGCCCCACCCGGCGCTGGGCGCCACGTTCTTCGAACGTATTCACCAGCTGGCGAGGCGCGTCCTCGTCTCGGAAAAAATCCTTGCGGCTCAGGCCTGGCACTCGTGGCCTAGACGTGGTCGCCCCGAATTTCTACCCGGCAACACCCGGGACAAAGAAGGTGCTTGAGGAAAGCCGGGAACCGTTCAACAGCACTACCCACTCATAGGTGGATCCCGCGGCCAGCGGAAGTCCACCGGGGAAGTTCAGCACCACGTTGGAGCATCCGGGGAATCCCCTCGGAGGTTGTTGAACATTCGGTGCCACCGTGTGTTTGAAATCAACGTCTTGGTTGAAGCTCAACAAATTCGGCCCCTCCGTTCCAGGTACGGTGACTGTCCGGCCGTCGGTGTCCACGAGCTCAACCTCCACCGCCGCCTGGGTATCGTCAAAGGCCGGAATGCTCACGGTTACACTCACAAACAGCGAGAATGGAGCTGTCATGCCGGCATTGGGGTCGAAGCCAAGAAATTGGATCCCGCCGCCAATGATGTTGACCTTGCCGGCCGCATCAATATTGACAAAATCGGCGATCAGTATGTTAGCGCTGGCGCTAGAAAGGTCAGTCACGCGAAAATCTCCGTAGTGCTCGTCCATCCCTGGGGCCGCATGCCGCGGCACGCCATTGACTTAACAATAGGCGCAACCACCCGCAGCACGTCCTCCGCAGGAAGCACGACGCCGGTGGCTTGTCTTGGTGGGGGACAGCGACGGTGCCAGGCCACCGTGGTGCTGGGCTGTTCTTTGCCTCTTCAAAAAACCTGTTACACCCTGTGACGCTGCGCGCTGGCCAGGCGATTATGCGTGGGTGGCCCGGCGTCGCCGCAGAATAACTCCAAGGAGCAGCAGAAGCGCTGCCGCCGTGAGCAGTGCCCCGGTAGCAGCTGCACCCGTGGAAGCCAGCGGCTGGTCCAGGCCGACGGCGGATCCGCTGCTCGGCTGGGACAGATCCTGGCCGCCATTCGATGCCGCGGGTGAGGTGTTGGCAGGCACGTCGGCAGCTGCGCTGGTAGGCGAGGTCCCGGTGGGTTCGACGGTGGGGGTGGTGCCGTCAGTCGGTTCGGCGGTCGGGGTATTTAGGGCGAGCCGGTGCGTGGTGCTCTTCTTGGCCGTGAAATCGGGGTGGTAGGCCGAGGTCAGTGTGGCCGTGTTGACGATCCTTCCGTTGCCCTTGGCGGAGACAGTGCCGTTGTAGTTCAGGACTGCCGAATGCCCGGGTTCGAGCGCACCGTTCCATGTCAGGACGCCGGCCTCGAGTGAGGCAGGCGGCGTGGTGGCGCCGGTTTCAGGTCCGGTCCAGACCTGCATTTCCCACAGTGACATGCCGTATTTCTTACCGCCGATCGGGGTGCGCTCCAGGCCCTGCATCCTGACGAAGGCAACGGGTTTATCCACCAGCAGTGGCTGCCGATCCACGCTGCCGCAGACGGGGGTGATTTCCGCGGTGGCCGGAGTCCACACCGTGCCATCGGCTGAAACGTCAATGCGGTATCGGGCTGCGCAGGCTTCCTCCCAGTAGATCGTTACATGATCGATCAGGGTTGGTTTGGCCAGTTCGACGGCGAGCCAGGCGTCGTCGGCCCCGTTGGAGGACCATCGCGATCCCTGCGGGCCTGACTGTCCGGCAGTGACGCCGTCGAAGGCAAGCGCGGGACCCCATTGACTGGGCACTTCCTGGCCGGATGCTCTCGCTGGACGGCCGAGCGCCGCATTGGTGCCGGGCTCACGCACCACGTCGCCCTCGGCATCGGTCACTTCCACTGTCGGCACATCATTGAGCGTCACTTCATCCAGTGCGTCGCGGAGGTCATCGCTCAGGGTGACGTTGAGGCGGGCAGCGCCGTTGTTGGTGGCGCGCACCTGCCAGGTGATTTTGTCACCTTCTTGAAGATCTCCCGTCACCGGTGAACCATCGTGTGCAGCCACCCCGGTCTTGGTGAGGTTCAGCGACGGAGCAGTGACAAGGTCGGCAGCGGCAGGCTGGGTGCCAATGGCCTCAACCTTCGTCAGCCACTCCTGGTAGCTGGCGGTGGAGCCACTCGGGTTCCAAACACGCTCAGCCATGGCACGCAGGGGAAGTCGAATGCCAGCAGTGACTTGTTCTTCAGTTTGCCGTGCCGGGACATCGCTCCAAATAGCAAAGGAGGATCCTGTGATCCAATCCGGGCTGGGTTCTGGGTACGTCTGGGCTTTCTGGGGAGCTGGTACGGTCCAATCTTTGGTGGGGAATACGCCCGGACGCCAGGAGGTGTAAATATCGGATGCGGGCCGGGGAGTGGCATAAGCGCCGCCAGGGTTGGCCAGAACATAGTAGAAGAAACCGTCATTGAAGTTAATGACCTTATGGCCGCGCGCGCGAATCGTCTCCACCGTCGGCATGCTGGGGTGCCACTTAGTCCAGTAGGTGACATCGATGTTGGGATCCAAGGCTACGGTGCTGCCCGCACCGTACAAGGCATCGTTCCAGGCCCGTACATGCGTCTTGCCGAGTGCGTTCAGGTGTGCGTTGACTTCGTTCAGGAAGTGGATGTAACCGTCATGGATGTTGGCGGTAGGGCCCACCTCAGATTTGGCGTAGGCGAGCAGCTGGGGGAAGCGGGCGCCTGCATCGCTGGGGTCCTCGACGTTGAAGATTTCATCGCCACCCATATGCCAGCGGCTGCTGGGGAACAGTGCTGCGAATTCGTCAATGACCTCGAACAGCAAGGCCCGGGCCTGCGGGTTGGAATAGTCCAGAACCTTGGTGCCCTCACTGGTATTGGAGGCCCTGAACTGGGGGTACTTGTTCAGCAACTGGTTGAGGTGCCCGGGGACATCCAGTGCTGGAACTACCTCCACGTGGTACTGCTTGGCCAGTTTCAAAAGGTCCGCAAGCTCAGCCTGGGTGATGAAAGTATCGCTGAGGATTTCCGGATGGGTCTTGCTTTCCAGTCGGAAGCCCTCGTTTTCGGAGAAGTGGTATTGCAGCTGGTTCAGCTTGATGGAGGCCATGTCCCTGATGACTTGTTTGAACCAAGCAGGAGAGTAGTACTTGCGAGCGGCATCCACGTGCAGGGAACGTTCTGGTTTGGCGGGCTCATCGAGCACGGTTGCGCTTTGGGCGCCTCCGGAAGAGGCCAGGGACTGCAGGAGTGTGCGCGTTCCGTAGAAGACACCGGTATCGCTGGGGCCGGTGATGGTCACGGCACCGTCCACCTGGAGTTTGTAGCCTTCCTCTGAAGTGAGTGAGGGCACCGTGCCCAGCTGGAGAACAATGTCTCCGGAGCGTGCCGTTCCCGTGCCAACAACAATCTCCGGGGCGTGATTCATGCCCAGATGCCGGCTTTGATCGAGTGCGACGAGTTCGCCGGCAAGCAGTTCGGCGTCATCGCGCAACTGAGCCGCACCCGTGGTGGCAACGATGATGCGTGTGGAGGGCGTCAATTTAAAGGGCTGGCCGTCGCTGAGTTTGAGGTCCTTCACCGTCGGGACAACTCCTGCCAGTCCCGGGCCCGCAAGGGGCGAAGATTCCGCAGCGGGGGCAACCCCGGGCAGGAATGCTAATAGCAGTGGCGCGGCGGCGAGGCTGGCAAGGAGCCGGAGTGTGGGGCGTCTCATGCTCCAGAATGTTATCCGTATCACAGGGTCGTGTCCATTACTGTTCGGCATATTGCGAACCTTGGCGGTAACTGGCCCGGGTCCCCGTGGCTTTCGGGGCAATTGTGACGGGCGCCGCAGTAAATGACACTTTTTCGCGCATCTTCTTGTTTATTGTGATCCAAATCATGTTAGATTTTGAGTTCTTTCAATTTTTGTAAACACAACTGCGCAACTGCGATGGGCCCGGTCTTGTACCAGTCAGTCGGCGGCGTTGGATAGGAAAATATGAACTCCATGTTTCTCACACGCGGGCGCTGGGGGCGCCACGTGCTGGCTGTTGCCGTTCTGCTGCCGATGGTTGCCATGAGTGTTCCGGCCCAGGCGGCACCGCTGACGAGCGCCCAACAATCCGTTGTGCAGCAGGCCCCTGCGCCGCACGTCGCAGAATCTGGAACTCGTGAAGTAAAGAACTTCAATACTGACTGGAAGTTCAACCAGGGAGATGTCACCGACGGCCAACTTGGTTCCATCGATGATTCAGGCTGGGGCTGGGTGAACCTTCCCCACAACATCAAGTTCAATACCCCCGAGGACGTCACCGAATATCTTGGGGCTGCTTGGTACCGCAAGAAATTCACCGTCGGCGCCGAAACAGCCGGCAAAAAGGTCTCCATCGATTTTGAAGCGGCCATGCAAAAGGCGGAGGTCTGGCTCAACGGCACCAAGATAGCAACGCACGTCGGCGGCTACACACCCTTCAGCATGGACGTTACCGACAAACTTCTACCAGGTGAGAACCTCATTGCCGTCCGCATTGACACCCGTCCCAATGCGGAATTCGGGCCCGGGCGCACCGGTGTTGACTTCCGTTACTTCGGCGGGCTGTACCGGGATGTGACCATGACGGTGACCGATCGCGTCCACATCACCGACGCCGTGTCCAAGAACGAGGTTGCCGGAGGCGGACTGTTCATCACCACCCCCACTGTCGATCCGGCGTCTTCCACTGTTCAGGTGCGCACTGATGTGCAAAACGACACCGCAGCCAGCACCTCGGTGCAGGTCAAGACCGAGATCTTGGATGCCTCCAACACGGTGGTGGCCACGGGTACCAGCACGGCACAGCCGCTCGGTGCCGGCAAAAGCTCGGTCATCCAGCAGCAGCTCACCGTGACGAATGCAAAACTGTGGCACCCAAATAGCCCCAATCTCTACCATGCGCGCGTTAGCGTGCTTGCTGGTGGGGCAGTGGTGGACCAGCTCACCGAACAATTCGGCATTCGCAAAATTGAGTGGCGCCATGACGGCTTGTTCATTAACGGTGCGCGGTTCAAGGCGATCGGCACCAACAAGCACCAGGAAATTTACGGTCTGGGCAATGCCGTGCCTAACACCAGCATTTATGAGGACGTGAAGCGGGTCAAGGACGCGGGTTTTGATTTCATCCGCACCTCTCACTACCCCAACGACCCCGCCTTCTATGATGCGGCGGACAAGCTGGGTGTACTGGTCCTGAATTCCATGACTGGGTGGCAGACTTTCAACAACACCACCGCGTTCAAGGAGAACAGCTACAAGGAATTGCGTGACATGATTCGTCGCGACCGCAATCACCCGTCCGTGGTGGCATGGGAAACCAGCCTCAATGAGAGCAATTACAGTGCCGAATGGGCACAGAAGACCAACTCGATTGCCCATGAGGAATACCCGGGCAACCAGATGTTCACCGCAGGGTGGCTGGACTATTTTGATATTTATGTTGGCGCGTCCCAGCATGACATCCGCAAGACAACCAAGACCAAGCCCATTTTGATCAGTGAATGGGGAGACTGGGACTACGGTGGAAATTCCTCCACGTCGCGGGTTCCGCGTGAAAACTATGACTTCACGAACCAGAGTCGCAACAGCCTCAGCCAGGCCGCCAACCACCAAGAGGGGCTCAACGCCAACTTGGGGATGGACTGGTTCAGTGCCGATGCCCTGTGGGACTTTGCCGACATGAGCGGGTACAACCCGGGGGCTTCCCTCATGGGTGTCACCGACTATTACCGGATTCCTAAATTTGGCACCTACCTTTTCAAGTCCCAGCGCAATGCAGACGTGCTGATTCCCGGGGTTGATTCAGGTCCCATGGCATTCATCGCCAACACCTGGTCGGCCAATTCACCCACCTCGGTGAAGGTCTTCAGCAACGCAGAGCAGGTGCGCCTTTTCAAGAACGGCACATTGGTTGCAACGCAGTCCCCGGACACCACCAAGGACACGGCCAACCTGCCGCACCCACCCTTCACGTTCGACGTCGGCGCCTACAGCGCTGGCGAACTGCGCGCGGAGGCGCTCATTGGCGGTGTTGTGGTGGCCACGCATTCGGTCAAGACCGCTGGGACTGCCAGCAAGATCGCCCTGAGCAAGGAAACACAGACGCCGCTGCATGCTGATGGCTCCGACGCCCGCCTCGTGCACATTGCCGTTCAGGATGCCAATGGCACCGTGGCCTACAACGACGGCGGGACTGTCAACGTTTCTGTGACCGGTCCGGGCGAAATTGTTGGGCCGACCACCTTGACCATGAAGGGCGGCCAGCTGGCCGTATGGGTCAGGGCCAAACGCGCAGCAGGGGAAATCACCTTGACGGCAAGCAGGGCCGGGCTTGCCGCAGGCACCACCACCATCACCAGCGACGAGGTGCCAGGGCTGCCTGCACCCCAGTACGACGACGGCGAGGCGTCCGGGACCAACGTGGCCACCGGCTCCGTGGCCACCGCTTCGAGCTCTGCGGCAGGGACCACGGCCGGTGCTGCCGTGGACCAGAATCTGGGCACGTCCTGGAAGTCGGGCACTGCTGCAGGCAATTCCTGGCTGATGCTTGATTTGAAGACGCGCCATGATTTGACTGGCTCCACGCTGGTCTGGGACAAATCGGCAGCCTACCCGTATCTGATCCAGTATTCCGAGGACGGCATTGTCTGGGACACGGCGCTGGATAAGTCAGGCCCCCACGATGCTGGCGAGAAGGTCAGCGACACCTGGCTGCGGTCAGGGCGCTACGTGCGGGTAGTTTTCCCGGAGAACGCCGCCACCGGTGTGGCCGGAGTCGCCGAGTTCAAGCTGTTCGGATCTGCAAGTTCCGCTCCTGCTTCCCTTGATATTGCTCAGGAAAAGCCTGGCGTGATGGCCTCCAACTTCGCTTCGGGACATGAGCCGGCCGTGGCCAACAACGGCAACCCGGCACAATACTGGCAGGGCGGCCGTGGCGGGAACACCTGGTGGTCGGTGGACCTTGGAGCCCGGCACCAGCTCACCTCTACCTTGGTGACGTGGCTCGATGGCAGCAGGGCGTACAAGTACACCATCGAAGTTTCCAATGATGGGGAAAACTACTACACGGTGGCGGACAAGAGCGCCAACACAGTCTCCGGAAACGAAAGCCAGGACGCGTTCAGCGCCGTGGCCCGTTATGTGCGAATTTCCATTGCGGGAGATTCGAGCGATAAATCGCCCGTGGGCATGTACAACTTCAAGACGCTGGGTTTCCCCGTGGCGGACGTGGTGGCACGTAAGTCAAGCATGGCAACGTCCTCAGCTGACGGTGCAGGTGCCGCCTTGGCCAATGACACCGCGGTAGGAACCGCATGGCGTTCTGCAAAGGGTGAGGCAGCACCGGTCTGGAGTGTTGACCTCGGAGCGAACTTTGCGCTCAACGGCATTGATGTGAAGCTTGCTGCCGGATCGGTGCGCAACTTCACGGTGGAAACGTCTTTGGACGGATCGGCCTGGACGCCTGCTCCGGCCACGGCCAGTTCCACCGGGTCCCTCACCTTCAGTTCCACGGTGTCCGCACGCCATGTGCGCGTGAAGTTCACGGGTGTTGGCGCCGGCGAATCAGCAGGCCTGGAAAGTGTGGCTGGCTACGCGGGGGAACAAAACCGCAACCTGGCCTTGGCGTCGGAGAACCCTGCCGTGACGGTGAGCGCAACGTATTCCAACACAGGCGGCGGTGACTCGCTGAGCAAGGTCAATGATGGGATTATTGCCACTGCTAGCACCGGAGAGACGAAGAACCTCTGGACCAACTGGATTGCGACCCCGCGCGCCGAAGACACCATCACGGTGGACTTTGGCGGGGCCCGGACAGTTTCATCCGCTGAGTTCTACGTGTTTGTCGATTCAGGGGCCCCCACGCCTGCCGCTGTGACGGTCCAGTACCTGGACGGCAGCGACTGGAAGAACGTTCCCTCCGCTGCAGCGACGCCGGCTCAGCCTGCACAAGGCAAGAACGTGGTGCAGTTTGGCGCAGTGACCACCACCAAGGTCAGGTTCGTCATGGCGGCCGGCAAGTTGGCCAATGGCAGTCTGGGCTGCATTGCCATCTCAGAGTTGCGAGTTTTGGGAACGGATGCCGCATTGCCTAAGCGCCTGGCGGCCGTGGAAGTAGCAGAATCGACGGGGATGCAACAGCGTTCAGCGACCAACATCGCCGAGCCTGGCAGCAAAATCCGGTTGGTTGCCACGGGCCGTCCGGCAGCTTTTGCCGATGTGAGGGCAACCTGGGAGATTCAAGCCGTGGCCGGCACTGAGCCTGTCGCATCGGTTGATGCCAACGGCGTTGTCACGGGGCTTCGCCCAGGCAAGGCAACGGTGCTGGCTGTCTCTAGTGATGGCTGGAACGTGGTGGGAGCACTGGACGTGAGCGTTGGTGAGCCCGAAGCCACGGTTCCTCCGACGACGGTTCCTCCGACGACGACTCCGCCGACGACGGTTCCTCCGACGACGACTCCGCCGACGACGGATCAGAGCGAACGACCCTCCACCAGTCCTGCAGGTGCTGCCACCGCAGCAGCGGTGACGCCTTCTGAAGGCGGATCACCGGCAACAAGCACCTCGGCTGGGGCGGCTGCGGATGACCTGGCCAGCACAGGGGTCGATTCCAAGCTGACAATCCTGGCGGCATTTGCCGGGTTGATGCTTGTGGCCGGACTTGGCGCGATGGTCGCAAGAAACCGCGGCCGGCAGCGGCGCAGCCACTAGCTTCTGAAAGCTGGCACAGGGCAAATGGCTGTGGCATCCACCAACGGGTGGATGCCACAGCCATTTCCTCGTTCTTAGCGCCGGGCTTTGGTGAGGGCTTCCTGCAGTGCGCCAAGGACCAGCACCACGGAATCTGGGTTGGCGTTGGGCCCCATCATGCCGATCCGCCACACAGTGGAGGCGAACTCGCCCACCCCGGCGCCTATCTCGATGTTGAAACGTTCCAGAAGGTAGGCACGGACGGCGGCCGAGTCCACGCGCTCAGGCACCTTGACCGTGGTCAGACTGGGAAGCCTGCTGCCCTCCGCGGCAAAGAGTTCCAGGCCCATGTCCTGCAAACCGTTTTGTAGCGCCAGTCCAGCTGCAGCATGGCGGGACTGGACGGCGTCGAGCCCTTCATTGAGCACCCGGCCCACGCCTGCCTCCAGGCTGGCAATCATGGTGACCGGCGCGGTGTGGTGGTAGGTGCGACGGCTGCCGCTGGCGCTGCCGACATAGCCGCCGAGCAGGCCCAAATCCAGGTACCAGGACTGCGGGTCCTTGATGCGGCGCTCGAATGCGGCGTCGGAGATGGTGAAGGGGGACAGGCCGGGAGCCACGCCCAGGCACTTTTGTGTGCCGGCATAGCCCACGTCTATGCCCCAGTCATCGGCGAGCAGTTCCAGGCCGCCGATGGAGGTGACGGCGTCGGCGATCAGCAGGGCGTCACCTTTGAGCTGGCCAAGTGCTGCGATGTCCGAAAGTACCCCTGTAGAGGTTTCGGCGTGGACGGCGGCAATGACCTTCGGGTTGGGGTGGGCGGCCGCGACCCGTTCGGGGTCAATGGGCTGGCCCCATGGATGCTCTACCCGCACCACTTCAGCCCCGGCACGGCGGGCGATCTCGCACATGCGCCCGCCGAACAGGCCGTTGACGGCGATGACGGCAACATCACCGGGCCCCACCGTGTTCACAAAAGCCGCCTCCATGCCTGCCGATCCCGTACCGCTCAGGGGCAGGGTACGGCTATTGGCGGTTCCCCACACTTGGCGCAGGCCCTCGCAGGCACGGTCCATGATTTCCAGAAACAGCGGATCCAAGTGGCCCAGGACCGGGTTGCCCAAGGCGGCAATGGCCTCCGGGTAGCAGTTGCTGGGGCCGGGGCCGAAGAGATGGCGGTACGTGAGGGTGGCAGTCAAGGGGTACTCCTTTGGTGGATTTCCTTTGGTGCATGTTTCCTTTGGTGCGGGCAAAGCAGTGTCTGCCAAGGATAGGCGTGTAACCGCGTTTTGCCCACGTGGCATGATCGCGGCAGGATGGCACTGACTCCCACCATCTGTGCTGCCCCAATGCGCGGCCCTGGGACACCTTGCGCGCGGAGGTTGGTTGAACCCACCGGGTTTCCGGCGGTTTGGGGTTGCTGGGCGCGGAGCTGCCTGGGTGCAGAACATGTTGCGTCCGCCTTATTTGCGGGAGAGCACCTCGGAAATGTTGAGAATGACAAACTCGTGGTTGTCGGTCAGCACGTTCAGGTAGCCAGGGTCGACGCTGAGGACGTAGCCGGTGATGGAGCCGTAAGGGGTCAGGATCTGTTCCTGGGGCACCCACGGTGTCTGAATGAAGGCGGCGACGAGCAGGACCGCCACCGCTGCTACCCCACCGACCCTGGCCATGGCCACCGAAAACATTCGGCGCAGCCAATGCTTGACGGAAAGTCGGCGAATTAGCGAAAAGACGCCAAAAACGGCTGCCGTTGCCGCAGGCAACCACCAGGAGCGGAAGCTGAGCGTCAGTGCTATCAGCGTGACGGAGCCCAGTGCGGTGGCCAACAGCACCGTGGCACGATGGCCGCGCGTAGACCACAGGTACGTGGCGATGAGAAGTGGGAGAACACCAATCAGCAGAATCTGCACAAGAACGTGACCGGCCATGAGGGACCCGAAGACCAAGGCTAGGCCGTCGCTCAGGCTGAGCGTGGTGCTTACCGCGAACGCGGTGTTCCAGTCGTACCCCGATACGGCAAAGATGCGCAGAATCAGGAAAACAAATCCCACAGCTGTCGCAGGCGCGAGGTCTCCGGCGGAGAATCGTCGGCCCTCCCCGGAGGGGGTTGACTCAGGGGTTGGGTTCTCGCCAGGGTCCGTGGCAGCGGCTTTGGAATTGTCAGCGGTCATGGAAAGAGGCTACTGCCCCGCACCCTCGCCATTGCATTCCGAAGACTGTCCGATCCAAAGGCTGTGCCCTCAGAACACCTGCACCGGCCAGCAGCTAGCGCGAACAAACCTTGCCGGCAAGCAGCGTCTGGGAAACGGCAATGCGCTCGGTCGACGTCGGCTCCACCCCCAATGGATTCTCCTCCAGCAGGACCAGATCGGCGTACTTGCCCACCTCGATGGAGCCGGTGATGTCATCTGCGCGGCACTGCCCGGCGGCATCGATCGTGACAGCCCGAAGCGCCGCCTCCACGCCAATGCTTTCGTTGGCATTGAGAACCTCCCCGCCCTCTGTCTGCCATGATCCGGGTGGCGGCATCCTGAACGTAACGCAGAGGCTCTAGCGGAGTCACACTGCAGTCGCTGTGGAACGAGATCCGCAGGCCGGCTCTCAACGCCGAAGCGCAGGGATCGTAGAACGCTGCGCGGTCCGTGCCCAGAAGGCGATCGCGGAAAGCCTTGCCCCACCAGCGGACGTGGCCGATCAAAAACGACGGCGACAGGCCCAGTGCAACCATTCTCTCAACATGTTCCGGGCGCATGACGCTGCAGTGCTCGAGCCGATGGCGGCATCACCGTTGGCATGCACCCCTATCTGCCAGCCGTCGGTGTGGGCGCTCAGGACCACTTCGGCCAGTTGCTCCGGTGAATAATTCAGCGTGCCGCGGCTTTTCCTGCCCAGATAGGGTTGCCTTGGAAGCCCGTGCCGGCCTGGTTAGAGCCGTCGGACCAAGCCTTGATGCCGTCCACCCTGAAGAGGCCGTCGCCGAATCCGGGGTGCAGTCCCATCTCCATCCACGCGTCATAGGCGGTGGAAACGAGCATTCCCCGGTAGCGCACGGGTGAATCGGCGTCGATGGCGTTCTGGAGGCCGGCCAGGTCGGTGGCGCCGTCAATTGATCCGATGCCACCGTCATGGAGCAGGGTGACGCCCTTGCCTGCGGCATGCCACAAGAGTTCGCGGATGCGGGTTGTGGCAGCTTAGCCGGTGACGAAGGGGATCCCTTGGCCGAAGGCGCCTAAGGCCGATGACTCCTCGAGGCGGCCGGTCAGTTCGCCGCGCTCGTCGCGGGTGTAGCGTCCGGCCGGCGGGTCGGGGGTGTTCCTGTCCCCTCCGGCCGGGGCCAGCGCCGCCAAATTCACGTACGCGATGTGCCCATTGCTTGCCAGCACCAGAAGCGGACGGTCGGGAACCAGCTTGTCGACACAGCAGGCGCGTCGCGGAGCGCGGCAAACACATCATCGGCGCTGGGCCTGCCCATTGGGCTCACATCGACCCAGTCGTTGAGTTGGACCATGGAGGAATGCATGTGCGGGTCGATGAGCCCGGGCAGTAGTGTCCGGCTGGCCAGGTCCAACTGTTCCGTCCGGGGGAGGGTCGCAGGGGATTCAGTGTCGACGTGGGATCCCAGGCTGTGCACATGCCCCTCATGCTAACCCCGTACATCGCGCGTGCGGGTGGCAACCGTCACGGCTAGAACCAGCACCGCCCCCACTATGGCCGTGATGGCTGCCGGGGTGGAAAGCAAATCCCCGCCCAAGCGTGCCACGGCCACCCAGGCCAGGCCCCAGCACAGTGAGGTTGAAGGTGCGAGCCGGCCCCGGCCGTAGATGGCCAAGGCGATGCCGATGGCGGCCGCCGCTGCGAGAACCAGCACCGCCCAGGCATTTGCGGCCAAGCCAAAACCAGCAAAGCCGGAAGCCACCAGCACGGCAGCAATGTTCGCCGCTGTGGCCACGCACACCCACCCCAGGTACAGGCCCATGGTGCCATCCGTAATGACCGCATCCAGCGTGTTCAGCGGTTCATGGCGCTGCAGGAGCACGAAGATTCGAGCCAGCACTGCCAACAGGGCGATGATGATCGGGATGCTGAGCCAGAGTAGATCAAATTGGATGCTCAGTATCCAGGCCGCGTTCAGCAGCAGTGATGCTGCTGCCGGGTAACCCAGCAAGCGGTGGCGGCTCGCAGTCCTTTGGGCAGGCAGGAACTGCCACACGGCGTAGGCCACCAGGCCAAGATAAATAACGATCCAGATGGAAAACGCCGGTCCGTCCGGGGCAATGAGGGTCGCATCGGCAGCCAGAGCCCCGTTGGAGGCATTCTGGATCTCGGTGCCTCCTGCGGCGCCGGAACCGATGAAGGAACCGACAACGGCGACGACCGCGCTGGCGCCCACCACGATCTGCCGCGTCAAGTCCTTGGTTTGTTGCACTGTGCCTGCCTGCTGTCCCATGGTGCCACCCTCCAGAAGATTTCCCGTAGTCGTGGCACCGATCCTACCGTTCTAGGTGTGGGGCATGCGGCGCACCGAACCAGGGTAAGGCTGCTCCGCACACAGAATCGAGACCATACTTTTGCCCCACCCATAAAAACCAACCCACCCATAAAAACAGATGCACCCGATGACCACGACAGAAGCCCCCGCCACTCATCATCTGGCACCCGTGGCGGTACCCGGCCTCCAGCGGTGGAGGCCCGACCCCGGAACGTTGGCTCTGGCAGACGCTGTCCGGGTTCTGTGGGCAAATGATTCCTTGGCAGCCACGGCACAGTAGCTGGTAGCGGAGATCGCCGAGCTGACGGGCTGTCGCGGCACCGCTGCCTCAGCCTCCGCAGCAGCGCTCACCGCTGCCAGTGCCCAAGGAGGGGTGAAGACAGGAAGGTGGATATCGTGCTGGCCCTGGACCCTATGCTGGATTGTGGCTTGGACATTCCCACAACGGCAGGGGAGGGTTACGTACTGGTGGTGGGGAACGGCGTCGTCCTTGGGGCAAGGACGACTACAGGGGTTTTGGGGCACGCGGGTTCATGCTGGATGGGCGGGCCCTGTTCGAGTCCTGGGAGCCGCATGTTTTGGGGAAGGACAGAACATCTACCCGCATCACCCTCAACTGCTAGGTGCGGCCAGCTCACGGGGGAACTATCTGGTGCTCAAGGATTACGACGAGAACGTGATGCACTCCCTGATCGAGCCCACCTTTGAGCTGCTGGCACAGAGGATAGGGCGGGGCGCCGTGCCCGGCGTGGACTACAACGCCTTCATGACCGTGCCCGGGACCGTGGCCCGGTGGCCGGGGCGCAAATTCCTGAGGTAGCTGCCGGCACGTCCACACCCGTGGTCACTCTTATGCGGGATAAGTGATTTTCCCGTCCTGCACCGATGCGAACGGGGTCAGTTCTGCGGGCTTGGTCGAGGTGGCCGACATAATGTGGAACACTTCCACCCCCTCGACGATCAGCGCATCCGTGATGAGCCGCCGGTGGCACCGCCATGGCACGGCCTCGCTGCACATGATGGCAGGCACCGACTCGCTGGTGGCCTGCAGCAACTCAACGAGGCCTGAGTGGAACTCTGCGCTGGCCATGTAGTCTGCGTAATCGCGGAAAGCCTTGACCCGCCACCCGCCATTGGGAGTGGCCACCCCCACGGGCGTGTACCTCCGGCCCCCAAGGTCCCTGAACCACCGGTATTTGATGTCTGCCGGCAACGCAGCCTTGATCGCGGCCTGGTTCCACTGGGGATACTTCCGCGACGCTGGAAACGAACGCACATCAACCAACCCAGTCACTCCGTTGGTGCGCAGCATAGCGAGCAGATCGTCGAAATCCCGGGTTGAATGACCGATCGTGAACAGCTGAGGGGCACCATGCCCGGGTGCTTTGGCCACTGCCCATGGACCTTCCGTGAGTGCGCCACGCACCATCGTGGCGACCATCGAAGCGGTTCCTGCTTGCCCATTTGCCCACGGTACAACAGGGCAGGGCAGGCTTCCCCGCAGCGGAGTAATAATGGCTAGGGCCCCTGTTACCACTTCGCTGGGGCTTTCCTATGCCTGCACTACTTGAGTTTGCGCAACGCCTCGCCCTTGTGCGCTGCGACGTGGTCAGTCTTCTCACTTTCAATCTCATACTGGGGGTCATCCGTGCTGGCGCGCCGTTGATGTCCCTTATAGAGGAAATCCTTCGTGTGAACTTTAATGATTTTTCCCGAAACCCGCCCGGCTTCCGAGTCCCAGCTCACCCGGTCTCCTACTTTGAAATTTTGGCTCATCGCACTTCCGTCTTCCTGGCAGGGTGGGTGGTCGACTCGTAGCGATCCACCGATGGTCTCGTTCACGAACTGATGGGCCCATGGTTGCGCAATTTGAAGATGCTGTCCAGAGGCGGAGGCCGACGCGGAATTCTTGGTCCTCTAAATTGAGGATGCGGCTTGGTTAAGTGGAAGCCCGACGCCGGGCACACCGCCAGTCCGTCCAGGGACCGCCAATCAGGGCGTGCCAAACAAGGCGGACTGCCGGGTGTCGATCGGAAGTGATCTGTCGATTTGACCTGATCCATGAGTTCAAGACTGTCCGATTCCTTTGCGTCCATTTATCCTCACTCTTTTCCATCTGGAGTTACTGGCCTCTCGAAAACGCGTTCCGAGGTTCCCCATTTCGGGAGCACTTTAGCCAAGTCTCGTCTTTCCATTGCCGGGGGAAAGGCAAGTGGCTAGAGTTGGCGGCAACAGGTAGTGCGATTTACGTTGGCGATTTTTCGCAGGCGAAAGAGGCACAAATGCTCCCGTTCCGAGTCTCGCCTAAGTCAGTGCACGGAGGAAGCCGCTCCGCTCTTGCCCTCGTTCTTGCTCTCGTTATGGCGGCTGCTCTAGGCGGCTGCAATATTCAAATCCATTCCCAACCCGATCCGTCGCTTGGCTCGGGCACCATGCTGGTATCCGGAGACACGGGCTCTCCCACCTTTCAAAGGGTTTTCAACCCGTTTCTGCCCAACAAGCGCACGGCCACCAACTATGTGTTCGAGCCGCTTCTCTTGCAAAATCCGCTGGACGGCGAGCTGACGCCTTGGCTCGCATCGAAGTACACGCAGCCAGACGCGTCAACGATCGATATGACGATCCGATCGGGCGTCAGCTGGAGCGACGGGAAAAAGATGACCGTCGGCGAC
The DNA here is from genome assembly GCF_046736435.1 of Arthrobacter sp. LAPM80. NCBI lineage: Bacteria > Bacillati > Actinomycetota > Actinomycetes > Micrococcales > Micrococcaceae > Arthrobacter > Arthrobacter sp. LAPM80. Next base: position 167,523 of record NZ_JBCHVD010000002.1, read on the forward strand.
GTCGTCTTTACGTTTGAGCTTTTGAAGAAATTCCCCGCTCTTGACACATTCGGTGCGTGGTCGAGCTTGGCAAGCATCGAGGCGAAGGGAGAGCACGTTGTCTTTCATCTCAAGAAGCCCGACTCGCCGGCCGTGGCCATCATCGGCAACACCCTCATCGTCTCGAAGCTCCACTGGAAAGACGTTGAAAACCCCACGACCTATGAAGACCCCAATCCCGTGGGCACCGGCCCGTTCACCGTGGGGGCGTTTGCTCCCCAACAATATTCAATGGACCGCAACCCGAATTACTGGCAGGCCAAGAAGGTGCAGATAGAGCACATTGTGCTTCCCGCGACTAATACCCAACTGGACCTTGTTGCCAAAGGCTACGATTGGGCGTACGCGTTTATCTCCGATGTCAAGGGAACCTGGGGGAAGGCGAACTCGAGCAACAAATGGTGGTTCCCGGTGGGCGGGGTCATCTCTCTGATCCCCAACCTGACCAAGGCACCGTTCAACAATGTGAACCTGCGCCAAGGTATTTCCCACGCGCTGGACCGCACACGCATCGCAGGCTCCGCATCAGAAGGGTACATGCAGGCTGCCACGACAGTGGGACTGCTCCTGCCGAACCAGAACAACTACCTTGACCCGTCGATCCCCGCCAGCGGACTGATCACCCAAGATCAAAAAACCGCGCTGGATTATTTCAAGAAGGCCGGATACACGCTGCAAGGCAACAGCCTCGTGAATTCTGCTGGTCAGCAACTTACCTTCGCAATCACCACAGCCAACGGCTATTCCGACTGGCTGAGAGCGGTGCAGGAGGTGGGCAAGCAACTCGCTGCCGTGGGCATCAAGGTCACGATCAAGGCTCCTCAGCCGGCAGGCTACCAGTCGGCGCTTGCTAACGGGGACTTTGAAATGGCAATGGGGGGTACCGGCGGTGGCGATGTCTTTCAGGCATACAACAACTTGCTCTCCTCGACGTTCTATGTGCCGTCGGGAAAGCAGGCGTCCAACAACTTCCAGCGCTTCCAGAGCGCCGATGCCGACCGGCTGCTCGCCGAGTACCAGGGGACAACTGACCCAGCAAAGCAGAAACAAATAGTCCGCCAACTGCAGCAGATCATGTATCAGCAGCTTCCGGTCATTGGGCTCTACAACGGGGGACTATGGGGATTGTTCAGCACGCAGAAGTTCACTGGCTGGCCGAGCGCGCAAGATCCCTACATGGCGCCGCAAACTTATGGCGTTGCGCCGCTGGCAATCCTTACCCACCTGAATAAAAATTAAGGAGGGCCACTGATGAGTGAGGCAATTTCAAACGCAAGCGTCGGGCCACGGGAGCGCAAGGACAGCGCGCCCCTCCTGTCCCCGACGTTGCGGTTCTGGCTAAGTAAGGTGGGGCTGTTCCTGCTCACCTTGTGGGCGGCCGTGACGCTGAACTTCATCTTGCCGCGGTTGATGCCTGGCTCGCCCGCGGACGCGGCCATAGCCAAACTCTCGCAAAGTGGTCCAGTCTCGGCTGCGACCAAACGTGCGATCGAGGCGCAGCTCGGTGTGCCGTCCGGCAACATCTGGCAGCAGTACGTTGAATACTTGCACCAGGTCCTCACGCTCAATTTCGGGGTCTCCTACACGTTCTTCCCCGAGTCCGTGGCATCCCTTGTCCTGCGGGCCTTGCCTTACACGATCACTCTCGTGGGGCTCACCACGATCGTCGCGTTCATTGTCGGCACCTTGTTGGGAGCGGCTGCGGCGTGGCGTCGCGGCACATGGCGGGACACCGTCCCTACCCTGACAGGAAGCTTCTTCAGCACCTTCCCCTACTTCTGGGTTGCACTGCTGCTGTTGTTCTTTCTAGGCTACGTGGCACACCTGTTCCCAACCTCAGGAGCGTACGCGCCGACGGTGGAACCCAATTTCTCCTTCTCGTTCTTCGGCGATGCGATCTACCATGCGATCCTGCCGGCGGTGACGCTGTTTGTCACCTCGCTTGGCGGCTGGATCCTGGGGATGCGCAACGCGATGATCAACACACTCGGAGATGACTACATCACATTCGCGGAAGCGAATGGACTCAAGGGCCGCACAGTCGCCTTGCGCTACGCCGCCCGCAACGCGATCCTGCCGAACCTGACGGGGTTCGGCCTTGCTTTGGGCGGAGTGGTCGGCGGGTCCATTCTCGTCGAACAGGTCTTTGGTTATCCGGGTGTCGGTTACCTGCTCTTCAATGCGGTGATCAACCAGGACTATCCGCTGATGCAGGCACTGTTTTTGATGATCACCCTCAGTGTGCTTGTCGCAAACTTCCTAGTCGACATTCTGTACGGAATTCTGGACCCGAGGACGCACCGATGACCACCAGAGCAGCGGGAATAATCCCGAAAGGCCCGGGCTCCAAGCCCAACGCGTTCCGTTCGTTCTCACACTCCTTCGCCGTGATCTTCTCTAACAAGAAGGCGCGTGTGGGCATCATCATCCTTGCCGTCTTCGTGCTCGCCGCCGTCTTCGGCCCTCTAGTGGCCCCGTATGGCGCCACCGTGAACACTTTTCCGCGCAGTGCCAATGCGTCGGGCGCACACTGGTTGGGAACCACTGCTGCGGGAGAGGACGTTCTCAGTCAACTCATCTCCGGTGCCCGCGTCAGTGTGCTTGTGGGCGTTGTCGCGGGCGGCCTTGCGACCGTCGTTGCGGTGGTGATCGGCCTTGGCTGGGGCTATCTGCGGGGTTTCGTCAGTGACACCATCAACTTCTTCGTGAACCTATTTTTGGTGATCCCCGCACTGCCGCTCATGATCGTCATCGCGACCTACCTGCAGAACGGCGGCATTGCGGTGATCATCGTGGTGATCGTGATCACGGGCTGGGCGTGGGGGGCGCGCGTGTTGCGCAGCCAGACACAGTCACTCCGCGGACGTGACTTCGTGACAGCCGCTCGATTCTCCGGAGACAGCGCGCCACGCATCATCTTCCGCGAGATTCTTCCTAACATGATCTCGATCATTGCCAGCAGCTTCTTCGGCGCCGCGACAGCCGCCATCCTCGCGGAAGCTGGACTTGAATTCCTGGGTCTTGGAGATTCCAGCATCGTGAGCTGGGGCACGATGCTCTACTGGGCACAAAATTCCAGCGCCCTTCTGACCGGCCAGTGGGTGCTGTTGTTCGCACCCGGACTCTGCATCGCACTTCTGGCTATGAGCTTGACACTGATCAATTTCGGTGTCGATGTGATCAGCAACCCTCGCCTGCGGGAAACGGGAACCCGCCGCCGACGCGGACCTAAGGGGACCCCCGCCCCCACCAGCCAGGCGGAAGGCAATGCCTCCCGGTCCAAGGAAACGGCACCCGGGGCCGGCAATCTTGACGTGGACGTGAGGGAAGTGCAGCTATGAGCTCAACGGTGACCGGCCGCGAACCGAATGCCGCAGCCCCGGCGGGTGGGTTTCTGCTCGACGTGAGAAACCTGTCGGTGGCTTATGAATCCGAGGAGGGACCGCAGGTCCAAGCCGTAGACAAGGTCTCCTTCTCGCTACGCAAGGGCGAGTTTGTCGGTCTTGTGGGCGAATCTGGGTCCGGCAAGTCCACCCTGGGTTTTGCCATCACTCGACTTCAGAAGCCTCCGGCTGTGATAACCGGAGGGAACGTCGTCTTTGATGGTCGAGACATCCGAGAGATGGATCCGGAGTCCTTGCGCCGGCAACGCCAGGGTGGTTTCGCCATGGTGCTGCAGTCGGGCATGAACGCCCTGAACCCCGTGCGCACCATCGAGCATCACTTCACCGACATCTTCCGCGCGCACGGGCACGTCGAACGCGGGGATTGGCGGGACCGTGCACGGTACCTCGTGGACAAGGTCGAGCTGCCCTCCGGGGTACTCGCCCGCTACCCGGCCGAACTCTCCGGTGGAATGCGCCAGCGCGTGTCTATCGCGCTTGCCTTGTCGCTGGAGCCGCGGCTGATGGTTTTCGATGAGCCGACCACCGCTCTCGATGTGCTGGTACAACACGCCGTGATGGACACGATCACAACTTTGCAAGAGTCCGAAGGCTTCACTGCGATTCTGATCAGTCACGATTTGGGGGTGGTGCTGGAAGCGACCGAACGGGTCATGGTGATGCACAAGGGACGCATTGTCGAGGATGCCCCAAGCGACCGAATCCTCAGTGACCCGCAGGATGATTACACCAAAATGCTGCTCAGCCACTACGCTGATCCGCGTGCTGAGAGGGTGTCATTGCCGGGATTCGAGCATTTCACTCGCCAGGAAGCGGCGGTGAATGCTCCGGAGGCCGCAACGGGCAGGGCTTCGCACAGCCTTGTGCTTGAGAACGTCTCAAAGACCTATCCGCCGCCCCGGCGAGGGGAAACACCTGTCCGCGCGGTGCGAAACGTCTCGTTTACCTTGGAACCGGGCCAGGCACTCGCGCTCGTCGGCCAATCCGGTTCGGGCAAATCGACCATCGCCAAGCTCATCACGGGTGTGGAGAAGCCGTCGGAAGGCAGAATCGCCTTCGGTGACCTTGACGTTGCTGGGTTGCCGCAACGACGGCTGCGCAGGCTGCACGAGGACGTGCAGATGATCTTTCAGGATCCGTACTCAGCGCAGAACCCGGTGCTCACGGTGGAATACCAGCTTTCCCGTCCGATCCGGAATTTCACCGCGCTGCGAGGCCAGGACGTACGCAACGAGGTGCGGCACCTTCTGGAGACTGTAGGGCTTACCCCTGCAGAGAACTTCTTGGCGAAACTGCCGCATCAACTCTCTGGTGGCCAACGCCAGCGTGTGGTCGTCGCCCGGGCACTGGCCTGCAATCCGCAGGTCATCATCGCCGACGAGCCGGTGTCGATGCTTGATGTGTCGCTGCGAGCTGGGGTGCTGAAGCTTATCGAGGATCTCCGCCGGGAGCGGGGCGTGTCCCTGCTCTACATCACCCACGACCTGCTGAGTGCGCGGCTGGTCACCGACGACATCCTGGTGCTGCACGAGGGTGAGGTCGTTGAGCGCGGTGTCACGACGGATGTCATGCTGGATCCACAGGACGAGTACACGCGGGCGCTGCTTCAAGCAATTCCGAATCCCGCACGGGCTCACGAAGAACGGGCGCGTCGGCACAACCGGGCGGAGCGGCCATGATAGCCAGGAAATTTCCCAACGGCTTTCTGTGGGGTGCTGCAACGGCAGCCCACCAAATAGAGGGCAACAATGTCAACAGCAATTGGTGGGCCATGGAGCATGCCCCGGACAGCAAGGTGGTTGAACCCAGCGGCGACGCGGCGGACTCCTACCACCGCTTTGGCGAGGACATCAGGCTGCTGGCGGATCTAGGGCTGAACGCTTATCGGTTTTCGATCGAGTGGGCCCGCATTGAACCGGAACGCGGTTTCGTCTCGCGGGCGGAAATTGACCACTACCGGCGCATGGTGGATGCCTGCCTTGACAAAGACGTGGAGCCCATCGTGACATTGATGCATTTTACGGTGCCGAGGTGGTTCCAACGTGACGGTTTTTGGCGCGCAGACGACGCCCCTGAGCTGTTTGAACGCTACGTTGAGGCCGCCCTGCCAGTAGTTTCAAGCGGTGTGAGGTACGTGTGCACCATCAACGAACCCAACATCGCAGCGATGCTGGCCGGCGGCGAAGACGTGGCGAACCTCGTGGCGAACGCAATGCCGAATCCTGATCTGCTGGTCGCTGATCGGCTCTACGAATCCCACGTTCGCGCCCGCAGGGTTCTCTCCGGTGCGGGACTGCGCTCGGGCTGGACGGTGGCGACGCAGGCGTTTGCGCCTACCGGGGAGCCCGGAAGCGAGGAGGAGGTCCAGCGCTACGGCCATCCGAGGGAAGGCTGGTACCTCGAGCGGGCAGCGGGAGATGATTTCGTGGGCGTTCAGGCCTACACCCGCACCTGGGTGGGGCCGGGCGGACCGTTGCCGGTGGCCGACAACGTGGAAACGACGCTGACCGGTTGGGAGTTCTACCCACCGGCTGCCGCGGAGGGCATTCGCGCCGCCTGGGAGGCCACCGGGCACACACCTGTCATGGTGACCGAGAACGGAATTGCCACCGGCGACGACGAGCGTCGGATCGCCTACACACGCGGTGCCCTGGACGGGGTATTGGCGACTATCACGGAAGGGATCGACGTCTTCGGATACTTGCATTGGAGCCTGTTGGACAATTTCGAGTGGGCCAGCGGCTTCCGGCCGACTTTCGGCCTTATTTCCTGGGATCCGCACACTTTCCAGCGCACCCCCAAGCCGAGCGCTCGCTGGTATGGTGGCATTGCCCGCGCGAATGCCCTGCCGGATCACTGAGTGGTGATTAAGCCGCCGGCCCCGGCACAAAGAACGTGGTCGAAGGCAGCCTCCGTGCGTCCATGAGCACTACCTATTCGTAGGCGGAGCCGGCGGGCAGCGGCAACCCGGCGGGGAAGTTCATGACTACGCTGGAGCTGCCAGGGAACCCCATCGGAGGCTTCTCGATGGCGGGGTCGGTCACGTGAGCAAAGTCGATCTGCTGGCTCAATCGCAGCGCGTTCGGCCCCTCCGCGCGGGCGCCGGGTCGAAGCCCAGAAACTGCACACCGTCACCGATGACGTTGACCTTCCCTGCGGCGTCAATGTTGGCGATAAGCGGCGCTCAGGATCTTGCCGCCGGCAATTAAAAGGTCACTCACGTAAGGAATCTGTGTTGGCCGGCGCTTGGCTCAATCGTCGCGGCGGGAAAGTTGCCCGCCATGGATTAGCCATAGGTGCATCCGCCTCGACTGTTCCTGCATGAAGGAGTACGACGCCGGGGGTGCCCTGGTGGTGTGCCTGCCGCGGTCGGGACGCGCGTCAGCCGCCCAGTAGCTGTATGAATTCATAGGTTTGGGCGAGGTTGCGAACCATATTCTCGCGCTGGTCCATGGCCCTGTTGCGGGAGGAAGCCAAGCGGTCCGCCACCCCGGTGCCGGAGCCGGCCGCGCCGTCTTCGCCAGTGGGCAGCAGTGAGAGGATCTCAGCCATTTCCTCCCGACAGAAACCCAGCGGTTTCATGGCCTTCATCACCATGAGGCGCTCGCAGTCCGCCTCCGTGTAGAGGCGGAATCCTCTGTCACAGCACCCACCCCGGAGCAACGCCAATCAGCGTTCGGGACTTTGAAGTCTTCGCGCCGGCTCAAGACCGAGGTCTTGAGCGGAGTTTTCCAGTGGTGATGGGCCTGTCCGGGGTTGGCGAAACTGATGCTCTTCATTTCACGCTCTGTCATGGTGGGCTTCGTCAACGCCTGGGCCATCCTGGTCTTCATGGCGCAGCTTCCGGAGTTGATCGGGGTGCCCTAGCTGGGATCGGGCAGACTATGATCAACTTGAAGGCGTCCGGCGCCCGCACCCTCGTCTCTATGTTCTTCGTCGGCGTCTTCCTGTTGCTCTTGGTGGTGGTGTTGGGTGATGTTTGCCCGGCGCGTGGCGCATTTTGTCACGGTCGAGCGGATTCTGGCCGAGGGGGAGCAGAGGTTCACGTAATATTCGGGCCAGGTATGAAGTGCGTTGCCGATACTTTGTGGCCCCTGCAACCGATTCAAGTCAGCAGGCCTGACAACACGTCGTTGACGTCGAAGTATGCGCGCTTGATGGTTTCGCGTTACGCACCGACTTCTTGCGTGGAGGCGCCGTCGGGCTTGGATCACCCCTCACGCTTAGGGCCCTATATTCTCGATTTGGCAACGTCGTTGTGGTCATGGGAATTTGGTGACCGATAAACCGCGCCTTCGTGTGGGCTGGATATGTGCGACGCTATGGATCCCAGATTGAGCAAGACTTCTAACGAGTAGTCTCGGCACCACTTTTAGTCTTTGTCGCACCCACCACATAGCCTGGCCTGGTGAACATATTTGATGGGGGAGAATCGGCGGAACTGCTGGTCGCGGGACTCTATGAGCTGCTGCATACCGACGACCTTGATACACGGCTTCGGGCTGTCCCCGACCTTCAGCCCGGGATCGTCAATCTGGACAGTGAAGTGTCCCCGGACATCCTTGCCCGTCATGTTGCCGAAGCCGTCCGCACTATTCTCACCGCCACAAAAGCTGAGGACCGTGTTGCCAAGACTAACCAGATTCTGAGTAGCATCGGCCCCGGCAATCACGTTACCGAAGGCCCAAAGCAGCTCCAGTCCCTTCATAAGCCGGATGCACTTAAGCGCCGACAGCTGCGCCGGCCAACAACACTTCTCAGCGACAGTGCACTTCTCACCAATGGCAAGGACGATCCCAATCTTGCGGCCGAAATCAGGACGGAGATTGAATCGGCGGATTCCGTTGATCTGCTCTGTGCCTTCATCCGCTGGACAGGCATCCGTCTCCTGGACTCCGCCTTGCTTGGTTTGAAGGAACGCGGCGGCAAACTGCGGGTCATCACCACCACTTACATGGGCGCAACCGAGCGCCGGGCTGTCGACCAGCTCGTCAATGAATACGGCGCAGAGGTTAAGATCAGCTATGAAACCCAATCGACCAGGCTTCATGCAAAAGCGTGGCTGTTCCGCCGCAACACCGGCTTCGACACCGCCTATGTTGGCAGCTCGAACCTGAGCCAAGCCGCCATGCTGGACGGATTGGAATGGAATGTCAGGCTTTCCAATGTTGGCACTCCGTCCCTGCTCCAAAAGTTTGGCATCACCTTTGACAGTTACTGGGAGCAGCGGGCGTTCCTGAGCTACGATCCAGAGCTGGATTCTGACAAACTTGATGCTGCCCTGTCCCGCAACGGCGGCAAGTTCACCTCTGCACCGGATTCCCTGACCGGTTTGGAAATCCTGCCCTTCCTCCACCAGGAAGAGATGCTGGAGGACCTGGAGGCCGAGCGGGCCAAGGGTTTCCACCGGAACCTGCTCGTCGCCGCCACAGGCACGGGCAAAACTGTGATTGCTGCGCTTGACTACAAGCGATTGTGCGAAGCTGCCGGGCGTGAGCTTTCGCTGCTTTTCATTGCCCACCGCAAGGAAATTCTGCAACAGTCCATGACGACGTACCGCAACGTCATGCAGGACGGCACATTCGGCGAACTGTACGTAGGTGAGCACAAGCCCGCGCTATGGAAACACGTCTTCGCCAGTGTCCAGTCCCTCTCGGCCCAGGGCATTGATGAGTTGCCCGCTGACCGGTTCGACGTCGTCGTCATCGACGAGTTCCACCATTCGGCAGCGCCCACTTACCGTAAACTCATCGACCACCTCACCCCGGCGGAACTGTTGGGGCTCACAGCAACGCCCGAGCGCGGCGATGGAATTCACGTTGCCGACGAATTCTTCGAAGGGCGCACGGCCAGCGAACTGCGACTGTGGGATGCACTCGATGCGGATCTGCTGGTTCCGTTCCACTATTTCGGCGTCTCGGACGACGTCGACCTGCGCCATCTTCAGTGGAAACGCGGCTCCTACGACTTGGCGCAGCTAAGCCAGCTCTATACCGGCAATGATGCGCGCGCTGCAAAGGTCATTCGAGAACTGCGGGACAAGGTCACCAGCACGGCGGACATGCGCGCCATCGGATTCTGCGTCTCCGTCCAGCACGCCGTTTTCATGGCTGACGTGTTCAACCGGGCAGGGATCGCCTCGGTCGCCGTTTCAGGCCAGACGGACTGCGGCGAACGGACCCTCGCGCTTCGACGCCTGCGTGACCGGGAGATCAACTGCATCTTCGCCGTTGATCTGTTCAACGAGGGTTTGGACCTGCCCCAGATGGATACGATCCTGCTGCTTCGACCGACACAGAGTTCCACGATCTTCATCCAGCAACTCGGACGCGGGCTGCGCCGGGCCCCGGGCAAGTCCGTCCTGACTGTTCTGGATTTTATCGGTCAGCAACACCGCGAGTTCCGGTTCGATGTCCGCTACCGTGCACTGACCGGATATGGCCGGAAACAGCTCACGAAGGCTGTTGATGATGATTTCCCGTTCCTGCCATCTGGATCGCAGATCATCCTTGACCGGGTTGCCAAGGGCGTTGTGCTGACCAGTTTGAAGGCACAACTGAAATTGAACCGCCCCAGCCTGGTCAAGGACATCAAGTCATACGCCGAGGTGCTGCTTGGGGAATACCTGGCGATGTCCGGAAACGACATCAAGACCATCTACCGGTCGACGAAGGACTCCTGGACTGGATACCTGCGGCAGGCGAACCTGATCCAGGGGCTCTCGGCCTCCGAAGTGCTGATTAAGGACAAGCTTGATGAGTTGTCGCTTAGCGCCGAGACCAAACTGCTGTCACGCATGGCAGCGTTGATCCATGTTGATGACAAGGAGCGCGCAGATGCGTATTCCATGCTGGTATCCGACGACGCTCCGGCGTATTCAGAGTTGACCTCGCGGGAGCAGGTCTTTGCTCGAATGCTTTTCTACACACTGTGGGCCGACGCCGGAGGGTTTACTTCTTACGATGCGGGCTTCGAGTACCTGAGGCGGTATCCGTACGTGTGCCATGAGATTCAGCAGATCGTTGCCATGGGAGCCGCGGCCTCCAAACGCGCGGGGAAGAGCCTGGGCATGGAGTTGGCCGGAATTCCGTTGCTCTCACACTCCAGCTATCGACGCGAAGAGATACTGGCGGCGTTGGAGTACGGGTCTCTGGAACTCGGCAAGAATGTTAGCCATCGCGAAGGCGTTGCATGGTGCCCGGCCACGCGCACGGATGCCTTCTTCGTGACCCTTAATAAGGACGAAGCCAACCACTCGGCGACCACCATGTACAAGGACTACGCCATCAGCCCCGAGCTGTTCCATTGGGAGTCGCAGAATGCCACATCGCCAAGTAGCCCGACCGGTCAGCGCTATCTGAACCGAAGGTCTCACGGCTCCCGAGTTGTCTTGTTCACCCGGGAAGTGGCGGAGGATGAGACCGGGCTGACCATGCCCTATACGTGTCTCGGGCAGGTTGACTATGTCCAGCACAAGGGCGAGAAGCCGATTGCCATCACCTGGAAGCTGCAGCGCCCCATGCCTGCTGATGTGTTTGCGGATGCGGCAGCAGTGGCCCAATAGTAGCTTGAACCCGTCTTCAAGGCGGTGGTCGCAGTAATTGCGTCACGTACTGCGCAGTAGCCGTTCTACGTGCCACAGTGGAACGGTAACCGTTCCTACAGGAGGATCACTGTGTCCGTTCGAGATAACACCAACCGCCGGCTCAAGGAAGTTCTGGACATCATGGCAGCCGGATCGTGGCTGGATGAGAAGCCCAATGGGGGAGAGGTCTTGGCCGAAGCCACTGCCCGGATTCCTTTCACCAAGGAAGAGTCAGAGCTTCTCAGCGGCGGCATTCCCCGCGGGCATAAGAACCTGACCAAGGCCACAGCCGACCTCGTCAAGGCAGGCTGGATGAGCAAGGGTCGCAGCGGCTGGGCCATCACCGACAACGGGCTGCGCGCCACGGTCGCTTTTGACACGGTGGAAAAACTGGCCGACGCACTCAGTAACGGCACCTTGATTCCTGAAGGGACCCCGCTGCCGCAAAAGCCGGCTGACGCACCGGCAGCGGCCGCAGCCAAGAAAGCTCCGGCCAAAAAAGCTCCCGCCAAGAAGCTTTCTGCGACGCAGAAGCCCGCCGAAGCTGCTGCTGAACAGCAGCAGGCAGCGTCCGGCGTCACACCTGAAAACCAGCCGGCCTCCGTGGCCCTGGTGGGTGATTTCGGCACCAAGCTGGGGGCCTCCGGAAACTGGGACCCCAGCCATTCCGCCGTGCAGATGGACCTGGACAGCATCGGCGGGCTCTGGCAGCTGACCGCCGATCTTCCCCGGGGCCACTACAGCTACAAGGCCGTTGTCAACGGCAGCTGGGATGAAAACTACGGCGCTTTCGGCGTGCTCGACGGCGCCAATCACGAGTTCTCCCACGCCGGTGGAACCGTCACGTTCCACTACAACCACGCCACCAAGGATGTCCTGCGCGGCTAAAAGCCGACCACGTCTGACCAGCCCCGGGTGTTGCCACGGAAACGGTCAACGCCTGGGGTAGGCGCCGCTCAGCCCCAGCCGGCGCCGCTCAGCCCCAGTTAACGCCTCGCCAACGCCGCAGCCAGGTAGGGTGCGGTCCGGCTGCCCTTGGCTGAGGCCACATCCTCGGGTGACCCTGTTGCCATGATACGGCCGCCGTCTGCCCCGCCCGACGGCCCCAGGTCGATGACCCAATCGGCGGCGGCAACCACCTCCATGTCGTGCTCCACCACCACCACAGTATTGTCGGCCTCCACCAGCCGGTTGAGCTGATGCATCAGCAGCTGCACATCGGCTGGGTGCAGCCCTGTGGTGGGTTCATCCAAAAGATACAGCGTGTGGCCGCGCTTGGGACGCTGCAGCTCGGTGGCCAGCTTGATCCTCTGCGCCTCGCCGCCGGAGAGCTCCGTGGCAGGTTGGCCCAGACGGAGATACCCCAGCCCCACTTCGCGCAAGGTGGCCAGGCTCCGTGCCGCGGCGGGGATTCCCGCAAGCACCTGCGCAGCCGCATCCACCGTCAACCCCAGAATCTCGGCAATGGTGTGTCCCATGAATTCCACGGACAGGGTCTCGTCGTTGAAACGGGAGCCGTGGCAGACCGGGCATGGCCCGTAGCTGCCCGGAAGGAACAGCAGCTCCACGGCAACCGCCCCTTCGCCCAGGCACGTTTCGCAGCGCCCACCGGCAACATTGAAGGAGAACCGCGCCGCGGTGAAACCCTTGGCGCGTGCTTGGGCCGTGGCAGCAAACTCGCGCCGTACGGCGTCGAACATTCCCGTGTAGGTGGCGAGGTTGGAGCGCGGAGTCCGGCCAATGGGGCGCTGGTCCACCTGCACCACGCGATCCACACCGTCGAACCCCGAATCCGTGGCCGACGCGCCCAAACCGTCCTCGCCGTCCTCGTCATGACCGCCGGCGGTGCCGTTCAACACCTGCAGCAGCGTGGACTTGCCCGAGCCCGAAACGCCGGTAATGGCTGTCAGAACGTTCCTCGGCACCCGTGCGTCAACGTCCCGGAGGTTGTGGACGGTGATTCCCGCCATCTCCATCCAGCCTTGCGGGACACGCCGCGCATCGGTGCCAAGCTCGACGGCGTCGGCGTCTGGAGACAGAGGGGTGGCAGGTGACGCCCCCTCCAAGAGGAACGGGCGCGTGAGGGACTCCTTGACACCGGCAATCCCCTTGACCGGGCCGCTATAGACAATCCGGCCGCCGTGTTCCCCGGCCTGGGGGCCCACATCAACCAGCCAGTCCGCGCGCCGGACCATGTCCATGTTGTGCTCGACGATGAAGACGGTATTTCCGGAACTCTTGAGCTTTTCCAGCACTTCCAAGAGCGGCTCGGCATCGGCAGGATGCAGCCCGGCGGAGGGTTCATCCAGGACGTAAATGACCCCGAACAGACCCGAACGGAGCTGGGTGGCAATGCGCAGCCGCTGCATTTCACCGGGGGAGAGGGTTGGTGTGCTGCGGCCCAGGCTCAGATACCCCAGACCCAGATCCAGCAGCACCGTGATGCGTTGGCGCAGGTCCGCAGCGATCGCCGCCGCGACTGCCGTGCGGCTGCCGTCATCTCCGGCCGGGACAGCGGTGAGCCTCTGCAGGGAGGCGGCGAGTTCCGTCAGGGGCAGGGCATTCATGGCGGAAATGTTCATGCCCTCAACTGTCACCGCCATGGCCTGTGTTTTCAGCCCGCTTCCGGCGCATTCGGGGCACGGTCCTGAATGCATGAACGTCAGCGCGTTTTCTCGCATGGGAACACTCTTGGTGTTCGCCAATGTGTGCAGCACATGGCTGCGGGCACTCCAGAACCTTCCCTTGTAGGGCTTGGCCACCCGGTCCCGTTGCGGGGTCACCTCCACAACAGGCTGCTCCTCGGTATAAAGGATCCAGTCGCGCTCCTTTTTGGGCAGCTTCTTCCAGGGAACGTCGACGTCGTAGCCCAAGTGGGTGAGGATGTCACGCAGGTTTTTCCCCTGCCAGGCACTGGGCCAGGCTGCGACGGCACCTTCCCGGATTGTGAGGTTCGGGTCCGGAACCAGCAGTTCCTCGGTGACGGTGTGGGCCGTTCCCAAGCCATGGCAGACCGGGCACGCCCCGGCCACGGTGTTGGGTGAGAACGAATCGGAGTACAAGATCTCCGCACCCGCAGGGTAGTCACCCGCGCGGGAAAATAGCATCCTCAGCGAATTTGAGAGCGTTGTCACCGTCCCCACGGAGGAACGGGTGCTGGGGGTCCCGCGCCGCTGCTGCATGGCCACCGCGGGAGGCAGGCCCGCAATGGATTCGACCCGGGGCGTGTTGCCTTGCTGGATGAGGCGGCGCGCATACGGGGCTACCGATTCAAAGTATCTGCGTTGGGCCTCAGCAAAAATTGTGCCGAAGGCCAGCGATGATTTGCCGCTTCCGGAAATGCCGGTGAAGGCGACAATTGCATCGCGGGGGACGTCCACGTCCACGTTTTTCAGATTGTTCTCACGGGCGCCGCGGACTTGGACGAATCCGCCGCTTTCATTGCCGGTGGTTGTGGTGTCCTGAGCTGAACCATTGTGGAATGCCATTTATCGACACTAGCGCGAATTTTCCGTGCCCGCTTAGTGCAGGCTGCAGCCCGCCTGACAAACCCGCCGGATCCGTCCGGCACAAGATGCCCCGGTTTCGGCACTGCAGGCCGCCCCGCTAGCCTTGAGGCATGACATCGGACGCAAGTGAAGCACCCCAAGGCCCGGCCTCGGCAACCTCCTGGCAGGCAACAGGGAACAACTTGGTGGTCGAAGGTGACAACCTCGGCTTCCTGGGGACCCTGCCGGACGCGAGTTTCCGGCTCATCTACATTGACCCGCCGTTCAACACAGGCAAGGTCCAGGCCCGCAACAACATGACCAACGTGCGCAGCGAAAGCGGCTCGCGCGTGGGTTTTCAGGGCCGCAGCTACGACACCATCAAGGGCCTGACGCTCAGCTACAACGATTCCTTCGGCGACTACTGGGAATTCCTGGAGCCCCGGCTCGAGGAGGCCTGGCGCCTGCTGGCCGATGACGGCACCCTGTACCTGCACCTTGACTACCGCGAAGTCCACTACGCGAAAGTCCTCCTTGACGCGCTCTTTGGCCGCGAATGCTTCCTCAACGAGATCATCTGGGCCTACGATTACGGCGCCCGCACCAAAAAGAAGTGGCCCGCCAAGCACGACAACATCCTCGTCTATGTCAAAAACCCCAAAACGTACTACTTCAACAGCGCCGAGGTTGACCGCGAGCCCTACATGGCGCCCGGCCTCGTCACGCCCGAAAAAGTGGCCCTGGGCAAGCTCCCCACCGATACCTGGTGGCACACCATCGTCTCGCCGATGGGCAAGGAAAAGACGGGCTACCCCACCCAAAAACCGCTTGGGATCCTGCGCCGCATCATCGCGGCCAGCACCGAGCGCGGCGACTGGGTTCTGGATTTCTTCGGCGGCAGCGGGACCACTGGGGCCGCTGCCCTGCAGCTTGAGCGCAAGTTCGTGCTCGTGGACCAGAACCCCGAGGCCATCGCCGTCATGCGCACCCGACTGGCCGCCGAGGACCCCACGCTGGATAGGCCCGAGCCTGCTGCCGTGGAGTTTATTAGGCACGACGGCGCCCAGTAGTTTCGCTGCCACCTTGGCTTGCGCCGTGCTCGAGCAGGCGGCACGGCCTGGATCAGCCCAGCGGGATCAGCCAGTCCACCGTGAGGTAAATGCACGCGGCAATACTCACAGCGCAGGTGAGAAGCGCCAAGATCCAGAGGGACCGGCGTCGTAGTCTCACGGCGAATCCCAGCAGCGGGGGAAATGCCGCCATGCACAGTGTGGCAAGCAGGCCAAGGATGCCGAGGGTCACGCCCGACGCGGTGACCGAGGAATCAAGGGAACCCGTCATGACCACCAGTGAAATCGCCGCCAGCAGCACCACGGGGTAGAGCAGAATTATCCAGCCGACGAGCGTTATTCCGATGGTCCACCAGATGGCGCGCAGCGGCTTTCCGGGTGCAACAGACTGCGACCGGCCAACGGCCAATCGTTGGGACGGGATCTCGCTGTGGGGGCGGGGCATGGAATTATTCTGGCAGGCCCGGCTGGGCCGCCGCTGTGGATTCGGGGGGATGGTGGCTGCTTGCTCAGGATGGAATCAGTCATGGCGGACTACCGTGGCTGAGGATTCGGCGTTTCTCGCAGGTGCCAAGCGGGATGTGACGGCAATGAACACGAGGAGGGCTGCGGTGACACCGGCGACTTCCCAGCCGGTCAAGGCACGTGAGCAGCGGCACTCTGTGGGATGAATTGCGAGGGCCTCGGCCGCTGGCCTCTGAGCCACAGATACCTGGCGGGTAGCGACCGCCAACTTTCGCCTTCTCCAATATTCAGGGACACCATAAATAATCACGGCCCAAACGAGCATGAAACCGACAACACTCGCTGCGCCGGTCACAGCCATCCCTGTGTAGTCGCGACCCAACTGCCAAATACCGTAGATCGTGAGTGCCAGGCCTGCGAATTCACATAGCTTGGCAATGATCTTCATCGGCTTGCGAACTTTGGCCGTTCCCGTCAATTTGTGGGCGATGCCAGGACCGGCGTAGCCAAAGATGACGGCAGAGAACGCAGCGAAGGCGCCCAAAACAGTCAACTTGATCGTTTCAGCGGAATCGGCATTGATGTAGAGGCATACGCCTACACCGATGTCCCTCGCTGTACCCCACAGGAGGTACTGAGAAGTTTCGCTGGCGATTGTCGCCATGACATTAACGCAATGGTTGGGATCAAACACTGCCGCTCCCCGGAGAGTGGAAACTTGGCGTTCTGAGGCGGCTCATCGGCGGTCGGTGGCTCATCCCAGGTTGCCGAGCCAGCGGAAGATGAAATACAAGATGACGGCGACTGTCGGTATGCCGGTGATGATTGCCCCACGCCACAAGGCACGTTCGCGGTGAATGACGGCCTGGCCCAGCAGGTGCGGTGCGGCGATCATGCAAAACAGCAGGACGGCGCCCAGGAGGATCAGTGCCAGCTTGCCCGGGGTTGCCAGGCTGGCCGAGGGCTCAATGACAGTCGCGAGAATCAGTATCGCCATCAAAATGATGGGCAGGATCACCACGGCCCAGCCGATGAGAGAGACCACGGTTCCTGTCAGTTGTGAACGCTGCGGCCGCAGCTGTTCGCCATGGACGGGTGGGAGGCCGGGAGTCTCAGTCATGCTCTATTTCTATCAGTATTGGCCCGGTAACTTCAGTTCGTTGCACCGGTTGCCGCCGTGCGCATGGCCTGCCGTGCGAGAAGGTGCACTTCGCGCCGCAAGCCCGGTGCCGGCGTCGTACTTAATCTTGAAGACAGTCATGGACGGGAAATCCGGCTGGGTGTATGCTGCATCACCGTCTATAGTGGTTTGGATGACATTGCCGGATGATACCGGAAAATTTTGAAAGAGGACCACTGTGCACGATCGTATCCGCCACGCTGGAATGTTGGAGAAGCGCATGTCGCCCGAGGCGGCAGCAGCGCTGATTAAGCCCGGAATGACGGTCGCCATGAGCGGCTTCACGGGTGCCGGCTACCCTAAGGCCGTCCCGCAGGCGCTGGCGGCGCAGATGGAAATCGCGCACGCGGCCGGCGCGGATTTCAAGATCAAGGTCCTCACGGGCGCCTCCACGGCCCCCGAGCTCGACGGCGTCCTCGCCAAGGTGGGCGGCATTGAGCTGCGCCTGCCGTACATGTCGGATCCCGCGCTGCGCAAGCGGATCAACGACGGCGAACTCGACTACATGGACATTCACTTGAGCCACGTTGCACAGCACACCTGGTTCGGCTTCTACGGCGGCATCAACATCGCCATCATCGAAGTTGTCGGGATTCGTGAAGACGGCAAGCTGATCCCGTCGTCGTCGGTGGGCAACAACAAGACCTGGCTGGACATGGCAGACGCCGTGATCATCGAGGTCAACGCGCAGCAGTCCGCCTCCATGGAAGGCATGCACGACATCTACTACGGCACCGCGCTGCCCCCGTACCGCAAGCCCATCATGCTGACAGAGCCGGAAGACCGCATCGGCGTCCCGTACCTGCACGTCGACGCCGAGAAGGTCATCGCCGTCGTGGAGACGAACGCACCGGACCGCCTCTCCGCCTTCGCCGCACCCGACGAGGCCTCAAACCAGATCGCCAACCACCTGCTGGACTTCCTCGACGTCGAAATCAAGGCCGGCCGCCTGACCGATAAGCTGCTGCCGCTGCAGTCGGGCGTGGGCAATATTGCCAATGCCGTGCTGGCAGGACTGTCCCGCGGTGGATACCGCGGCCTGAAGGCGTACACCGAGGTCATCCAGGACGGCATGCTGGAGCTCCTCAAGGACGGCACGCTGGCGTTCGCCTCCGCAACGTCCTTCTCCCTGTCCGAGGCAGGCATCGAGGAGTTCAACCGCAACGTTGACTTCTACCGTGAGCGCATCGTCTTCCGCACCCAGGAGATTTCCAACCACCCCGAACTGATCCGCCGGCTGGGCTGCATCGCCCTGAACGGCATGATCGAAGCGGACATCTACGGCAACGTGAACTCCACGCACGTGGTGGGCTCGCATGTCATGAACGGCATCGGCGGATCCGGCGACTTCGCCCGTAACGGCTACCTTGGCGCGTTCATGTCCCCGTCGACGGCCAAGGGCGGCAAGATCTCAGGCATCGTTCCCATGGCCAGCCACGTCGACCACACCGAGCACGACACCATGCTCATCATCACCGAGCAGGGCCTGGCCGATCTGCGCGGCCTCTCACCGAAGCAGCGTGCCCGCGTCATTGTTGAAAACTGCGCGCACCCGGACTACAAGCCCATGCTCGAGGACTACTTCGCCCGTGCATCGCGCGACTCCTACGGCAAGCACACCCCGCACCTGATGGGCGAGGCGCTGTCCTGGCACCAGCGCTACATCGAAACCGGTGACATGCGCCTGTAGGTTCCAGGTCTTCCTGGTGCGTGCGGGTTGGCCCCGTTCCTGCTGCCTCTGTGGCCGCGGGGACGGGGTTTTCCTGCGTCCTGGGCGGCCCGGCTCCGTCAAGACGCCCCCAACCCGCGAGCCGACCCACAAGATACGTCGTTCTGGCGGGTTGGCCCCGTTCTCGGTGACCACGTACGGCTTGGGCCCGGTTTCGGCGCCGTCCTCGACGCCATAGCTGCCTGTAGGGGATTCGCCTTGGTACATTGAGGTGAAACCCTTGAGGGAAGGTGGGACCATGGCGACGATTGTCTTGGTGCACGGACTGTGGTCGGACGGATCGAGCTGGTCCAAGGTCATCACCGAGTTGCGGGCCATGGGGCACGCCCCCGTTGCGGCACAGCTGTCCCTGGAGTCGTTCGACGACGACGTTGCCTCCGTCCGCCGCACACTCGCCACGGTTTCGGGGCCGGTCTTGTTGGCCGGTTGGTCCTACGGCGGGGCTGTCATTGGCGAAGCGGCCCGCGGTGTTGATGCCGTCGAGGCGCTCGCCTATGTTGCGGCTTTTGCTCCGGCCGAGGGCGAATCGGTCAGCGGCCTGTCCCGCAAATACCCTGGCAGCCTGATTCCTGTACACGTTGTGGTGGCAGGGGACTATACCTACATAGATAGGGAACACTTTGGCGACGTTCTGGCAGCCGATGCCCCGTCCGAGCTTGTCGCGATCGCGGCGGCTACACAGCGCATGGTGCGGATCGGACTTGATCGGGTGAAGGTGGGGCCGCCAGCGTGGCTGGAGTTGCCGTCGCACTATCTTCTGGCAACGGAGGACCGCGCCGTTCCGCCGATGTTGCAACGGGAGCTGGCAGACCGCATGGGTGCCACGGTGACCGAGATTCGCTCCAGCCACTCGACGCTGTTATCCCGTCCGCGCGACGTGGCCCGGTTCCTTGACGGGGCATGCGCCGGGACCGGCGAGTCGGCCCCGTTCCCGTAAGCCGCGGCGTAGCCTGATGCCATGACCGTCAACGATGCCGGCACACGAGCCAGCCAATCCGCAGCCCACGAGACCCACCGCGTGACGAACCAGCCGCCGCCGCGTGTGGGCGTGAACGAGTACCTCGATAACATTCCGCTGCAGGAATATTTGCGCAGCATCGGAGACGCCGACAAGACAGGCGAAGCAGGGGTGACTGGCGCGCTCGAGGCGACGGGCGCCGTCGTCGGATCTGCACAGTTCCAGGACGACGCCCGGCTGGCCCACAAGAACCCGCCTGTTCTGCACACCCACAACAAATATGGCCAGCGGATCGATGAGGTGGAGTACCACCCGTCCTACCACCGCATCATGTCCCAGGCCGTTGCCGCCGGTGCGCACACGTCCGCGTGGGAGCATCCAGGCCGTGGCGCCAATGCCGTGCGGGCAGCCCAATTCATGCTTTTTGCTCAGGTCGAGCCCGGGCACGCGTGCCCCATATCCATGAGCCATGCAGCCGTCGAATCCCTGCACCATGCTCCGGAAATTGCTGGGGAGTGGCTGCCGCGGCTCTTCTCGCGCAGCTACGAACCGTCGCTGTCGCCGGGCAAACCGGGCGCCCTGTTCGGCATGGCCATGACCGAGAAACAGGGCGGATCGGACGTCCGGGCCAACACCACACGGGCAGCCCCCTACGGCGACGGCTTCATGCTCACGGGCCACAAATGGTTCTGTTCGGCGCCGATGTCCGACGCCTTCCTCGTCCTGGCGCAGGAGGACGCCGGACTTGGCTGCTTCCTCGTGCCGCGCGTGCTGCCCGACGGCGCCCGCAACCCGTTCATGATCCAACGGCTCAAGGACAAGGCCGGCAACCGCTCCAACGCGTCCTCCGAAGTGGAATTCCTCGACACCCGCGGGTGGCGGATCGGCGAGGCGGGGCGGGGAGTGCGCGCCATCATGGGCATGGTGGGCCAAACCCGCCTCGACTGCGTCCTTGGCACGACAGCCGGCATGCGCCAATCCGTGGCCGAGGCCGTGTGGCACGCCCGGCACCGCAGCGCATTTGGCGCGCATCTCATCGACCAGCCGGCCATGACAAACGTCCTTGCCGACCTCGCCCTTGAAGCCGAGGCGGCCACCGCCGTCAGCCTTCGCCTGGCCCGAGCCTTTGACAACGACGGCGGACCCACCGAACTCGCTTTTCGCCGCCTTGCCACTGCCGTCACCAAATACTGGGTGTGCAAGCGCGGCCCCAACCACGCCTACGAGGCCATGGAATGCCTGGGCGGCAACGGCTACATTGAGGACTTCCCCCTCGCCATGCGGTACCGGGAACAACCTGTCATGGCGATCTGGGAAGGCACCGGAAACGTGATTGCCCTCGACGTGCTGCGGGCCATGGCCATCGAACCCGAGACCGTGGACGCGTTCTTTGCCGATCTCCGGCTTGCCTCGGGTGCCAACCCTATCTTTGACGACTTTGCCGTGCGGCTGCAGGAACAACTGGCCCCGATCCGCCGGGCGCCGCATGAGTTTGCCGGCCAGGCCCGCAACGTTGTCGAACGCATGGCGCTGGCGTTGCAGGCGTCACTGCTGCTGCGGTTCGCGCCGGCCGCCGTCTCTGACGCTTTTGTCGCCTCCCGGCTGGGCGCCGATCGATCGTTCAACTACGGCAACCTCCCGGCGTCGTCCGATCTGGCCGGTATTCTCGAACGCGCCTGAGGCCGGTGGCACCCCCATTTTGAAGATAACTGAGGGGGTCGTCGCGAACTCCACCCCGCCAGCCAGGATCAGCAGCAGAGCGGAGCCGCCCAGCAGCGTTCCGTTGATCCCGTTGGAAGCCAACGGGGAGCTGGCTGCTGCAATAGCCAGTGCGAGGCTGACCGCAGCGTCATTGCCTCCTCCTCGCTGCCGGACGTGCTGCACCCGGTGCCCAACACAACGGGATCCGAGCGCAGTGTGATGGCCGCCGTCATCCCCGGCTTGACATTCCTGCCGGTGATGGTCAGTTCCCCGCCAGCAACTGCCAAGCCCACGTGGTGGCCGGAACCCTGCACGCATTCTCCTGGGTAATTCGGGGCAGGGCCCACCCCGGCGGCAGGCCTGTCCGTAGCGAACTTGCGCACAGTGCCGCATAGGACCACCACCCTGGCGGGACCTCGCGGCTGCAGAACGTGTTGGGAATGAGCACTCTCGCAATCGCGACCACAACGTAAACGATCACGCCAACTGCGGCAGTGACAAGCCAGCGCCGCAGCGGCTAACGCTGCAAGTTTTCGGCCACAACGAAGATCATGCGCGCCCGCGGTCGGCGCCCCGCGACACCGCTGCCCGCTCAGCCCGGCGCACGCGCCACAGATATACCCCGCCAACCACCAGCAGCACCACCAAGGCTGAGGCGCCGAAGGCAATGTTGGGGATCTTGGCGGAGAGGCCCGCGATCCACGACTCGGCCTCGTACTGAGCGTCGATGCTCAGCACGCCGCCCAAGGATGACGTGCCCTGTGTTTCCAGCAACAGCGAGCCGATGCCGATCGACAGGACACCCGAGACCACCATCCACACGGAGTTCTCCCACGCTCCGATCCTGAAACGGCGGGGCTTCAGCCAGCCCCGCGATCCCACCCCGAACCGCGTCCACACCAGCGACAGGACAAGCAGCGGCAGCGCCATGCCCAGTGCAAAGATCGCCAGCATGATCCCGCCGTAGAGCGGACTGCCGCCGGCCGCGGCCACCGCCAGCACCGAGCCAAGGATGGGGCCGGCACACACGCCGGCCACGCCATACACCGTGCCCAGCACAAAGACGGAGACCGCGGATGTCCCGTCGGCGCCTGCCCGTCGGCTCAGCCCAGGAAACTCCACGCCGAGGACCTGCAAAACACCAATGACAATCACGACGCCGGCCGCAACCGCTATCAACATCGAGCGATTTTGCATGACCATCGAACCGACAAGCCCGGC
The DNA here is from genome assembly GCF_046736435.1 of Arthrobacter sp. LAPM80. Classification (NCBI taxonomy): domain Bacteria; kingdom Bacillati; phylum Actinomycetota; class Actinomycetes; order Micrococcales; family Micrococcaceae; genus Arthrobacter; species Arthrobacter sp. LAPM80. The sequence continues at coordinate 190,363 of NZ_JBCHVD010000002.1, forward strand.
CAGCAGGCCCATCGGCACCAACGTTGTCAGCAGCCCGGCGTAGAACAATCCGGTGCGGCCCAGCAGCTTCGTGGGGCTGGCGAAGGCGTAGGCAAAAAACGCCGGCAGCAACATGACCGAACACGGGCTCAACAGGGTCAGGATTCCGCCAAGGAAGGCTCCCGTGTAACCAATATCCACGGCTACTTGGCCTTAGCCAATGCCTCGTCGATCACCTGGGTGAAGACCTCCATCGGCTGGGCGCCCGGGATCGACTGGTTGTTGATGACAAAGGTCGGCGTGCTGTTCAGTCCCAGCCCCGTGCCTTCTGCGAGGTCGGCCTTCACGAGCGCAAGGAGCTCGGGGCTCTTCATGTCGGCTGCGAACCTGACCATGTCGGGCACGCCGACCTGCTTGGCGAACTTCAGGAGCTCAGGCTCCGTCAGTTCCGAGTGGCCCTTTTCGGGGGCGGCGGTGTAGACGGCCTCATTGAACTGCCAGAACAGATCTTGGGCACCTGCCGCACGGGCAGCGACGGCGGCATTCACAGATGCTTCGCCCAGAACCGGCAAGTCGCGCCATTCAATGCGCAGCTGGCCCGCATCAACATACTTCTTAATGATCTCCGGCTGGGTCTTGCGGGCGTAGACACCACAGAACGGGCACCTGAAGTCCGAATACTCGATCATGACCACGGGCGCATCCACTGCGCCGATCGACATCGGATCGGCGGCAATGCGCCGCTCAAGGGTGAATTCCCCGGCCGGGCCGTTGCCGCCCGCCGTTGGCGCCGGCGGCCTGAGGTGAGGGGCCGCGGCGTTCAAACGGTTTTCATTGGCGGCTGCGCCAACAAAAACAATGGTCAAGACAACAACAACTCCCAGCACCAGTGCCAGGACAACATTCCGGGTCTTGTTGGTGCCCATTTTCTTGGTATTCAACTGCAAACTCCCACACTTGTGGAGGCGCGGCACATTCGCGGCCGCAGGTGGAAGCGGTCCGCCGGCAGCGCGCCGGAGGTATATATAAGGACATGGTCGACGCCGGACACCCGCCGCCTGCTGTCAGGCCGGGTTGGGTGCCGGTGCACCGGGTCTACGTCCGGACGATCCCAAGGTCCAGGTGAGTCAATGCCGCCGGGATCCTGCCGGACTGCCCTGCCGCGGAAGTGTCCGCCCGGGCCCCGCACAACAGTCCGGCCCCGGAGCTGCCGGGAGAGTGCTGCAGATGTGCCTGGGTCGGGGAAACGGCATCGCGTTCAACCCGGACCTTATTCCGCCCCGGCACGCATTCGGTTGAGCGTTGGCCGGTCGTTTCCACAACACTGGCCGTAAGGGGACGCGCACCCTGCGCTGCTTGCATCTGTGGTGCATGCGGTTTGGCTGCCTGGACTGCGGAGGCCAAGGCGGTGGTGGTCTGTGTGCCGGGGGAAGCCGGAGCTCCCGTTAAACCAATCGCCATGAGCACAAAGGCGGTGAAGGTCAGCAGGACTGTACGAACGGTAAAGCGGAGGGATTGCCTGCTGCTGCGCATTCACTGCCCCTTCATTCCGTGTTCCCCGGTCGACGCCGGCATATTTTCCCCACTATACGTGAGCCCCCTGAAGCGTCTTCGCCTGGTCCCGGGAGGAGAATCAGGGGGGATTCGGTCCGGGAGGCGGGTGCCGGCGTCGTACCCGGCGTTGGCGGCAATAGTCCGCGACATGCCGGTTAACGAAATGTGAACACTGAGTGCCATGTCACGGAAAGCTCCGCCAGAATCCGCGGAAACCCGGCAATTACGGACGATTTCGTAAATGTGAGAATCGATAAAGTGACACACCTCTCGACGCTTTGTGGCGTTTGTTCAATTGGTATGTATACTTGGACGTAGTTGTAGTGTTGCGTTTTTTGTAGTTGAAGCGACGCCACCCATTCGGGGGACGTCGCTTTTCTGGAGAAGCGGACTTACACCGTAAAACAGGAGGCCCGAAGGTCGGGCGGAATCTCCAACTTCAGAAGGAAATAGAAATAATGGCTACAGGTACCGTCAAGTGGTTCAACGCTGAAAAGGGCTTCGGCTTCATCTCACCCGATGACCAGTCCCAGGACGTGTTCGCACACTACTCCGCAATCAACTCCTCGGGCTACCGCTCCCTCGAAGAAAACCAGAAGGTTTCCTTTGATGTTGAGCAGGGTCCCAAGGGTCCTCAGGCAGTCAACATCCAGGCTATCTAATTTCTGAAGAAATCGTGCGGGCAACCGCGCAATCTCTTTAGTCCTTAGGGCTGGAGCAGGCAGGGTCCGGGTTTTCCCGGGCCCTGCTTGTATTTAACAATGTATTTAAAAAGCTGTATCTATAACCTGCACGGCCGGGTCCTCCCGGCTTTTCCTGCCAGGGTGTGGGGCTGTTGGCCAGCCCGCAGGGGTCGCTGCACGATTCACAGGATTTTGTGGCACAGTCCACCGGCGCAGTTCGCGAGCCATGTGTCCGCCGTGTGGCACCATTGAAGACGATGAACACCAAAGTTGCAAAGCACCAGCGCGACGGTATTCCCATGCCGCTGTGGCTGCAAGGGGCCTTCGAGTCTGCCCAAATGTTTGTTATCTCCGCCCTGATTGTGGCGATACCGCTGACAGCCGTCTGGTTTACGGGCGGCTTCGCGCAGAAGGATGGCTCGATCATCGCCCAGCTGGCGGGCCAGATCTGGCTCCTGGGCCATGGCGTTCCACTCCATCTCACCCTCGCAGCAGGCCCCAGCTCCGCGTCAGTGGAGACCGGAACCTTCAGCCTGCTTCCCCTCGGGTTGCTCCTGATTCCCTTCTTACTGTCCTGGCGGGCGGGGCGGCGGCTTGCCCGGGCGTCCTACACCGACCAGCTGTGGCAGCCACTTCTTGGTGCCTTGCTTGTCTACTCGGGCGCAGGTCTGGCCACAGGATATGTCTGCAGTTCCCAGGCCATTGCGGCACCGCTGCTTGCCAGCATGCTTATTCCGCTCATTCCCACCGGTGCGGGGCTCATCATTGGTATGCGGCGTGAAGCCGGTTCGTGGAGCAGGCTCATCGGCATGAGCGCAGCTGACTGGGTAGAGAAGACAAGCCAGGACCAGCGCTGGGCGGGCTCCTATGTGTGGACAGTGATGCGCGCAGGTTTTGTGGCCGCCATGGTTGCCTTGTCACTCTCGGCCCTGATGCTGGCCATCAACCTTGTTGCACGATGGACCGACATCATCGGCGTCTACCAGGCCCTGCGCCCCGGTGGAGTGGGTGGGGCGGCCCTGACGGTCGCACAACTCGCGTTCATGCCAAACCTGGCTATCTGGTCGCTTGCGTGGGCAGGCGGCGACGGCTTCAATCTCGGCGTGGGCTCCACAGTTTCACCCCTGGGAACGTCGGTGGCCCCTGTGCCGCCCATTCCGATCCTGGCGGCCCTGCCGGCCGGAACCATGACATGGGGATTTGCCGCGTTGATCATCCCCGTCATTGCCGGCATGCTGGCCGGCTGGTGGTTTGTGCGTGCCGGTGAGAACCACTTGGACGAATGGCTTTCCCTGAAGATCCGCCAGCGCTGGCTGTCCCTGCCCGGTTCAACCCTGTTCCTTGGCGTAGTGACCGGCGCGGCTGCAACGGCCTTTTGCGGGGTGCTGTTCTGGCTTTCCCAGGGATCGGTCGGACTGGGCCGTCTGAGCGAACTGGGACCGAACCCTTCCACCGGCGCACTGTGGGTCGGCATCGAGGTTGGCATCGGCGTCGTGATCGGTTCCCTGGTGGCTCCCTGGCTTGAAGGCGAACGCGATGGCCTGCCGCTGCTGCGCCGCCGCGAGGAAGCCGCCGAATAGGGTCTTCCTCGGCTTTGCCCCTAAAATTGTGGGCATGCGCATAGTTGTCCTAGTCTCAGGTACCGGTTCAAATCTTCAGGCAGTCATTGACGCCGTTGCCGACGGCAGCCTGCCTCTTGAAATCGCTGCCGTGGGTGCAGACCGCCCTGACACCTTTGGCATCGAGCGTTCCGAAGCGGCAGGCCTTGACACCTTCGTGGTCAACTTCAAGGACTTCCCCACACGCACCGATTGGGACGCCGCGCTCCTGGAGGCCGTCTCGGCGTACAAGCCCGATTATGTGGTTTCCAGCGGGTTCATGCGCATCGTCGCGCCCAGCTTCATCAATGCCTTCAAGGGCCGCTACGTCAACACCCACCCGGCCCTGTTGCCTGCCTTCCCCGGCGCCCACGGCGTCCGCGACGCCATGGCCTACGGCGTCAAGGTCACTGGCTGCACCGTGCACTTCGCCGACGCGGGTGTGGACACGGGCCCCATCATCGCCCAGGCGCCCATCGCCATCCTGCCCGAGGACACCGAGGACTCCCTGCACGGGCGCATCAAGGTGGCCGAGCGCGAGCTTCTCATCAAGGTTTTGGGCGACCTCGCCCGTGCCTCCCACTGATCCATGACGCAGTTATTGCATTGGAAGGCGCTTTCCTAACCCGATTTTGTGCAGTAACTGCGGCACAGATGGTGGGGCGGGAGGGGTTAAGGCTCGACGGCGGCAGCTTGCCTTGAGTTTTTCCGGTCAAGGAACCACGTGGAGACCTTGCCAACGAGCCAGCCAAGGACGATCGAAAGCACGATGGCGATGACCACGGCAAATTGCGTTGAGATGTTCGGCCACTGCCGGGTGAGCATGCCAATGCCCACCGAATAAGCGGACCAAATGGCTGCGGAGGTCACGGAAAAAGCCGTGAAGGCACGCAGCGGGTAGCCCGCAACTGTCGCGGCAATGTTGGAGGAGAGTCGCCCCATCGGGATGAACCGCGACGTCAGCATGAACATGTAGGGGCGTTGGCGGAGCCTGCGGGTTGCGGCCGCCACCGCTCTATCGCGCCGTGGCCCGCGGGAGGAACCCCACCGGGTGTTTCCGAACATCTTGGTGAACCAGTACGTCAGTAGGTCACCGGCCACGGCTCCGACCATCATGGCCAGCACCAGCGCAATGGCGCGGGGTCCGCCGTCCAGGCCGGCCAGGGCACCCAGTGCCACGAAGACCGTGGTGCTGGGCACAGGCGGGATCAATCCGGACACCATGACGAAGCCGCCGGTGACTACATACAGCCAGAAACTGTGCAGGAAGCCGGTGGTGTCGGCGGCGAGGTCCATGGGGTCCTTTTATCAGTGCGTGATGGAAACTGCTTGCCTGCGTACGTTACTTCCTGGTGCGGCCAAACACCAATGAAGTGATGGCGGTCGCAGCGGTGACGGTGTAAACGGCAGGCCAGGCGCCCATCTTTTTGGCCAGGGGGTGGGAGACGCCAAAAGCCACAACGTAGGTGGCGGCCAGGGCCGCTGCGGTGCCGGTTCCGGCGTTCTTCTTCCAACCCATGAAGGCTGCGGCGCCGGCTGCCGCCAGGACGGCGCCGCCGAGCTGGCGGTTGCCCGTGGCGCGGGCGCTCTGGTAGCCGCCGAGCAGGCCGGCGGTGGAGAAAACGGTGGGAAGCAGGGCGCTCATAGGTGTTCCTCAAGGTAGCTGAAAATTTGTGGTCAACAGAAGAGTACCGAACCAAGGTGGTGGAAGCCTGAGTGCCCCGGTTTCCCGTCAGTTGAGCGCGGCACCCTTGGTTTCGGGCGCGCAGAGCGCCATCCACACCACTGCGATCAGCACCAGCCCACCTGTCAGGGCAAAGGTGAGCGGCAATCCCAGCACAGGCCACAGCAGCGAACCGAAAATCAACGGCACGAGCCCTGCGCCAACCCGGGAAACCGTTGACGCCCAGCCAAAGCCGGTCGCCCTCAGGTGCGTCGGATACAGCTCGGACACGTACGTGTACAGCACGGGGATGGCAACCTGGATGACAAAGCCAAACACCAAAAGCCACACCTGCGCGGCCACCGGCGCCTCCAATAGCAGCGCAAAAATCACCAGCGACAGCGCGGCGAGCGGGCCGGTGATGGCCAGGATCCACTTCCTGCCCACGCGTTCAACCAGAAGTGCGGCCGCCACCACACCGAGCAGTCCAATGGCTGTCATGGAGGCGGTGGCCATGAACGCCTTGTTTTCGGCATAGCCGGTGGCCACCAAAATGGATGGCATCCACGTCAGTGCACCGTAGTAGACCAGCAAGATTGTCAGGAACAACGACCACGCAACGCCTGTGATGCGCCAATTGAAGCGCCACAGCCCGGCCAACTGGTCTGTGACCTTGCCCAGGGAAAGCTTTGGGGCGGACGCCGGATCGGGCAACACCCAGGGGCCCACCGTGGCGCCAGTACGCGAAATGAGGGACTCGATGACGGACTTGGCCTCGGCACGCTTGCCCGCCCGCACCAGATACAGCGGCGACTCCGGGACGCGCACGCGCACCCAAAACACGAGCAGCGCGGGCAGCACCATGACAAGCATCAGGTAGCGCCAGTTCCCAAACGACGCCATGAGCACGGCTGAGACTACCCCGCACAGCGTGGCACCGATCGGCCACCACGCGTCCATCGCCGTCAGTACCCTGCCGCGGTGCTTGCGCGGTGTGAACTCACCCACCAGCGCATAGTCCACAGGGATGCACCCGCCCAAGCCGAAGCCTGCCATGAAGCGGAACACGCAAAACAGCACAATCTCGTTGGACACGGCGCCCAGCACGGTGAAAAGGGAGAAGATCAGAAGGGTCAGCGTGAAGGCCTTCTTGCGCCCGATGATGTCGGCGATGGATCCCCACGCAAACGCGCCAACGGCCATCCCGATCAGGTTTGCCGTACCGATCCACGCTGCCTGACCCGCGCTGAGCCCCCATTCCTTGGAGAGCAGCGGAATCAGGAAGCCGTTGAGCGTGACATCCCAGGCGTCGAACATGAATCCGAGCCCGCCAATGAGGAAAATGCTGCCCTGCACGCGCCACCGCCAGGGCAGCTCCTGCACTACTTGGTCGCCTTTCAACAGTTCGGTTGCGGTACTCATGGGGCCTTTCCGTTCATGGTGCAAAAGAATGGACGACGTCGGAGACGGCCTTGCGCAGGCCCGTCGCGTCGTTCCCGTCCCGGCTGGGGTTCACCCGGTTGGTCAGCAGCGCAATCACCGTCCGGTGTCCCTTGTCCACAAGGAGCGAGGTACCGGTGAACCCGCCGTGCCCGCGCGACTGCACGCCAGAGGAACCCATCCATGGCTGCTGGTTGATGCGCAGCCCGAGCCCCTGCCCGAAGCCGGGATCGGCAGGGTTGAAATTGCCGCCCAGGATTTCGGGCAGCTGGCTGCGCCACATCTCCGCGGCAAGCCCGGGGGAGAGGATGCCTGGCAGTCCGTCACGCAGCGCCGTGCCAAAAACGCGCAACCCGTCGGCCGTGGCGAACATGCCGGCGTTGCCGCTGAGTCCGCCCAACGACCACGCTGCTTCGTCATGCACAATACCCTGTACCAGGCCGCGGCCCAGTGCGGGCTGGAATTCCGTGGGTGCGCAGCGTTCCACCCGGGGCGTGCCCGTGATGTCAAGGGTTGGCAGCTGGTACAGCAGGCGTTCCTTGACCAATTGCCCCCAGGGCGTTTTCGTGACGTGTTCGGCCAGCGCCATGACCGTATTGAATCCGGCGCAGGAGTATTCAAAACGTGTTCCCGGTGCGCCGTCAAGGTCCGTTGCCAGCAGATCCGCAACGAGCACCTGCCGGTCAAAGCCGCGCCCCTGCGACAAGGCAGCATCCCAGCCTCGCCATTCCGACGGCAGCCCCGAGGTGTGCGTAAGCAGGTGCCGCAGCGTCACGGCGGACTTCGGCCCGCGCGCATAGGCCCGCAGATGACGGCCCACGGCCGTATCCAGCTCAAGGCTCCCGTCATCGACAAGGATCAAAGCCGTGACAGTGGTGAACAGCTTCGTGATGGAGGCCAGGTCAAAGAAAGTGTGGCGTCCGGCCTTCCCTGCGGCAAGGACAGGCAAGTCCTTGCCGGCAAGTGCGACGGCGCAACTCACCGCGGGTGCCACACCATCCTTGACTGCCTGGTCCAGCAGGCGCTGGAGGTCGCGTTGCAACTGTGCTGTCGTGGAGGGGAGGGTTGGGCTCATGATGGGTGCCGCCGTCGTACCTGGTAGGGGATGGGAGGGGGAGGGAAAGCAGTCTAGGGGGTGCCGGCGTCGATGGCAGCCGGCAGGAAACCGGAGTTCTCTGCCAGCAGCGTGGCGGCCTGGCTGGCGGACAGGCCTGTCATGATGGCAAGGATGGCGGCCTTGACGTGGCCCTCGGCGGCAGAAAGTGCTGCGGTGGCGGTGGCGGCGTCGCAGCCGGTGACCTGCATCAGGGTGCGCTCGCTGCGGGCATGCAGCTTGGCGTTCGTGGCGCGGAGGTCGACCATGACGTTTCTGTACGTCTTGCCGAGACGGACCATGGTGATGGTGCTGATCATGTTCAGGACTAGCTTTTGGCAGGTACCTGACTTCAGGCGTGTGGACCCTGTCAGGACTTCAGGGCCTACCTCAATCTCAAGTGCGGTGTCCGCGGCGGCTCCGAGCGCGGAGTTGTTGTTGCAGGCGAAGCCAACAGTGTAGGCGCCCCGGGCGCGGGCTGCGGTGACTGCGGCGATGACGTAGGGGGTGCGGCCTGAGGCGGCAATGCCCACCACGGAGTCGTTGGGTGTCAGCTCCAGCACTGCCATGTCGGCGGCACCTGACTCCTCGCTGTCCTCGGCGTTTTCAACTGCCTGGTTGACGGCGGCCCGGCCCCCGGCAATGACGCCGACCACCAGTGACGGATCGGTGCCAAAAGTGGGCGGGCATTCGCTGGCGTCCAGGATGCCCAGGCGGCCGGGGGTCCCAGCGCCCACGTAGATGAGCCGCCCGCCGCGTGACATGCGGGCGGCAATCTCGTCGATGATGGCGGCGATGGCAGGGAGCTGCTGTTCAATGGCGGCCGGGACACGTGCGTCCTCCGCGTTCATGGCGGCTACAAGTTCTGCCGTGGACAGGGCGGCCAGGTCCGGGTACAGGGGGTTTGAGGACTCCGTGACAAGCCCGCCGATCTCGGAGCGGACGGCGCCGATCACGGTTGAATTTTCGGGGGTGCTCATGGTGCTCCTTATGTCTGTTCCAGCAGGCTGATCACGGCTTCGGCCGTGACCTTGCTGAATCCGTGGCAGTGGATGGCTGCGTGGGTTGTGGGTGCAACGGGCGCCAGGCCTGCGTTGATGCACACGGCCGCCGGTGCCGTGGCGAAGACAAGTTCAAGCGATTCCTGTTGCTTTGGGGAGGCCATCGAATCGACGATGACAAGCACTGCGCCCCGCGCCTGCATGAGGGCAACTTCAAGCTCGGCACTTGAAAGCTCGACGGCGTTGAATTCGGTCACGGCGTAGCCCGCCAACGCAGTGGCGATGAAGTTCTCGGTGGGACCGGCAGCCATGTTGTGCCCGGTGCGGGCATCGACGAGGGTGACGACGCCTGAACCGGTGAGCACGGGCGTTGCGCGCAGCGAGGCCGCGCCCAATGCGTCCACCCGGCAGGCGCGGGCAGCGACCGAAACCCAGTCGACGTCGTCGTGCGTCCCACCCACAATCTCCCCGGCGCTCCAGCGTGCAAGCGCCTGGGTCCGGGCTGCCGCACGGCGCAGCACCTCCACGGGCAGGCGCCCGGACACTACGGCCTCGAACAAGGCGTCATAGACCTCCACGTAGCAGGACTCGTCGTCGCGCCCTGTGGTGTAGGCGTTCAGCGGGTTGCCCACGCAAAGGAGGTCGTTGCCGGCCAGCAGCGCCAGAACACCACCCTCGCCGGGGCCGACAGTAACGCGAACGGCGGCCATGTCAAGCGCGTCGGTGATCAGCACGCCGTCAAAACCCATGTCCCGCAGCAGCCGTGCCGCGGCCGGGTTCAGGGTTGCCGGGGCCTCGCCCAGTTCGGGGATGATGATGTGCGCGCTCATCATGGACGCCACGCCTGCATCCGTTGCGGCCTTGAACGGGGGCAGGTGGAACTCCGTCATTTCAGCCATTGTCAGTTCCACGCGGGCGGTGTCCATGTGTGAGTCAGCCACGGTGTCGCCGTGCCCGGGGAAATGCTTGGCGCAGGCGGCAACACGCAGTTCCTGGATGCCTGTGACGGCGGCGGCCGTGTGGGCGCTGACAAGGGCTGTGTCGGCGCCGAAGGCACGCACGCCAATCACGGGGTTCAGCGGGTTGGTGTTGACGTCGGCCACGGGTGCAATGGTCAGGTTGATGCCGGCATCACGGCACAGGCGGCCGATCACCCGGCCCGCGGCCGTAGTGATGGCAGGATCATTCAGGGCGCCGAGCACTGCAGCGCCGGGAATGGTGGAGCCGTCGCGGGCCTGCAGGCGCGTGACGTTGCCGCCCTCCTCGTCGACGCCGATGACGGCGTCGGGGTTGGCTGCGCGGATTGCGGCCGACAATGACGAAACCTGGCCCGGTGCGTCGGGATCAATGTTGTGGCCGAAGTAGACGACGCCGGCCAGCCCGTTTTCCAGTGCCCGCACCAACCATGGTGGTGCAGTTGTGCCAACGAAACCAGGCAGGATCACTGAATTGATCAGGCGCGGAAGATCCGACGGAAGTTCGGAGGAACGGGCATCTGCCGGGGACGGGGCGTGGTGCGGCTCACGTGAAGTCATAGGTGAGATCTTACCGGCGCCGAAGTGCCCTAAACTTTATGTGTCGCCTTACACAAGCCACCCCCTGGAGAATTTCTGTGACCAGCGTTCCTCTTAACCGTGTTCCCATCCGCCGGGCCTTGATCTCGGTCTACGACAAAACCGGTCTGGAGGAGTTGGCGATCGGCCTGCACGCCGCCGGAGTTGCCATTGTTTCCACCGGTTCCACCGCATCAAAGATCGCCGCAGCAGGTGTGCCGGTGACCGAGGTTTCCGAAGTGACAGGGTTCCCCGAAGCACTCGACGGCCGTGTCAAGACACTTCACCCTCTGGTCCACGCAGGTATTCTGGCTGACCGCCGCCTGCCCGACCACGTGCGCCAGCTCGAAGAGATGAACGTTGAGCCCTTCGACCTCGTCGTGGTCAACCTGTACCCGTTCGTTGACACCGTGAACTCAGGTGCCGGCCAGGACGCAGTCGTTGAGCAGATCGACATTGGCGGCCCCTCCATGGTCCGCGCAGCAGCCAAGAACCACCCATCGGTGGCAGTGGTTGTGGACCCCGAACGTTACGGCGACGTCATCGCAGCAGCCCAGTCGGGCGGCTTCACGCTCCTGGCCCGCCAGCGCCTCGCCGCCGCAGCCTTCTCCCACACCGCAGCCTACGACAACGCCGTTGCCGCCTGGACCTCGGCCCAGTTCCTTGACGACGACGGCGACGGCCTCATCGACTGGCCTGCCTACGCCGGATATTCCCTGGAGCGTTCAGAGGTTCTGCGCTACGGCGAAAACCCGCACCAGCAGGCAGCCCTGTACGTCGACAAGGCAGCACCGGCCGGCATCGCCCAGGCCGACCAGCTCCACGGCAAGGCCATGAGCTACAACAACTTCGTTGACGCCGACGCCGCCCTCCGCGCAGCGTTCGACTTCGCCGATCCTGCCGTTGCCGTCGTCAAGCACGCCAACCCGTGCGGTGTCGCCGTGGCCTCCCCGGACGCCGTGGACCCCATCGCCGACGCCCACGCCAAGGCCCACGCCTGCGACCCGCTCTCCGCTTTCGGTGGCGTCATTGCCGCAAACCGCACGGTCACGGCGGCCATGGCCCGCACCGTGGCAGGCATCTTCACCGAAGTTGTCATCGCCCCCGACTTCGAGCCCGAAGCCGTGGAGATCCTCTCCAAGAAGAAGAACATCCGCCTGCTGGCCCTGCCCGAGGGCTACGGCCGCTACCCGGCGGAGGTCCGCCAGGTCTCGGGCGGCATGCTCGTGCAGATGTCCGACCGCGTTGACGCCGACGGTGACAACCCCGCCAACTGGACCCTCGCCGCCGGTGCCCCGGCCGACGACACAACCCTCGCGGACCTGGTCTTCGCCTGGACAGCTGTCCGCGCAGCAAAGTCCAACGCCATCCTGCTCGCCAACAATGGCGCAGCCGTGGGCATCGGCATGGGCCAGGTCAACCGAGTAGATTCCTGCAAGCTCGCAGTGGAACGCGCCAACACCTTGGGCGTCGCAGTCGAGTCCGACGTTGACGCAGCCGGTGGCGCATCAGGGGCCCCCGAAGGCGCCGTGTCCGTCAAGCGCTCTGTCGGTGCCGTGGCTTCCTCCGATGCGTTCTTCCCGTTCGCCGACGGCCTGCAGATCCTGCTCGACGCCGGTGTCCGCGCCGTCGTCCAGCCCGGCGGCTCAGTCCGCGACGAGGAAGTCATCGCCGCGGCCAACGCTGCAGGCATCACGATGTACTTCACCGGGGCGCGCCATTTCTTCCACTAACCTCTGTCAGTGGCTGCTTGAGCCTGGCATTTTGGCCACACTGATCATCGGTGCTGGCCTGCTGGCCTGCTGGCCTTCCTTGCGCTGCTTGTGGGCATCGTGGTTCAACTCCGGCGGCGCTAGCATCCTGCCAAAGTTCGACGGCGGCCGGCCACCTTTTTGCGGAAGGAGGCCGGCCGCCGTCGTACTTTAAGATCAACTGGCGCAGGGGAAGTACCTGCTATTCGCCGCCTTCTTTGCGGGCGCCGAGTTCGGCGTCGAGGCGCAGCAGACCGTTGCCGTCAGCACCAATCAGGCGCACACGGCCGATGATTTCACCAACACTGGCCTCTTCCTCGAGTTGTTCCTCAACGAACCAGTTCAGCAGGGGGATGGAATCGATGTCACCGTCCTGCTGGGCCAGACGGTACAGGTTGCGGATGGCCTCGGACACCTTCTGCTCGTGCGCCAGGGACGCCTCAAAGGCCTCGAGCACCGTCGTGATGGTGACATTGGGGGCCGTGATGGTGCCAATCTTCGGGGCGGCATTGCGGTCGGTCATGTGGTCGGTGAACTTTTGTGCGTGCACCAACTCCTCCGCCGACTGGGCCAAGAACCAGCTGGAGATTCCTGGCAGGTCAAAGACCTCCATTTCAATGGCCAGCTGGCGGTAGACCACTGAGGCCTGAATCTCCAACGTGATTTGGTTGTTGAAGGCGTCTGAGAGTTTTCCTTTGAGTTCCATGCCTTTCAACGTAGTCCCTGCCGGCTTTCAGTGCACAATAGTTCAGGCTCACCTGGTGCGGTGCGCACATGTCCTGCCACATTTCCACGATCCGATAGCGGGCAAACGTGGGGTCTCGGGTAAGTTAGGTAGGGAAAGAAATCTCACCAGATTCTCAGTAATCCATTGAATTTTCGTAGGAGAGCGCTTACCCATGGCCAAAATCATTTACACACTGACAGACGAAGCCCCCATGCTGGCCACGTACTCACTCCTTCCGATTGTTGAGGCCTTCGCCTCCACGGCAGGCGTTGACGTGGAAACCCGCGACATCTCCCTTTCCGGACGCATCATCTCCGTGTTCGGGGACTTCCTCACCGAAGATCAGCGCGTCGCGGATGCTCTGGCAGAACTGGGCGCCCTGGCAAAGAGCCCGGATGCCAACATCATCAAGCTGCCGAACATCAGCGCCTCCATCCCGCAGCTGAAGGCAGCCATTGCCGAGCTTCAGGGCCAGGGCTTCGCCCTTCCGTCCTACCCCGATGACCCCTCCACTGACGAAGAAAAGGACGTTCGCGCCCGCTACGACAAGATCAAGGGCAGTGCCGTGAACCCGGTCCTGCGCGAAGGTAACTCCGACCGCCGCGCACCCTTGTCCGTCAAGAACTACGCCAAGGCCAACCCGCACAGCATGGGCGCCTGGTCCGCTGACTCCAAGACCAATGTCGCCACCATGGACAGTGGCGACTTCCGCCACAACGAGAAGTCAGTTGTCATCGAGGCCGATGACAAGATCAAGATCCAGTTCGTCGCAGCCGACGGCACCGTCACTGTCCTGAAGGACGCTTTCCCGGTTCTGGCCAACGAAGTTGTTGACGGCACCGTCATGCGTGCTGCTGCGCTTGACGAGTTCCTCGCCGCTCAGGTTGCCCGCGCCAAGGAAGAGGGCATCCTGCTCTCGGCCCACCTCAAGGCCACCATGATGAAGGTTTCGGACCCCATCATCTTCGGTCACGTCGTGAAGGCCTACTTCCCCGAACTGTTCGCCGAATTTGGCCCCGCGCTGGATTCCGTCGGCCTGAGCCCGGCCAACGGCCTGGCCTCCATCATCAACGGCCTTGACGCACTGCCTGCCGACGTTCGCGCCGGCATCGAAGCCGCCATCAAGAAGGGCTACGAAGACGGCCCGGCCCTGGCCATGGTTGATTCCGACAAGGGCATCACCAACCTTCACGTCCCCTCCGACGTCATCGTTGACGCCTCCATGCCCGCCATGATCCGCACCTCGGGCCACATGTGGGGCGCCGACGGCCAGGAGCATGACACCCTTGCCGTCCTGCCTGACAGCAGCTACGCAGGTGTCTACCAGGTGACCATCGAGGACTGCCGTGCACACGGCGCCTTCGATCCGACCACCATGGGCACCGTCCCCAACGTCGGCCTCATGGCACAGGCCGCCGAGGAATACGGCAGCCACGACAAGACCTTCGAACTAGCCGAAAACGGCACCGTGCAGATCGTCAACTCCGCAGGCGAGGTCCTGATCCAGCACGACGTCGCCCCCGGCGACATCTGGCGCGCCTGCCAGGTCAAGGACATCCCCGTCCGCGACTGGGTCAAGCTCGCAGTCACCCGTGCCCGCGCCTCAGCGACTCCCGCCATCTTCTGGTTGGATGAGACCCGCGCACACGACGCCAACTTGATCGTCAAGGTCAACGACTACTTGAAGGACCACGATACCGACGGCCTGGACATCCAGATCATGTCCCCGGAGAAGGCAACCGCCTTCACACTGGAGCGCATCCGTCGCGGCGAAGACACCATCTCCGTCACGGGCAACGTCCTGCGTGACTACCTGACCGATTTGTTCCCGATCCTGGAACTGGGCACCAGCGCCAAGATGCTCTCCATCGTGCCGCTGATCGCCGGCGGTGGCTTGTTCGAGACCGGAGCCGGTGGCTCCGCCCCGAAGCACGTCCAGCAGCTCATCAAGGAAAACCACCTTCGCTGGGATTCACTGGGCGAGTTCCTGGCCCTGGCTGTCAGCTTCGAGCACCTCGCGGTGACCGAGGGCAACGCCCGCGCACAGATCCTGGCCGACACCCTGGACCGGGCAACCGGCACGTTCCTGCTGCAGGACAAGTCCCCGAAGCGCAAGGTTGGCGAACTCGACAACCGCGGCAGCCACTTCCACCTGGCCAAGTTCTGGGCCCAGGAACTCACTGCACAGACCGTTGACGCCGAACTGGCGGCTGCCTTCTCCGCCATCGCCGAGGACCTGACCAACAACGAAGAAGCTATCATCAACGAACTGGCCGTCGTACAGGGTTCACCGGTTGACCTGGGCGGCTACTACCGTCCCGACGCGGCCAAGGTCGCAGCCATCATGCGCCCGTCCGCACTGCTGAACAAGGTCATCGCGACCCTGTCATAGTCCCCGGCCCCCGGCCCGCAAAATCGCTGACGCGATTTTCCAGGCACAAGAAAAGCCCGTCTCCTACAGGGGACGGGCTTTTCTCGTCCCCAGACCTCACCGCCGAGTGATTTGGCACCACTAACTTCTGTTACCAGATCTTTACGTGCTGGGTGTGTCCTGCGCCACATGCTACGGGGTAGTGTCAGCTTCGTGAAGCAGACGGCTGCACGGGACAATGATGTCCCGTGGGCCTTGTTGCCTACTTCGAAAGGTGAACTAAATGATTCGCAAGAAAGTAATGACAACGCTTGGGGTGGCCGCTACCGTGGCGCTTTTGATGACGTCCTGCGCCAACCAAGCCGCGGCACCAGGTTCCACCACCGGAAGTGGAAGCGGCCTGAACCTAGACATCCCGGTTCTAACTTCCATTCAAACCCCCAAGGATGCCGTGCTCCCCGCCGGCGACGGGAAGGCTGTTTGCCCTTCAACGACCACCCTGGCCTACATTGGTGCAGAGACCGGCGCCAATGCACAACTCGGCATCAACATCTTCAACGGCATCCAACTCGCCATCAATGAGCACAACAAGGCCAATGCCGGTTGCCAGGTGGCATTCAAGAAGTTTGATACCGAGGGTGACCCAACCAAGGCCACCGGCCCTGTCACGCAGGCCACGAAGGAATCAGACATCATCGGCGTCATAGGCCTGCCGTTCTCAGGCGAATCCAAGGCAACAGGAAACATCTTCGAGCAGGTCAAGCTCGTCCACATCACCCCCGCCGCAACCAACCCGGGATTGACCACAAACGGCTGGAGCACCTTCTTCCGGGGCTTGGGCAATGACGCCGTGCAGGGACCGGCGGCAGCCAAGTTCATGACAGAGAAATTGGGTGCCAAGAAGGTCTACCTGGTCCAGGATGACTCCGACTACGGAATCGGCCTCGGTGGCACGACCACGAAGGCCTTGGGCACTGCATTGATCGGCTCGGACAAGGTCACCACCGGACAGAAGGACTTTTCCGCGACGATCTCAAAGATCATAAACGCCGGTGCCGACGCCGTGTTCTACTCGGGCTACTTTGCCGAGGGTGCACCCTTCGACCAGCAGCTGATGGCCAAGGGATTCAAGGGCGCATTTGTCGGCCCCGACGGTGTTAAGGATGACCAGTTCATCAAGCAGGCAGGCGATGCATCCGCCAACGCCTTCTTCACCTGCCCCTGCATCCCGGGTGAACTGATCCCGACCTTCGCCAAGGCCTACACTGCGCTGACCAATGCACAGCCCGGCACATACTCCATTGAGGGTTACGACGCCGCAACGGTGCTGCTGTCAGGAATCGACAAGGGCAACCAGGACCGCCCGAAGCTCCTTGACTGGGTCAAGAACTACGACGCATCCGGACTGAGCAAGCATTACAAGTGGAATTCCACCGGTGAGCTCCAGGCCCCGGCCGTCTACGGCTACCGTGTGATGAACGGGAAGATCGTACCGATCGGGCCGATCGGATAGTCATCACGGCCAAAGGATGTTGTGGAGTGCGCTGTCAAGGCGCTCCACAACATCCATTTGGTTAGGTCCTCACACCCGTTCAATGAGTCAGGCCCGGACGATGCTGTGCCGCCCCCGACTGGATCAGGAAGTACCTATGCTTGCTACGCTTCTTTCGGCCGTCCCGGCTGAAAGCGATTGGATCAACTTCGATGTTCCAACGCTGATACAAAATTTCTGGAGCGCCACCTTTGACGGCCTCACGTTTGGTTCCATCTACGCACTCGTCGCCCTCGGCTACACCCTCGTCTACGGCGTCCTGAACCTGATCAACTTCGCCCACTCCGAAGTGTTCATCATGGGTTGCTACGGAGTCTTCTTCACCCTCAGCTTTCTGGGTTTCGGCCCTTCCGCGCCAAACCTTGGTGCTGGTGCGATTGTTCTGAACCTTCTCCTGGCGCTTCTTGCAGCCATTGTGGCATCGGCAGCCACGGCATTCCTGGTCGAACGTCTTGCCTACAGGCCGTTGCGCAAACGCAACGCACCCCGGCTGGTCTACTTGATCACGGCCATTGGCGCATCCTTTGTGATCCAGTACCTGATCTTTTTATGGCGCGGTCCGCTGCCGGAGCCGGCCCTGACAATGTTCATCCCCACACCCATCTTTGAGGTGTTCGGAACCATCATTGACTCACAGCAGCTAGTCATTGTGGTGGCTGCCGTCATCATGATGGTTTTGGTTGACCAGTTCATCCGGCGCTCCCGCACTGGCCGAGGCATCCGTGCCGTGGCCCAGGACCCGGACACGGCTACCTTGATGGGTGTGAACAAGGAAAAGATCATTGTCACCACCTTCATCATTGGAGGCGTCCTGGCCGGTGCCGCAGCACTGTTTTACGTCATGAAGATCCCCTCTGGTGTGCAGTACAACGGCGGATTCATTCTCGGCATCAAAGCCTTCGCCGCAGCAGTCCTTGGCGGCATTGGCAACGTCCGTGGCGCCCTCCTCGGTGGCTTGCTGCTGGGCCTGATTGGCAACTACGGCCAGATCCTCCTCGGCAGCTCGCAGTGGACAGACGTTGTGGCCTTTGTGGTTCTCGTCCTGGTCCTGTTGATCCGCCCTGAAGGCATCCTAGGCACCTCCTTGGGAAGGAGCAAGGCATGAGCACCACAGATGGACCAACACCCCTGCCCGGGGCCAAAGCCGCCCAGTCAGCGGCCAACCGCCAGGCAGCGCAGAAGAATCCCAGCATCAGCGCAGACGCACCCCACAAGACCAGCAGGTTTGGTCGGTGGAGTGAAAAGTGGCAGGCCATGCCCCGCCAGAAGCAGTGGCTGTACCTGCTTATCGTTGTGGCGGTGGCGTACCTGTTGCCCATTTTGAACCCGCCCATCCTCTCCACCGAGCCCGGCAACGACTTCCCCTTGGCCTTGTTCTCCATGGCCGTTTACGCGCTGGTCGCGGTGGGCCTGAACATCGTGATCGGCTACGCGGGCTTGCTGGATTTGGGATACATAGCCTTCTTCGCGGTCGGATCCTACACGGCAGCCATGCTGACCAGCCCGGATTCGCCCTTCATCAAAATCCCGTACCTTTGGACCATTCCGCTGGCCATTGTGGTGGCCATGTGCATCGGCGTGATCCTGGGCATCCCCACCCTGCGCCTGCGCGGTGACTACCTGGCCATCGTGACACTGGGCTTTGGTGAAATCATCCGCATCCTGGCCACGCTCATCCCGGCCATGAAGGGCCAGGTGGGCTTCCAGAATGTTGGCCGCCCGCCCGGCATGGACGCGGATGGCATACCCGTTTTTGCCAATTCGAATGGAACGCCGTGGTACTGGCTGACACTGACCATCTTGATCATTGTCCTGCTGCTGGCCAGCAACCTGGAGCGGAGCCGTGTGGGCCGTTCCTGGATCGCCATCCGTGAGGACGAGGACGCCGCCGAAACCATGGGTGTTCCCACCTTCAAGTACAAGGTGTGGGCGTTCGCCCTTGGCGCCGGTGTGGGTGGCATGTCCGGTGCCCTGTTCGCCGGCCAAGTGGGCTTCGTAAACAATCAAAAGTTCGACGTCGTCACCTCCATCCTGTTCGTCGCCGCCGTGGTTCTAGGTGGCGTCGGCAACAAGGTGGGTGCCGTGTTTGGCGGGGCCCTGGTGGCCTACATTCCGCTGCGGTTCACGGCCATTGCCGAGTACAAGTACCTGATCTTCGGGCTGGCCCTGATGCTGATCATGATCTACCGCTCCAAGGGCTTGATCCCTGCCCGCAACAGGCTGCTGGCCTACGGGCAGGAAGCCTATGCGCGCGTGCGCAATGGCCTGCCGAAGAAGTCGGCCGTTGCCACTGAAAAGGAGTTCTAGCCGTGGGTGCACACAGTGAAGGCGTTCCGGTTTCCGAAAATGCCAGCGGCGAATCTCCCATTGAAGTCATAGATCCCCTGGTGGTTCCAGAAGCGGTGGCCGAGGCCGCCGCGCCGGAGCGTGAGATCGACGTTGCGGTGGGGGACGATTTGGTGGAGGTGAAAAACCTGACTGTCAAATTTGGCGGCCTGGTTGCCTTGGACAATGTCAGCTTTACCATCAAGCGTGGCGAGATCTTGGGCCTCATTGGTCCCAATGGTGCTGGGAAAACAACGTGCTTCAATGCCATGACGGGCGTGTACAAACCAACCAGCGGACAGGTCCTGCTCGAGGGCCGCGCGCTCAACGGCATGAAACAGCATAAGATCACCAGGGCCGGCCTGGCCAGGACGTTCCAGAACATCCGCCTTTTTGGCGAGATGACGGCGTTGGAGAACGTTGCCGTGGGTCTTGACGCCCGGCACAAAACCTCCGTTGTAGGTGCCCTGCTGCGCCTTCCCCGGCACAGGGATGAGGAGAAGACTGCCATTGAGCGCGGCATGGCGTTGCTGGAGTTTGTCGGCATTGCCGAACATGCCGGTTCGCTGGCCCGGAACTTGTCCTATGGCAGCCAGCGGCGCCTGGAGATTGCGCGGGCGCTGGCCACGGATCCCAAGCTGCTGTGCCTTGATGAACCGGCGGCCGGGTTCAACCCGGCCGAGAAGGAAGACCTCATGGCACTCATCCGGACGATCCGCAACGACGGCTATACGGTGCTGTTGATTGAGCACGACATGAAACTGGTCATGGGCGTGACAGACCGAATAGTGGTCCTGGAATTCGGCAAGAAGATCGCCGACGACGTGCCATCTGTGATTAGGGAAGACCCGAAGGTCGTTTCCGCCTACCTAGGGGAGCCTGAAGATGACTTTGCTTGAGCTGAAGGACGTTTCCGTCCACTACGGCCGGATCCAGGCCATCCACAATATGTCCTTCACGGTGGATGAAGGCGAGATTGTCTCCCTCATCGGTGCCAATGGTGCCGGCAAGACCACCACCATGCGCACCATTTCCGGACTTCTCAACCCCTCCCACGGGTCCATCACATTCATGGGGGAGGACATCACCAAGATGAAGGCCCACATCCGGGTGGTTCAGGGAATCTCCCAGGCACCGGAAGGGCGCGGCATCTTCCCCGCCATGACGGTTTTGGAGAACCTGGACATGGGAACGTTTGGGCGCAAGGACAGGACCGGTGTCAGTGAGGACCTGGAGCGTGTCTTTACCTTGTTCCCGCGACTGAAGGAACGCGAAAAGCAGTATGGCGGCACCATGAGCGGCGGCGAGCAGCAAATGCTCGCCATTGGCCGCGCCCTGATGTCCCGGCCCAAGCTGCTGCTCCTGGATGAGCCGTCCATGGGTCTGGCGCCACAGTTCATCCGGCAGATCTTCAAGATCATCACCGAGATCAACAGCCAGGGCACCACGGTGCTGCTGGTGGAACAAAACGCCAACCAGGCCCTGGCCAGGGCGCACAGGGCGTTTGTTCTGGAGACGGGGGAGATCACGCACAGCGGCACCGGCAAGGAACTGCTGGCCAACCCCGCCATTAAGGAAGCCTATCTGGGTGGCTAGCTCCCGTAGTTGCCTACGCGGGCTGCAGGTCGGTGCGGGAATCGTTGGCGTAGTGCACGCCGATCTGGCGGCGGGCGTCGTCGAACAGTTCCATGATGGCCAGCGAGTCAGCCAACGGCATGGTGGCACTTTCGGTCAGGCCGGCCTGGATGCAGCGGGTGACTTCGCGCAGCTGGTAGGTGTAGCCGCTGCCGGGGTGCTCAAACATTTCCGTGCGCTCGGAGTTCCAACCGACGCTGATCCGCAGGCCCTTGGGGTTGTTGACGGAGCCAATGGTCTCAATGAAGCCTTCGGTGCCTGACACCGTGGCCACGCGCGGGCCGTGTGAGGACAGGTAGCTGATGAGCTGGGCCTGGGCGCCGTTGCCATAACTGAGCGTGAGCGTGTTTTGCCCATCAACGCCCAACGCCGTCAGTTCGGCGGTGGCCGCCACAGCGTCCGGTTTGCCGAGGGTGGACCAAGCCCACAGCAGCGGATAGACACTGATGTCCAGGAGCGCACCACCGCCGTCCGCGGGCGCCCAGATCCGGGCGGAATCATCCACAGGTGCTGGGAAGCCCAGATCGGCACGGACCCACTTGACCTGACCAATTTCGCCGGACTCAATGATCTCCAGCGCACGCTGGAAGCCAGGGACGAAGCGTGCCCAGACTGCCTCCATGAGGAACAACTTCTTGGCCCGGGCCAGTGCGATCAGGGCCCGCGTCTCGGCGGCTGTGATGGTCAGGGCCTTCTCGCACAAGACATGCTTGCCGGCCTCCAGAGCGGCCTTGACGATGTCGTAGTGCTGGGCGTGCGGTGTGGCCACGTAGACCACGTCAATGTCCGGGTCCGCAACCAGCTGGAGGTAGCCGGGGCCACTGGTGCCGGAGGCGCCGCCGTCGTAATAGTGCGCGGAAAAGCCGAATTTAGCGGCGAACTCCGCGGCGCTCTTCTGGCCACGGGAGCTGACTGCCTGCAATACGGCGTCCTCGAGCAGGGCCAGATCTGCCGTGACAGTGTTGGCGATGCTTCCTGTGGCAACAACACCCCACCGCAAAGCTGTGCCGGTGGCTGCGAGGGTTTCCGGGTTGAAGGAGGTGTACCAGTCGGGCGTGCCGACAAAACGTGGGATGGTCATGGCTCAATTCTGCCAGCAACCCCCGGATGGCGAACGAACATGACGAAGGCCCCGTGCGGCGTCGTAATTAACTTACGACGCCGGACGGGGCCTTGAGTGTCTGGCGAACCGTGGGAAGGGGTTCAGCCCTTGACGGAACCGCTCATCAGGCCGCCAACAAAGTACTTGCCCAACAGCATGTAGACAATGAGGGTGGGGACTGAGGCGATGAGTGCGCCGGCCATGGAGGCGGCGTAGTCGGTGAGCTGGCCACCGGCGAGGAAGGACAACGCGATCGTCACCGGGCCGTTGCGGCCTGAGGAGAAGAACGCGGCAAACAGGTAGTCGTTCCAGGCGGAGGTGAACTGCCAGATCAGCACAACGACGAAGCCGGGCATGGAGACGGGCAGGATGACCGAGCCGTAGGTGCGCAGGATGCCTGCACCATCCATGCGTGCAGCCTCGATGAGCTCATCGGGGATTGACGCATAGTAGTTGCGGAAGATCAGCGTACAGATCGGCAGGCCGTAAACAATGTGCAGCAGCAACAGGGACGGAATGCCCTGCGGCACGCCCAGATCGCTGACAAGCTGCGTCAGCGGGATCATGACTGCCTGGTACGGGATGAACATGCCGAACAGGATCAAGGTGAAGACGATGTTCGCGCCGGGGAACTTCCACTTGGCGAGCACGTAGCCGTTGATGGAGCCCAGGAAGGCCGAGATCAGGGCGGAGGGCACCACCAGCAAGACAGTTCGGCCCAGTGAGGGGGCCAGCGTGTTCCAAGCCTTCAACCAACCGCCGGTTTCCCAGACTTGGGGGAGGTACCAGGCCCGCGAGGGGTCGGCGTCGGCCGTACCCTTGAAGCTGGTGATGAACAAAACGTAGGCCGGAAGCAAAATGATGATGACGAAGAAGATCAGCAGCGCGTACTTCAACGTGCGGTTGATACGGCGCTTGGTGTTCCGCTTGGCATCAGATTTCATGTCCTGCGCGGAACGCGCGCGTTTCTTGTTGTCCAGTGTGGCGGTCGCCATTAGCGCTTCTCCATCCGTGAGGTGTACCAGAGGTAGGGGATGACAACCAGGGCCACCAGAACCAGGAGAATGGTTCCGATCGCGGCGGCATCGGCGTAGTCGCTGCCGATGTACTTGACCCACATCAAGGTGGCGGGAACCTGTACGTCGTAGGTGTTGGCGTCCGGAACAATGGCACGGATGAGGTCAAAGAGCTTCAAGGACATGTGGCCGATGATGATGACGGCGGAAAGCATGACCGGGCTCAGCTGGGGGAAGATGACATGGCGGTAAAGCTTCCACTCGGTGCAACCATCGATGCGGGCCGCTTCGCGCAGCTCGTCGGGAATGCCTCGGAAGCCGGCAAGGAACAAGGCCATGACGTAACCGGACAGCTGCCAGATGGCAGGTACGGCAATGGCGGCGATGCCCCAGTTGGGGTTGGACCACCAGTCGTTTTGCAGTGCACCCACGCCAACGCTGTCAAGCAGACGGTTCAGGCCGGTGGTGCGTTCACCACCGGGCTGGGAGGTCTGCAGGCTCGAGAGCAGCCAGCGCCAGACAACACCTGAAGCGATGAAGGAGACAGACATGGGGAACAGGTACACGGAGCGGAAGAAGCCTTCGCCCTTGACCGGCTGTTCCAGAATCCAGGCCCATAGGAAGCCGAAAATCAACGTGCCGCCGAGGAAGACGACGGTGAGGATCAGCAGGTTCCACAGCGAGTGCTGGAAGTTGGCGTCGGCCAACAGGTTTGTGTAGTTCTCGAAACCAACGTACTTGTTGCTGGGTTTCGCCGTGTGCTGGTTGGTGAGGCTGACTCGGAAGTTTTCAATGATCAGCCAGTAGACGAAGACGCCCACCAGGATGATTGTGGGAGCCAGCAGCAGTACGCTGGGGCCCCATGTTTTTGCGCGCTTTAACATTGTTTGCCTAATTCGTTCCGAAGAAAATCGGGACTGCATGGGTTGGGGGCGGCGCAACATGCTTGCCGCGGCCGCCCCCAACCTGGGTGCAGTTATTACTTTGCGAACTTCTTCGCGAGGTCTGCTGCGGAGGTCTGCAGACCGGCGACGTTCTTGTCGCCGCCGAACTTGCTGACAGCCGTGCTCAAATCGTTCAACCAGGCAACGGGCACTGCTGCACCGTGGGCGAGGGAGGAAACGATCTTGTCCTGGCTGAAGTCCTTGATGGCGCTCTTCTGGTATTCAGAGAAGTCATCGGTCTTGGCGGTGGTGTTGGCCGGGATGGAGCCCTTGACCTTGTTGAAGGCGGTCTGGCCAGCGGCCGAGCCGATGGTGGTCAGCCAAGCCTTGGCGCCGGCCGGGTTCGGGGCACCCTTGGGCAGGGTGAAGGAGTCGGCGAGGAAGTCAAACGTTCCTGCGGTACCCGGTGTCGGGAAGTATACGTAGTCAACGCCGGGCTTGTTGCCGTCCTGAGCGAACTTGGCCTCGGCCCAGTCTCCCATGACGTTGTAGGCTGCTGCGCCGTCCTGGACCAGCTGCGTTGCCGGAGCCCAGTCGCTGAGGGAGTCGCGGTCGGTGTTGGTGTAGCTGAGAGCCTTCTCGTAAGCCTTGATGGCTGTGGTGACGTCGGCGCTCTTCCAGTCAGTCTTGCCGTCCCAGAGGCCGTTGTAGCCCTCGGTGCCAAGGCTGGAGAGCAGGATGTTTTCAAACAGCTGGACCTGTGTCCAGGAACCGGCAACCGCCAAGGGGATCTTGCCCGAAGCCTTGACCTTGTCCATGTCGGCGAACCAGCCGGCGAGGTCGGTGGCAGGCTTGGTGGCGTCAACGCCGGCCTTCTTCAGGACCTCAACATTGGCCCAAACCACGTTTGCACGGTGGATGTTCGAAGGCACGGAGTAGATCTTGCCGTCAACGGTCAGACGGTCGATCAGGTCCTTGGGGAACTGCGAGGTCAGGTTGTTGTCCTTGTAGAAGCCACTGAGGTCCTCGAGCTGGCCAGCGTCGATGTAGTCCTGGAGTTCGGCACCTGCGTGGGCCTGGAAGGAATCCGGCGGGTTGCCGGCCTTGAGCTGTGCGGCCAGGACGCTCTTGGCCTGTGAGCCTGCACCACCGGCAACAGCCAGGTTGTCAAAGGTGACCTTCGGGAATTCCTTGCTGAAGACACTGACCAGGGCATCCAGGCCGGCCTTCTCGGAGCCATCGGCCCACCAGGTGAAGACGCCGACCTTTCCGGTTGCATCCTTGGCGTTGGAGCTGTCGGTGGGGGCAGTGTCGGCGCCGCCACAGGCTGCCAGGGTCAGACCCAGCGCTGCAACTCCGGCAAGCAACGATAGACGACGTCGCATATGATTCCTCCGTGAATAATTGTGTGAAAGTGATGAAATTTGAAGGTATATGAAATACCCTTCACCAAAAGTTACCTGTATCACTAATTGCAGTCAACTATTTAACGCAACGGATTGATAACATTCGTAACTGTTGGGAACTTCTCGGTGAGGTGATACGGGTTAGTGCTGTCCGTGGCGGCTGTGGGTCAATGCCAGGGAGATGGCTCCCAGGACCTCCGCCCTGTCGCCAAGTGAGGACATAGTGACGGTGGTTGCCTCGCCAATTGCCGGCACGGCATGCCTGACAAGTCCGCGCCGGATGGGGTTCAGCAGCGTTTCGCCCAGTGCCGCCAGTGGTCCGCCGACCACGATAATTTCGGGGTTGATCATGTTGACCACATTGGCCACCGCCCGACCGACGGCCATGCCGGCGTCGTCGATGACGCGCAGCGCCGCCACGTCGCCGGACGTGGCCCGCACAATGATGTCGGGGACGGTCAGTGGCACGAGCTCGCCCCTGCTGAGCAGTTCGATCATCACGGCTGTTGATGCGACCGTTTCGAGGCAGCCCCGGTTGCCGCAACGGCACACGAGACCCTGGTCAAAGATGGTTGAGTGGCCAATCTCGCCGGTAATCCCCGAGTGCCCGTAGTAGGGGGAGCCGCCAAGAATCAGCCCGGCGCCGATTCCACTGCCGATCTTCAGGAACATCAAGTCCCGGGCGGCGCGGTGTTCACCCCACGTGACCTGGGCAAGTGCGCCAAGATTGGCGTCGTTGTCAGCGCAGACCGGCAGGCCCAGGGCCTGCTCGAGCTCGGAAACGAGATTCACACCCACCCATTCAGGCAGGATCGCACCCCGGACGACAGTCCCCGTGCGGTGGTCAATTGGCCCCGGAACCCCGACGCCGGCGCCAATGACATTGCTGCGCGAAATTCCGGACTCCGACAGAAGCTCATCAAGCATGACTGCTGCCGCGGCAATGCTTTCGGCAGCCAGGTGGCCAAGCGGAAGCTGGGCATATTTTTCGGCAACTACCCGCAGGTTCGGGCTCGCCAGCACGAGGCGCACGTGGCTGCGGCCGAAGTCGATGCCCAGTGCGATATCCGGTGTTTCCAGCAGTGACACCGCCAGGGCCCGCCGCCCTGAACTGGTGGTGGGGCTGGTGGTGGCCAGTCCATCGGCGCACATGACCTTGACGATGTTGGAGATTGTGGCCGTGGAAAGCCCGGTGGTCCGGGCAAGTTCCGCCTGGGGCAAGGGGCCTTGTTCGCGCAGCGCGGCGACAATCAATTGTTCGTTGCGCTGGCGCAATGCTGACTGAGAGCCGGGCCTTGGGACGTGCT
This sequence comes from Arthrobacter sp. LAPM80, assembly GCF_046736435.1. Classification (NCBI taxonomy): domain Bacteria; kingdom Bacillati; phylum Actinomycetota; class Actinomycetes; order Micrococcales; family Micrococcaceae; genus Arthrobacter; species Arthrobacter sp. LAPM80. Next base: position 217,003 of record NZ_JBCHVD010000002.1, read on the forward strand.
CAGCAAGATGGGATGGGTTGTCACTCATAGGTAGTAGCGTGCATCACATATAGGCTTGTAGTCAAGAAACTAACGCATGATGGCCATTGGGATGATTTCGCTTTAACATAAAATTCAAAAAATGGATTCACCACGGCGGCCGGATAGCTTCGGAGGCCATTGAGGGGCATGTGCCGTTGATTGAATGTTCCGTAATTATTGAATTTGTTTGAATTTAATCGTAAATGTTATCAGCAGGGACGAGGTGAAGGCCCGCGGCGCTGTCAGGGCTGGAGCTGCTTGTGCTTGCGGGCAAGGGCCACGTACGTCCTTGCGTTTTCGCGAACATGCTCGCGTTCCTCGGTGCTGAGTTCCCGGCGGACCTTGGCCGGAACCCCCGCCACCAGTGAACCGGGCGGAACGATCGTCCCCTCCAGGACCACCGCTCCTGCGGCCACGAGGGAGCCTTTGCCAATGACTGCCCCATTCAAGATGGTGGCACCCATGCCAACGAGGCAGTCGTCCTCAACAGTGCAGCCGTGCACGATGGCGCCGTGCCCCACACTGACGCCGTTGCCCAAAGAGGTGGGGAAGCCGGGGTCTGCGTGCAGCACCACATTGTCCTGCAGGTTGCTGCCAGCGCCCACGGTGATTGAATTGCTGTCCCCACGCATGACGACTCCATAAAAGGCGCTCGAGTCCGCTCCCAGCACGGCCCGGCCGATGAGCGTGGCATTGTGGGCCACGAAGGCGGTTTCATGGACCGAGGGGGCATTTCCGTCAAAGGCGATCAAGTGATTCATAACGGTTCCAATTCCAGGAGGGGGCGGACGGTGCAGCGGGTGATTAAATGCACTGCGCTTCACCTCGATGCTACCCAAAATGAGTTGGGCAGGCACGATATGATTGATTCTCCTTGACTGCGGACAAGTTCGACGCCGGCCGGGTACCGGTAGGCGCCTGCCTCCCCCCAGCGGATGACCATGCCGGCGGTGCCGGAAGGCATGCCGCACGGATAAGGAAAGCCCAGGACCGCGCAACCCAGTCCGCTCCCCGGGCTCCACACAGAATGGAAATCTTAGGATGTCACCTGCTGATCAGCCGGGTCAGAGGAAAGCCAAGAATGTGTCCGGCAGTGGTTTGCCCGGCACCGGGCCCGCCGTCGGGCTGGGCCGTCAGCTGGCCCGCCGCAAGCCGTTCGGGCAGATGGTCCATGAGGCCGGCAGCGGAACGGACGGCCGGAAACTGGTCCGCAGCTTTGGTGTCCTGCAACTGACGATGATCAGCGTCGGCGCCACACTGGGCACCGGCATCTTTGTCATCCTCGGCGACTCCGTGCCCTTGGCCGGACCCGCCATCTTCATATCCTTCATCATCGCCGGTATCGCGGCACTGCTCTCAGCCATGTCCTACGCTGAAATGGCGGGCATGGTCCCGGTCTCCGGATCCAGCTATTCCTACACCTACGCCACGCTGGGGGAGGGCATGGCCTGGATCTGCGGCTGGTGCCTGGTGCTTGAATACGCCGTCTCCGTGGCCGCCGTCGCCGTCGGCGCCGGACAGTACGTCAACGAGTCGGTGGCCGGATTTGGCTGGGCCCTGCCCGCCTTCATATCGCAGCCGCCAGGCGAGGGCGGCCTGCTGAACCTGCCCGCCATGGTGATCGTGCTGTTGTCCATGGTGCTGCTGGTCCGCGGTGCCAAGGAAAGCGCCTGGGTCAACACTGCCATCGTCATGGTCAAGATCGTCGTCCTGCTGTTCTTCTGTGTCGTTGCCTTCACGGCCTTCAACGCCGGAAACTTCACCCCGCTCATGCCGATGGGTGCCGCAGGCGTTTCCGCCGCGGCGTCGCGCGTGTTCTTCTCCTACATCGGGTTCGACGCCGCCTCCACAGCCGGTGAGGAGGCCAAGAATCCGCAGCGCGACCTGCCCCGGGCCATCCTGATCTCGATGGCCATTGTCACGAGCATCTACGTGCTTGTGGCCGTTGCCGCCGTCGGGGCCCGCCAGTGGACCTGGTTTGACGGAACCCAGGCGTCCCTGGTCAAGATCTTGCTTGAAATCACGAACCAGCCATGGATGGCGCTGGTCTTTTCCGTGGGCGCGGTCCTGGCCATTACCAGCGTTGTGCTGACAGTCATGTACGGTCAAACCCGCATCCTGCTGTCCATGTCCCGCGACGGGCTTGTGCCGAAGATCTTTGGCCGCATTTCAGAAAAGCGCGGCACTCCCGTGGCCGGCACGTTGATTGTCGGGATCGCGGTGGCGCTGACCGCAGGCGTTGTGCCGCTGGGCGCCCTGGCCGATGCCACCAGCATCGGCACCTTGTTCGCCTTCGCCCTTGTCAACGTCGCGGTGATTTACCTGCGCCGCAACCGGCCCGAACTCAAGCGCAGCTACATGGTCCTGTTCTACCCGATCACACCAATCCTTGGCGCCTTCATGTGCCTCTACCTGATGATCAACTTAGGGGGCAGGACCTGGCTCGTGTTCCTCGCCTGGATGCTCGTCGGGATGGTGGCCTACTTCGGCTACGGCCGCCGCCACTCCCGGGTGGCTGCGCTCTCGCAGGCTGATTACGAGATGCTTTCCGTCCACGGCCTCGAGTCCGAGCCGGCAGGGCTCCCCAACACGCCTTAGCCACCGCCGCCCCCACGTACCGGCGCGTCTTTTACCAGCGCGGATGGATGTCCGCGCGCAGCAGGGAGTTGTAGATGTCCTGCACGCCCGCCGTAAAGTCATGGCCCAGGTCCGGCAGGGAACCGGCTGCGGCATTGGAGAGTGCCTGCGCCGTGGAACGTGCACCGGGAATCACCGTGGAAACACCGTCGAGCTGTGACACCCAGGCGATGGCAGCCTGGGCCGGGGTGATGCCCGCGGTGCCGGCCGAGGCCTGTGCCGCCGTCGTGCCTTCCAGGGCGGCGGCAAGTGCCGAGAACCGGCCTGCGGCCTCGAGCCCGACGGCGTAGTCAACCCCTGAGAAGGTCTCGCCAACATCAAAGTGGCTTCCGTCGCGGTTGTAGTTTCGGTGGTCGTTCTCGGCGAAGGTGGTGCCGGAGGTGTATTTCCCGGACAGCAGGCCGCTGGCCAGCGGGACGCGGGCAATGATGCCAACGCCGGCCTCGCGCGCCGCCGGCAGGACCTCGTCCAGCGGCTTGAGGCGGAAGGCGTTCAGGATGATCTGGATTGTGGCAACGTTGGGCCGTGCGATGGCCGCCAGGGCCTGCCCGCACGTTTCAACACTGAGGCCGTAATGGGCGATTGCGCCGTCGGCAACAAGGGTGTCAAGGGCGTCGTAAACCTCGTTGGATGTGACAACGGCCGTGGGCGGGCAGTGCAGCTGCACCAGGTCGAGGGTGTCCACGCCCAAGTTTTTGCGCGACCTGTCGGTCCAGGCCCGGAAGTTCTCCAGTACGTAGTTTTCCGGGACCTGATCCATGCGGCGGCCCATTTTGGTGGCCACGGTGATGGTGTCTGCGGCGCCGCGCTCCCGCAGGAACCTGCCAATGGCCTGCTCGCTGCGTCCGTCGCCGTAGACGTCGGCAGTGTCGAAGAAAGTTACGCCGGAGTCGGCGGAAGCTCCCAGCACGGCCAGGGCGTCGGCTTCGCTGACATCGCCCCAGTCTGCGCCGAGCTGCCACGTGCCCAGCCCCACGCCGGACACCGAACGGTTTGTTTTCCCCAAGGCATGTATTTGCATGGCACAAGCCTAGCCACAACTGCGGGCCAGTTGGAACAGGCGGGGACTAGCCGAACACAACCGTTCTGTGGCCATCGAGCAGGACACGGTGTTCTGCGTGCCACTGCACTGCCTGCGCCAGGGTCCGGGCCTCTACCGCGCGGCCCATGGAAACGAACTGCTCCACCGAGTGGCCGTGATCCACACGGATGACTTCCTGCTCAATGATGGGGCCTTCATCAAGTACGGCCGTGACGTAGTGGGCTGTCGCCCCGATGATCTTCACACCGCGGGCATGGGCCTGGTGGTAGGGTTTGGCGCCCTTGAAGGACGGCAGGAACGAGTGGTGGATGTTGATGGCCCGCCCGGCCAGGTGGTTGCAGAGGTTGTCGGAGAGCACCTGCATGTAGCGCGCAAGAACAACAAGTTCGACGCCGAGCTCGGCCACCAGCTCCAGCAGCTGCCCTTCGGCCTCGGCTTTCGTCTCGGGGGTGACGGGGATGTAATAGAACGGGATCCCGTAAAAATCGGCCAGTGGCTTCAGGTCCAAGTGGTTGGAAACGATCGCGGGAATCTCCACCGGCAGGGTTCCCGAGCGCTGCAGGAACAACAGATCGTTCAGGCAGTGGGCTGCCTTGGACGCCAGGATCAGGGTGCGGACAGGAGCGCCGGCGCGGTGCAGGGTCCACTTCAGGGCAAAGGTGTCCGCGACCGACTCGAGGTGCTCGCGGAGGCGGCTGAACGCCGTCGTGGTTTCCACGGCAACGCGCATGAAAAAGGTGCCGGTGTCGGGGTTCCCGTACTGCTGGGAGTCGGTGATGTTGCAGCCCGCGTCGAGCAGCGAGCCGGAGACGGCGTGGACAATGCCCGGCTGGTCGGCGCAGGACAGCGTCAATACGTATCCGTGCGTGGCGGCGGGGTTGGTCTCGGCGGGGGAGTTCAAGTCAGTCACCCGGTCAACGTTACCGTCCAATTCCCTCCCTGTACTACAATCAAGGGGTTGCGACTGGCGATGAGGTGGGACACCACCGGGGAGCAGCACGAGCGCAGACCTCACGATCGTACGCCTGGGACGAGAGGTCACGTAAAGCCAATGCATGCCGTTGGCCGTGAGGATTTTTCCTGCACACTTTTCCGGGCACGAAGGCGCCCTGGGTAAAAGTTACTTGTCAGTATGAAGCCCAAATACGGCCACCGGCGCATTAGCGATAACCTTTCCTTGAAGAGTTTTTTCGTGCTGCCTACTCAGGAGTCTGTAGTGTCTTTTAGCCCCACCCAGTCAGTGACCAATGCCCCCCTCTCCGAGCTGGACCCGGAAATCGCCGCTGTCCTGAAGGACGAGCTTGCCCGCCAGCGCGACACGCTGGAAATGATTGCCTCCGAAAACTTTGCCCCCCGCGCAGTCCTTGAAGCCCAGGGCTCCGTCCTGACTAACAAGTACGCCGAAGGCTACCCGGGCCGCCGCTACTACGGCGGCTGTGAAGCTGTCGACGTGGCCGAGAACTTGGCCATCGCGCGGGTGAAGGACCTGTTCGGCGCCGAATACGCAAACGTCCAGCCGCACTCAGGTGCGCAGGCCAACGCCGCAGCACTCGCCGCCATGATCAAGCCGGGCGACAAGATCATGGGCCTCTCCCTGGCCCACGGCGGCCACCTGACCCACGGCATGAAGCTGAACTTCTCGGGCAAACTGTACGAGGTTGCCGCCTACGAAGTTGAGCCCGACACCTTCCGCATCGACATGGACAAACTGCGTTTGCAGGCCATCAAGGAAAAGCCGCAGGTCATCATCGCCGGCTGGTCCGCTTACCCGCGCCAGCTCGACTTCGCCGCATTCCGCGCCATCGCCGACGAGGTTGGCGCCCTGCTCTGGACCGACATGGCGCACTTCGCCGGCCTGGTTGCGGCAGGCCTGCACCCGAGCCCGGTGCCGTACTCCGACGTCGTCACCTCCACTGTTCACAAGACCCTCTCCGGTCCCCGTTCAGGTGTCATCCTGGCCAAGGCGGAATGGGCCAAGAAGCTGAACTCCGCAGTGTTCCCGGGACAGCAGGGCGGCCCGCTCATGCACGTCGTCGCAGCCAAGGCAGTTGCCTTCAAGGTTGCAGCCGGCGAAGAGTTCAAGGAACGCCAGGCTCGCGTACTTGAAGGCGCAAAGATCATTGCCGAGCGTTTGAACGCGCCCGACGTTGCCGAGGCCGGCGTGTCCGTGCTGACCGGCGGCACCGATGTCCACCTGGTCCTGGTTGACCTGCGCAACTCCGTCCTGGACGGCCAGCAGGCCGAGGACCTCCTGCACAGCATCGGCATCACCGTGAACCGCAACGCCGTTCCGTTCGACCCCCGCCCCCCGATGGTCACCTCCGGACTGCGCATCGGCACCCCGGCACTGGCCACGCGTGGCTTCGGCGCCCCGGAGTTCACCGAAGTTGCCGAGATCATCGCCGCGGCACTGAAGGGTGGCGCAGACGTTGACGCGCTCAGCGCCCGCGTCAAGGCGCTGACCGCCAACTTCCCGCTGTACCCCGGTCAGGAAGAATGGTAAATCGCATGACTGCTCAAATCCTTGACGGCAAGGCTACCGCCGCAGCCATCAAAGCCGAGTTGACAGAGCGTGTTGCAGCACTCGCTGCCCGTGGCGTCACCCCGGGCCTGGGTACCATTTTGGTTGGCTCGGATCCGGGCTCGCAGTGGTACGTGGGGGGCAAGCACAAGGACTGTGCCGAAGTTGGCATCAAGTCCATCCGCATCGACCTTCCCGAGACGGCCACCCAAGACGAGGTCCTGGCCGCCGTCCGCCGGCTCAACGAGGATCCCTCCTGCACCGGCTACATCGTGCAGCTGCCCTTGCCTCAGCACATTGACCAGGACGTGGTGCTTGAAGCCATCGACCCGGCCAAGGATGCTGACGGCCTGCACCCCATGAACCTGGGGCGCCTGGTCGCCAACGTGAACCGTCCCATGACATCCCCGCTTCCGTGCACGCCCAAGGGCTGCATTGTCTTGCTGGAACGCCACGGAATCTCACTGAACGGCAAGCGTGTGGTTGTGGTTGGCCGCGGCGTAACCATCGGCCGGCCCATGGGCTTGCTGCTGACACGCCGCGACGTCAACGCCACAGTGGTTCTGGCCCACACCGGAACTCGCGACCTCGCCGCTGAACTGCGCGACGCCGACGTGGTGGTTGCCGCCGCAGGTGTGCCGCACATGATCAAGGCCGCTGACCTGAAGCCCGGCGCCATCGTGCTCGACGTCGGAGTCAGCCGCGTGGACGACGGCAACGGCAAGGCAGTTGTCACCGGTGACGTGGAGCCCGCAGCAGCGTCGGTTGCCAGCTGGATCTCCCCGAACCCGGGCGGCGTTGGCCCCATGACCCGCGCCATGCTGTTGGCCAACGTGGTTGAGGCCGCAGAGCGCGCCTAGCGTTTCCCGCTCAGTGATTCATGGGCAAAGGCGGACGACGGCGGAACTTTAGTTCCGCCGTCGTCCGCCTTTTCGTGGGGGGTGAGGAATCTACCTTTCGATCGATTCGACCCGTTCGGGGCGCCCATCCACCCACGCCACCAGTAGGCGGACGTCTTCGGGCAAGGTCGCATCCGTGTAATGGACGCTGACAGGAGCACCGGTTTCCTCCAAGGCGATGTCATAAAGCAGGGCATCGGGCCAATTGCGGGCCGGCGGTTCTGCAGCTTGGAGGGCCAAGTGGGCGCGGGCCACCGCCCCGGCAAAGTCCCGCGCAGCAGGTTCCGGCAACGTTTGTGCGTCCAGCTCGGTCTGGGTGACCATGCCGGCAATCCCGCCGCCCCTGCGAATCGTCAGCTTCATGGAAGGACGCCAACCTCTTTCCATGCGTTGTGGACAATGTCCTGTTCGGTGGAGCTGAACAAGGCCCCGGCAACGTCAACGGTGGCTTGGGCGGCCTCATCGAATTGCGAGTTGGGGCGCAGGCGGGTTGTCAGCACCTCGTACCAGATCTTTCCCGTCTTCTCCCAGGAGTTCCCGCCCATGGCCGTGGCGGCCAGAGCGAACGCGTGGTTGGGGATGCCCGAGTTGATGTGCACCCCGCCGTTGTCATTGCGGGGATCGTTGTTGTCCGGCAGGTCCACGTAGTCATCCATGTGGCCGGGCTGCCTGTCGCCCGAGTAGGCTGTGCCGGGCTTCATCATGGAGCGCAGGGCCGTCCCCAGTGCTGGCACCAGGATCCCTTCCCCGATCAGCCAGTCCGCCTCGGCGGCAGACTGGCCCAGGCTGTACTGCTTGACCATGGAGCCAAAGACGTCGGAGAAGGACTCATTCAGGGCCCCCGACTGTTTGCTGTAGACAAGCCCGGCCGTCAGTTCAGTGACGCCATGGGTCAGTTCATGCCCTATGACATCAAGGGAACGGGTCAGTCCGCCAACCTGGAAGATTCGCCCGCTGCCGTCGCCGTAGACCATTTGGGCTCCGTCCCAGAAGGCGTTGTCGAACCCGACGCCGTAATGCACGGAGGAAATCAGCTCCAGACCCGCCCCGTCCAGGGAATTGCGGTGGTACACATCGCGGTAAAATTCGTATGTTGCGCTGCTGCCGTCGTAGGCCTGGTTGACGGCAGCGTCCTCCACCGGCGGCTGGCCCCAGTCACGGGCCCGCGTCCCTGGCAGGAAAGTGCGCCCATTGGTTTTGTTGTCATAGACGGTCAGGCGTCGCTGCGGGGTGACCGCGAAGCCCACCATCTGCCCGATGTTCAGGTTGAGCTGGCGGTTCAGCCGGCCCATCACCGCGCGTTGGGAGCGGATGGCGGCGGAGGTGGCCAGGGCGCGGACAGCAGCCTCGCGCTGTTTGGGGGTCCCGTCTACTGCCAGCCGCCCCAGCATGTCCGGCGGGGCAATGCTGCAAAGGGCCCGCCCATAGCTTCTTGACATGTCCTTGCCTCATCTTCCTGTGGTGGTGGGAATTTCAGTGCTAACCAAGACGCTGTTTAGCTGAGCAGCGGGATGCGGAAAATCTGGCCGGGGAAGATCAGGTTGGGGTTAACGATGGTGTCCCTGTTGGCGTCGAAGATGTCGGTTGCCGTGGTGTTTTGCCCCTGCTGCAGAGCGATCTGGGTGAGGTTGTCCCCGCTTTTGACCTCATAGAGCTTGAAGCCCGCCAGCGCCGTGAACAAAGTGACACGGATCAAGTTCAGGTCAGGGCCGGGCGGGTGGATGCCGGATGGATCATCGCCGAAGACCTGCAAAGTCACGTGGGCGCCGCGGGCCGGGGTGTTTCCCAGGGTCACCACGTTGCCAAAGTCGTGGATAACGCCCATGGAGCCGGCCCCGTGGACGTTCCCGCTGCCCAAGGTGTGCCCGGCGTTGTCCAAGACTTTCCACAGGACCACTGCCTCAAAGCCGGTGCCGAAGCCCGCAATGACAAACGCCTTGCCGATCACGTCATTGTGGCGCGGCTGGCGAACCTCGATCATGCGTGGAGTAACCATGATGCCCTCCCGAGTCATTGTCCACCATGATGCCCCTGATAATGGCCCATGGCAAGGACAGGTTTGCCAGCCTGCACGCATGGGGCCAAGCCACGCTTGGCCAGGACCCCGGACACAAGGGTTTTGGCGGTGGTCTCAAAATGCCAGTCGCCGGACGGTCACCGCCGAAGCAACAACGCCGTTCCCTGCATGTACCCGCCACGCCGCCTCGGTGATGGGTGCTGGTTCGGCGCACTTGAGCGCAACCCGCCAGCCGACGTCGTGCGTCCGGCGGACAAGCCCCCGTTCGCCGCTGGTGGAAGGCGGTCCCGCCACACGCCGCCATTTGAGAGAATGGGTGCATGACTTCTCTTGGAACCGGCAAATTGTCCAAACCCAGCAAATACACAGGCATGGGCACCATTGTGCTGGCGCTCGTATTCCTGGTGGCGCTGGTGTTTGCCGCCAACAACAGCACAGTGCTGGGGTGGATCATTGCCGCCATCGCGTTCGGCTGGCTGGTCCTCTCCACAGTGGTGTACATCGGCGTCCACAAGGCTGCTGCGTTTGGTGCCCGCCAGGTTGCCCTGGCCCAGGCCCAGATGTCCCAGCAGAACAGTGCCAATGCCCCGTCCGACGGCGGCACCCGGCTCGTGTCGCAGGACTCAGGATCGCGCACGGCCGAGAAGGCACGGGATCTGAAGCTTGACCACTCCTTCAAGATCATTAATGTCCAGGTGGGCGTGGTTCAGGAATACCTCGGCAAGGACCCTGAGATGGTGGCCCGCGCCCTGGACACCATTGACATCACGGCCGCCAACGGCCGCGGCATGATCAACCCGAACTGGGAAGCCCAGGAAGCAAAGATGGACGCAGCCATGGCGAAGAAGAACGCCGAGCGCCAAGCCGGGGAATCCGGAAACGCCAAGGGCCAGCCCGCAAATACCACTGACGACGGCGACGAGCCCGTCAGCGGCGTCGTCATCGACTGACCGGAGCTTTTCGACCCACGGCGGCCTCATTCCCGCCAAGACATGGAAACGCAACGGGTAGCCGAGGATTCAAGGCCCCTGCAGGTAAGGTGTAACAAGTGAGCAACGGTATCGAAAACGGTCGTTTAAGGATCGCAAGCGTCAACGTCAACGGCATCCGTGCCGCCTACAAGAACGGCATGGCCGCGTGGCTGGACGGGCGCGACGTCGACATCCTGTGCCTGCAGGAAGTCCGCGCACCGGATGCCATCGTTGAGGGCTTCCTCGGCGAGGACTGGCACCTCCTGCATGCTGAGGCCGAGGCCAAGGGCCGCGCGGGTGTCCTGATCGCAACCCGCAAGGACCGGATCGAGCCCGTCGCCACCCGCGTCGGCATTGGCGAGGACTACTTCGCCACCACCGGACGCTGGGTCGAGGCCGACTACGCCCTGACAGCCTCCGACGGGACACCCACCACCTTGAGCGTCGTCAGCGCCTACGTGCACTCGGGCGAGGTTGGCACCCCCAAGCAGGAGGACAAGTTCCGCTTCCTTGACACCATGATCACCCGTCTGCCCGAACTTGCCGCCGCCAGCGACCACGCCCTCGTGGTGGGCGATTTGAACGTCGGGCACAAGACGCTTGACATCAAGAACTGGAAGGGCAACGTCAAGCGCGCAGGTTTCCTGCCCGAGGAACGCGCCTACTTTGACAGGTTCTTTGGCGAGGAAATCGGCTGGAAGGACGTGGCCCGCGAACTGGCCGGCGAGGTTGACGGCCCGTACACCTGGTGGTCCAACCGCGGACAGGCCTTCACCAACGACACAGGCTGGCGCATCGACTACCACATGGCCACCCCGGCCCTGGCATCCAAGGCCATCGAATCGGTCGTTGACAGGGCCGAATCCTATGAATCCCGCTTCTCAGACCATGCCCCGCTGGTCGTCGATTACAAGTTCTAAAGGACTCCCACATCAATGAGTGAAACCACAGTCCGCCCGCGCGTACTCTCGGGCATGCAGCCCTCCGGTGACTCCCTGCACCTTGGCAACTATCTTGGCGCCCTGGTCAACTGGGTCAAGAACCAGGATGACTACCAGACGCTGTTCTTCATCCCGGACATGCACGCCATCACCGTCACCCAGGATCCTGCCGAACTCCGCGCCCGGACCCGCAAGACAGCCGCACAGTACATTGCCGGCGGCATCGACATTGAGAAGTCGACGCTGTTTGTGCAGTCGCACGTGCCCGAACACGCCCAGCTGGCCTGGGTGCTGAACTGCATCACGGGCTTCGGCGAGGCATCCCGGATGACCCAGTTCAAGGACAAGTCGGCCAAGGGCGGTGCCGACGTCGCAAGCGTCGGCCTGTTCACCTACCCTGTGCTTATGGCTGCAGACATCCTGCTGTACCGCCCCGAGGGGGTCCCGGTGGGCGACGACCAGCGCCAGCACGTTGAACTCGCCCGGGATCTTGCCAAGCGCTTCAACCACCGCTTTGGCGACACCTTCACCGTGCCGGAGGCCTTCATCCAGAAGGAAGGCGCGCGCATTTATGACCTGCAAAATCCGACGTCGAAAATGTCCAAGTCCGCGTCGGGCCCCAACGGGCTGATCAACATCCTCGATGATCCCAAGGTCACGGCCAAACGCATCAAGTCGGCCGTCACCGACGCCGGAACCGTCGTTGCGCACGACAGGGAGAACAAGCCGGGCGTCACGAACCTGCTTGAAATCCTGTCCACCCTGACGGACAAGCCCGTTGACGCCCTGGTGGCTGACTACGACGGCAAAATGTACGGCCACCTTAAGGTCGATGTTGCAGAGGCGGTTGTGGCCAGGCTTGAGCCCATCCGCACACGCACCCTTGAACTGCTTGACGACCCGGCGGAACTTGATTCGCTGCTGGCCCGTGGGGCGGAAAAGGCGCGGGAGATTGCCTCCGTCACCCTTGCCGACGTTTACGCAAAGGTTGGTTTCCTGCCTCCCCTTGGGACGGTCCGATAGCCATGCCGGGCATTGGTCAAAGCGGGGGGTCCCCCGCCCCGCACGCCGACAGCCTTGGCGTCATCATCTCCCTTCCGGCTGACCTCGCAGCCGAGCTCAGCGCACGCCGTGACCGTTTCGCAGGCCCGGATGCCGCCGTCGTGCCTCCGCACATCACACTGGTGTCGGGCCGTGCAACGGACTCTTGGGAGGAGGCTGCCGAGCATGTTCGCAAGGTCGCCGCGGCGGGGGAGCCGTTCACGATTTCGCTGCGCGGCACGGGTACTTTTGAGCCCTTGTCGCCCGTTGTCTATCTGAATGTGGAGGACGGCGCCGAGACCTGTTCCCATCTTCACCAGGAATTGGTGGCAGGACCCGTGGAACACCTGCTGGAATATGATTTCCACCCGCACCTGACGATGGCCCATAACCTGGATCCGGAATCCATGGAGCTGGCGAAAGCGGACATGGCAGGTTTCGAGGCCGACTTTGAAGTCACAAGCATTGGGCTTTTTGACTATCTTGCAGACGCCTGGGCCCTGCGTGAGGAGCTGGAACTTGGGGGAGCACGAGAGCAGTAGGCAGGCACAGGCGGTGCACCTGCCCGGGCCGACCGCGCCGGGAGTGATAGCAAGGAAGCCCATGGCTGCGCCGCTGAAGGCACCGCCAAGCCCGTCGTACCTCGACATCTGTGTAGCAGTTGTTGGCCCAAAAACATCGAAAAACACCCAAATCGTTCCAATATCTGCCACACAGATTTCCAATATCTGCCACACAGATTATGAAAAGGGGCAACGGGAACGTAAAAGCGCGGCACCCGCAGCAGGACCTGCCCCGAGTGGTCCGGGGCATCCAAGACCTTGACAGGGGAACTGCCCAAGATGTAAACCGAGAGTGACCTGCGGTCTGTTGGGGCGGCCAGGGCGGCATTCAGTCCGTCCGTGCGGGCCATCGTGCAACACGTACGGAGGTTGGCATGAAATCTCGTACAGGAGTCCGACTACTGTCCATGGCCGGGGGTGCGGCCCTGCTGGCGGCCACCTGCGTGGCCGCTTTTCCCACGCCCCCGGCGCCCCGGGCGGAGTATCCCGCAGTGGTTCCAGCGGTGAGCAACTTTGTTCAGGTCAACAGCTCCGCGACACCGCCCACCCAGGCCCAATGCGCCTCCGTCGGCCGGCGCTGTTTCACCCCGCAGTCCACCAGGGCGGCTTACAACGTGAACCCGCTATATGCCGACGGCCACGACGGCACAGGGATTACCATCGCGATCGTTGACTCATACGGCAGCGACACGATGGCTCACGACCTGCACGTTTACAATCAAGCCTTCAATCTCCGGCCGATGTGCGGTGAGGAAGCAGTGACGTGCACGCCCGGCATGCCAACTTTCAGCCAGCTGCACCTCCAGGGCTCGCCCGCCACGAAGGCGCCGCCGCCCAAGAGCAAGGGAACGGGACAGGAAAACAAGTCGGCATGGGCGCTGGAAGTTGCCCTTGACGTGGAAACCGCCCATTCAATGGCACCGGGGGCGAACATCTTGCTGGTCACCACCCCCACCGCTGAGACACTCGGGGTTCAGGGTTTCCCACTGATGATGGCCGCCGAGCAGTATGTTGTGGACCACCACCTGGCCCAGGTGATCTCCCAGAGCTTCGCCTCGGCTGAGGATGCTTTCGGCAGTGCCAAGTCGCTGCAAAACCTGCGCCACGCCTTCATTGCAGCCGCACAGAATGGCGTTACCGTGTTGGGTTCCTCCGGTGACGGGGGAACAGCCAACGGAGGCAAGTCCCCTGTGCGCGGCCCCAACGCTGGGCAGCCTTTCCCTTTCCCGACCGTTGAGTGGCCGGCGTCGGACCCGCTCGTCACAGGTGTAGGCGGAACGTACCTGTGCACCGATCCCACCGCGACCGCTACTCGTGTTGTGGACAGCGCCAGCCCGCCAGCCAAGTGCCAAGCCAACCCCGGTGTTGCCGAAGTTGGGTGGACGTTCTCCGGTGGTGGATTCAGCCATATCTTTGCCCGCCCCGACTACCAGGTAACGCTGCCGTCCGGGAGTACACCGATCGGGGCCATGCGCGGCGTTCCGGACATAGCCCTGCAGGCGAGTGCCGGCACTGGGGCACTTGTGTACTTGACGCTGCCACCAGATGGACTCAGCGGACTGCGCTGCGGGGACGTGCCCTGCAGCACCGGCTGGTATGACATCGGCGGAACATCGCTGTCTTGCCCGCAATGGGCCGGGCTGGTGGCCATCGCCGCGCAAATGAACGGCGGCGGCCTGGGCCCCATCAACCCTGCACTGTACAAGATCGGGGCGGATTCCGCGGCGTATGCCAACGACTTCTACGACGTCACCACTGGCAACAACACGGCCGACCCAACCATCGCCGGCTACCCGGCAACCACCGGGTGGGATCCGGTCACCGGCCTCGGCACCCCGAATGCGGCGAAATTGCTCCCTGACCTTGTCGCAGCGGTGCGCGCCGGCTGACAGTCAAACTGCCCCACAAGAAATGGGGGAGTGGCCAACGCGGCAGAGCTTAACGTAAAAGCGCCGCCCCCACAAGGGGAGCGGCGCTATCGCGAACAGGAACGACTAGATCTGGCGGGCCAGGATGGCCTGCTTGACCTCTGCGATTGCCTGCGTGACCTGGATGCCGCGGGGGCATGCTTCGGTGCAGTTGAAGGTGGTGCGGCAACGCCACACGCCTTCCTTGTCGTTGAGGATCTCAAGGCGCATGTCGCCTGCATCATCGCGTGAATCGAAGATGAAGCGGTGTGCGTTCACGATCGCGGCCGGGCCGAAGTACTGCCCGTCGGTCCAGAACACGGGGCAGGAAGACGTGCACGCGGCACACAGGATGCACTTGGTGGTGTCGTCAAAACGCGCACGGTCCTCGGCGGACTGCAGGCGCTCCTTGGTGGGGGCGTGATCACGGTTGACCAGGAACGGCATGACCTCGCGGAAGGACTGGAAGAACGGCTCCATGTCCACGATCAGGTCCTTCTCAACCGGCAGGCCCTTGATGGGCTCAACGGTGATGGGCTTGGTCGTGTCGAGGTCCTTCAGCAGCGTCTTGCAGGCAAGGCGGTTGCGGCCGTTGATGCGCATGGCATCTGAACCACAAACACCGTGTGCGCATGAGCGGCGGAAGGACAGCGAGCCGTCCTGCTCCCACTTGACCTTGTGCAGGGCATCCAACACGCGGTCTGTGCCGTACATGGTCATCGTGAAGTCTTCCCACGTGGACTCTTCCGAGACCTCGGGGTTGTATCGACGGACACGCAGCGTGACGTCGAAGGTGGGGATTTCTCCGCCGCCGCCGAGGTGTGCTGGCAGTTCAATCTTTGATGCCGGCTCCGGCAGTTCAGTTTCGGCGCTCATTAGTACTTCCTCACCATCGGCTGGTAACGGGTAACGACAACGGGCTTGGTTTCCAGACGGATACCGGCAATGTGCTCTTCCGAGCTAGCTGCGGTGACACCCGAGTCAAGGTAGGCCATGGAGTGCTTCATGAAGTTCTCATCGTCGCGGTCCGGGAAGTCCTCGCGGTAGTGTCCACCGCGTGACTCCTGGCGGTGCAGTGCCGCAACTGTCATGACCTTGGCCAGTTCAAGCAGGAAGCCAAGCTCAACGGCCTCGAGCAGGTCAAGGTTGAAGCGCTTGCCCTTGTCCTGGACAGTGATGCGGCTGTAGCGCTCCTCGAAGGAGGCGATGTCGGCCAGCACCTTGTCAATTGACGTGGCGGTGCGGAACACCTGCATGTTGGCGTCCATGGTGTCCTGCAGATCCTTGCGGATCAGGGCAACCTTTTCGCCGCCGTCGGAGTTGCGGACGTGGTCAAGCAGCGCGCGGGTGTCTGCTTCGGGGTTCTCCGGGAGCTCAACCCAGTCGGCACCCTTGGCGTATTCGGCAGCGGCCACACCGGCGCGCTTGCCAAAGACGTTGATGTCGAGCAGAGAGTTGGTGCCCAAACGGTTTGAACCGTGGACGGAGACACAGGCAACCTCACCGGCGGCGTACAGGCCGGGAATGATGGTGTCGTTGTCCTGGAGGACCTCGGTGGTGATGTTCGTGGGAACACCGCCCATGGCGTAGTGGGCCGTGGGGAACACCGGAACCGGCTCCGTGTACGGCTCGACGCCGAGGTAGGTGCGGGCGAACTCGGTGATGTCCGGGAGCTTGGCATCGATGTGAGCCGGCTCCAGGTGCGTCAGGTCAAGGAGCACGTAGTCCTTGTTGGGGCCGCAACCGCGGCCTTCGCGGACCTCGTTGGCCATGGAACGGGCGACGATGTCGCGCGGTGCCAGGTCTTTGATGGTGGGGGCGTAACGCTCCATGAAGCGCTCACCGTCCGAGTTGCGCAGGATTGCGCCCTCACCGCGGGCTGCCTCGGAGAGCAGGATGCCCAAACCGGCAAGGCCTGTCGGATGGAACTGGAAGAATTCCATGTCTTCCAGGGGGATGCCCTTGCGGAACGCGATGCCCATGCCGTCACCAGTGAGGGTGTGTGCGTTGGAGGTGGTCTTGAAGACCTTGCCTGCACCACCTGTGGCCAGAATGACGGACTTGGCCTGGAAGATGTGCAGTTCGCCGGTGGCGAGGTCGTAGGAGACGACGCCGGCAATCTTCTTCTGCAGGTAGATGGTGCCATCCTCGCGGGTGGCTTCCTCTTCAACCGTCAGCAGGTCAAGTACGTAGTACTCGTTGTAGAACTCAACGTTGTGCTTGACGCAGTTTTGGTACAGGGTCTGCAGAATCATGTGGCCGGTGCGGTCGGCGGCGTAGCATGCGCGGCGTACCGGCGCCTTGCCGTGGTCGCGGGTGTGGCCACCGAAGCGGCGCTGGTCAATGCGGCCTTCGGGCGTGCGGTTGAACGGCAGGCCCATCTTTTCCAGGTCGATGACGGCGTCGATGGCTTCCTTGGCCATGACCTCCGCGGCATCCTGGTCGACCAGGTAGTCGCCGCCCTTGACCGTGTCAAAGGTGTGCCACTCCCAGTTGTCCTCTTCCACGTTGGCCAGTGCGGCACACATGCCGCCCTGGGCTGCACCTGTGTGGGAGCGGGTGGGGTAGAGCTTGGTCAGGACAGCGGTGTGGGCACGCTGGCCGGATTCAATGGCGGCACGCATTCCTGCGCCACCGGCCCCGACGATTACGACGTCGTATTTGTGGACCTGCATACTGGATGCTCTTTCTCTCATTTACTGCATTAAAAGCTTGTGTTCACTTCGTGCAACCCCGGGCCTAAGCCCCAGAGGATTCCCCTGAAAAAAGTTAGGGAACGGGGCAGAAGGACGGTAGGTCAATGACAGCGCCAGGAGGGCAGGGGTCAAAGGTGAAGATGACCAGGGTGCCCAGGATGATGATGACGGCGGAGGCGATGTACAGGACCGTCTTGAGCGTCATTCGCGTACCGGCACGCTCGGCGTAGTCGTTGATGATGGTGCGGACACCGTTGGTGCCGTGCAACATGGCGAGCCACAGCATGGCCAGATCCCAGAACTGCCAGAACGGATCGGCCCACTTGCCGGCAACGAAGCCGAAGTCGATGGCGTGGATGCCTTCGCCAACCATCAGGTTCACGAACAGGTGCCCGAAGATCAAAACGATCAGGACAACCCCGGAGAGGCGCATGAAGAGCCAGGCAACCATCTCAAAGCTTGAGTTGGAGCCCTTGCCGCGCTTGTACTTGGGTGACTGCGCGCTGTTGGAGCGCGGTGCAGCGATGGAGTCGGTACTCAATTTAGTGACCCCCGAAGAAATTGGAGAAGACAATGGTGAGGTGACGGATCAAGAACGGAATCATGGTCACGGCCCACAGGGCGAGAACACCCCACAGCATTTGACGCTGGTACTTGGGGCCCTTCTTCCAGAAGTCGATCGCAATGATGCGCAGGCCGTTGAAGGCGTGGAACACGATTGCTGCGACAAGGGCGGCTTCGCCCAAGCCCATGATGGGGTTTTTATACGCCCCAATAACTGCTGTGTACGCTTCGGGGGACACGCGCACCAGTGAGGTGTCCAAAACGTGCACCAACAAGAATATAAAGATAACTACACCGGTAATCCGGTGTCCCACCCAGGACCACATGCCTTCTCGGCCGCGGTACAGAGTGCCAGCTGGTTTTGTCGGCACTAGTAAACCTTCCCTGCGTCACCGTTGCGCTAGCGTGGTTCCACGCGGGGAAACGCACACGGCGTGAGCACTCATACTTGAGCCTAAATTTAGGCTTAGCTAACAGCATATTCAACTTAGGCACTCCTTGCTCTATGCGGCAAATCACAGCCGTGTCACAAAAGGCCGGTGTATGGGGGTTTTCGCGGCAGTTTTGGCTGCATTGTTCAAAGTACGACGGCGTGTCCCCGGCCTCCACCTGTGGGTGGAACTTTTTGCTGTCCCCACTTGCGCCGTCGCCGTTCTGACGGGGGCATCGATTATGGTGGAGAGGATGAATACGCAAAATTTGGTTGACCCCGGTCAATTCGCAACGGATCCACTGGACCGCTTTTATGCAGTGATCCCGGCAGGCGGAGTCGGCACCAGGCTGTGGCCGCTGTCCCGTGCCGCCGCGCCGAAGTTTCTCCATGACCTCACGGGCAGCGGCAGCACACTGATCCGTGCCACCTATGACCGGCTCGAACCGCTCAGCGGCGAAAAGGTCCTCCTTGTCACAGGGGAGGCGCATCGGGAAGCCGTGTGCCGCCAGATTCCCGAGATTCTCGACGCGAACCTTGTCCTGGAAACCGAGCCCAAGGATTCAGGCGCCGCCATCGGCCTGGCCGCTGCCATCCTGTTCACCCGGGATCCGGCCACGATCATGGGGTCCTTCGCCGCCGACCAGGTGATCAGCCCGGTGGAGAAGTTCCAGGACGCCGTGCGCGAGGCGATTTACACTGCCGCCACGGGCAAGATTGTGACGATCGGCATCAAGCCGACGCACGCTTCGACAGGATTTGGCTACATCCGTATCGGGGAGCCTTTGACCGTGGATGGGGCACCGCGCGCGCACACGGTGGCGAAGTTCGTTGAAAAGCCCAATG
This sequence comes from Arthrobacter sp. LAPM80, assembly GCF_046736435.1. NCBI lineage: Bacteria > Bacillati > Actinomycetota > Actinomycetes > Micrococcales > Micrococcaceae > Arthrobacter > Arthrobacter sp. LAPM80. Next base: position 236,099 of record NZ_JBCHVD010000002.1, read on the forward strand.
AGGAAATCGCCGAACAGTACCTTGCAAGCGGGGAATACAGCTGGAACGCCGGCATGTTCGTCGCCCCTGTCGAATTGATGCTGCACCACCTCAAGGCCAACGAGTCTCTCCTCTATGAGGGCTTGATGGAAATCGCGCTGGCCTGGGACACCCCTGACCGGATTGCCGTGAAGAACCGCGTCTGGCCCACCCTGCCCAAGATCGCCATCGACTACGTTGTGGCCGAGCCCGCAGCGGACGCGGGCGACGTCGCCGTCATTCCGGCCGACTTCAGCTGGGACGACGTAGGTGACTTTGCCGCGATTGCGCGGCTGAGCAGTGCCAAGGAAAACAAGAACGTCAAGGTCATCGGCGAAGGCGCCCGCGTGTTCACCGAGGACAGCACGGGCATCGTTGTCACGGACACCACGCGCGTGATCGCGTTGATCGGTATCCAGGACGTGGTTGTCGTGGACACTCCCGACGCGTTGCTTGTGACGACCCGCGCCCACTCTCAACTGGTCAAGAAGGCCGTCGACGGGCTCAAGGCGCAGGGCGAAACCGGAGTCCTGTAATCCCCGCCCCTCCCGAAGTGAAGCCGCTGGCGCGTCTTCACTTCGGGCCCCTCGGGCGCGTGGGCCCCGTGGCGGCGCCGCAGCCACGGCGCATTGTGTAATGCGACGCCGTCAATGCCGCCCGGGCGCGCCGACATGGTTAGAGTTTGAACTGTGCGCAATTACTCGCTGGAAACAGAACCGACTGAGCTGGTGGGCCCCTGGCTCGAACCGTTGTTGGAAGAGGTCATCGAATTCCGCCGTGACCTTCACGCCCACCCGGAACTGTCCTTCCAGGAGTTCCGCACCACAGGCAGGATCTACGACAAGCTCGTGGAGGCTGGCCTTTCCCCGCGCCGACTGGAGGGTACCGGCGTCATTGTCGATGTTGGCGAGGGCCCCATTGCAACGGCGTTGCGCGGGGACATCGACGCCCTCCCCATCCTCGAGGAGACAGGACTGCCCTTCGCCTCTCGCAACCACGGGGTGACCCACGGCTGCGGCCACGATTTCCACACAGCCTCCATGCTCGGCATCGCCCTGGTGCTGGCTAAGATGCACCAGGACACCCCGCTGGGCGGCCGCGTGCGGATCATTTTTCAGCCTGCCGAGGAGACCATGCCCGGCGGCGCACTGTCCTGCATCGACCAGGGCGCGCTCGACGGCGTCCCGCGCATCCTTGCCCTGCACTGCGACCCCCGCATCGAGGTGGGCAAGATCGGCACCCGCATCGGGCCGATCACGAGCGCTTCGGACACCATCAAGATTGAACTTTCAGGCCGTGGGGGCCACACCTCGCGCCCGCACCTGACAGAGGACCTTGTGTTCGCGCTGGCCCAAATCGCCATTAACGTCCCTGCCGTGCTGTCCCGGCGCGTGGATGTCCGCAGCGGCGTTTCGGTGGTGTGGGGCCAGATCAACGCCGGTTCGGCACCCAACGCGATCCCGGGCCACGGCGTCATGAGCGGCACCATGCGCTGCCTTGACCGCGAGGCCTGGCACGCGGCAGGGGAACTGCTCGACGACGTGGTGCAGCAAGTTGCCGCGCCCTATGGTGTTGATGTGCACCTGGAGCACACCCGCGGCGTTCCGCCCGTGGTCAACTCCGAACACGAAACAGCCGTGATCGAGGCCGCAGCCCGCGCCGAACTGGGCGAGGACACCGTGGTGCTCGCGCCGCAGTCCATGGGCGGGGAGGATTTTGCCTGGTTCCTGCAGGGCGTCCCCGGTTCTCTCATGCGTCTTGGCACCCACGCCCCCGGCGGTGAGGAGTACGACCTCCACCGTGGCGACTACATTGTCGACGAGCGCGCCCTGTCCGTGGGCATCCGCGTGCTGTGCGCCGCGGCACTGCGCACCTTGCGCGTGGCGCCGGAAGGGGATGCCCGGCAGTAAGGCACACCGCCCATGGGTCCGGCCAGGGAGCGGGGCCTGGGCGGCTCCCCGCGGCACCCGGTGCACCTTTTAGGTAACGGTTCCTCAACGATGACCCCTGCGTGCCCCCGTTAGCTACCCGCTGGTAGTTCGGGCACACTAGGGTGATTAGCAGCACCGCAATGTTGGGGTGCGCCAAGGTATTCGGGTTCGCCTGAGCAGTCGGAGCAACAACGCTCCTCTAACTGCCCAGGCAGGCCCGAGTTTGTGTTTGGCGCCCTTCTGCCACTGCAGCCAAATACCTTATGGAGGAACCTTGAAAAGTTTGTTTCTGAATACCGTCAGGCGCGGAGCCATTGTCGGAACCGTTTCCGCCAGCGCCCTTGCGCTGCTCCTGTCAGGCTGCGGAGCCGCTCCGCCAGCCGCTGGCGGTTCAGGCACCGGATCGGCGAACCCGGCCGCTGCCAACTACCTGAACTGCATCGTCTCGGACTCCGGCGGATTCGACGACCAGTCCTTCAACCAGTCCTCCTATGAGGGCCTCGTGAAGGCCACGAAGGACCTGGGCACCAAGATGAAGGAAGCCCAGTCAACGAGCACCTCGGACTTTGTGCCGAACCTGAGCCAGATGGCCAGCGCAGGCTGCAACCTCACCATCACCGTGGGCTTCCTGCTGGCCGAGGCCACCGCTTCGGCGGCCAAGGCCAACCCGGACCTGCACTACGCCATCATCGATGACAACAGCATCAAGGCACCCAACGTCAAGCCTGTTGTCTACGACACAGCCCAGGCCGCGTTCCTCGCCGGCTACGCTGCAGCGGCGGTATCCAAGACCGGCAAGGTTGGCACCTTTGGTGGCATCAACATCCCCACCGTCACGATCTTCATGGACGGCTTCGCCGACGGCGTGGCGTACTACAACGAAAAGCAGGGCAAGAAGGTGCAGCTCCTGGGCTGGAACGCCGCAACCCAGCAGGGGTCCTTCGCCAACACCTTTGAAATCATCCAGGAAGGCACCAAGATCACCAACAACTTGATCTCGGAAGGCGCCGACGTCATCATGCCCGTAGCCGGCCCGCTCGGCAAGGGTGCAGGCGATGCCATTCTGGCTGCCAACAAGGGAGGCAAGGACGTCAAGCTCGTGTGGGTCGACTCCGATGGATTCCTCAGCGCACCCACCTACAAGTCAATCCTGCTGACCTCGGTCATCAAGACCATGGGCGAGGCCGTGGAGACCATCGTCAAGGACGACCTCAATGGCAAGTTTGATCCGGCACCGTACATCGGCACCCTTGACAACGCCGGCGTGGCACTGGCCCCGTTCCATGACCTGGACAGTTCCGTCAGTGCCGACACCAAGAGCCAGCTCGATGCCATCAAGAAGGGCATCATCGACGGTTCCATCAAGGTCGAATCCAAGGCCAGCCCGAAGTAGTCCCACCCTGTGCCGGGACGCAGGCAGGAAATCTGCCCGCGTCCTGGCACTGGCGTGCAATATCTCGGCTTGAACCTGAAACACCGGCAAAGCCAGCAACTCGCAGACGACTTTAACAGACAGGTCCAACGTTGAAACTAGAACTTCGGGGCATCACCAAAAGCTTTGGTGCCCTGGTGGCCAACGACCACATCGACCTGGTGGTGGAATCCGGTGAGATTCACAGCCTGCTCGGTGAAAATGGGGCCGGAAAATCCACCCTCATGAATGTCCTGTACGGCCTTTACGAGCCAACCTCCGGGGAGATCCTCGTTGATGATAAGCCCGTGAAGTTCTCCGGCCCGGCTGATGCCATGGCCGCAGGCATCGGCATGGTGCACCAGCACTTCATGCTTGTCCCGGTCTTCACAGTGGCCGAGAACGTGGCCCTCGGCGCCGAATCCACAACGTTCGGTGGAATCCTGAACCTCGAGGACACTCGGCGGAAAATCCGCGAAATTTCCGCCAAGTTCGGTTTTGACGTGGACCCTGACGCGCTCGTTCAGGACCTCCCCGTTGGCGTGCAGCAGCGGGTGGAAATCATCAAGGCCCTGGTCCGCAACTCAAAGATCCTCATCCTTGACGAGCCCACCGCCGTGCTCACTCCCCAGGAAACCGATGAACTCATGGACATCATGGGGCAGCTGCGTGACGGCGGAACCTCGATCGTGTTTATCTCGCACAAGCTGCGCGAGGTCAAGGCAATCTCGGACACCATCACGGTGATCCGCCGCGGCAAGGTGGTCGGTTCGGCGCCGCCGTCGACCCCCACCACGGAACTGGCCGCCATGATGGTTGGCCGCGCCGTGAACCTGACCCTTGACAAGGCCGACGCCGAACCTGGCGAGGTGACCTTCAAGGTCTCGAACCTGACAGTCATGAACGACGCCGGGCACCGCCTTCTTGACAACGTCACCTTGGAAGTTGCCAAGGGTGAGATCCTCGCCGTCGCCGGCGTGCAGGGCAACGGCCAGACGGAGCTCACCGAGGCTGTGCTTGGCCTGCACAAGCACGTGCTGGGCTCCATCACCCTGGAAGGGAAGGAACTGGTCGGGCGGAGCGTGCGCCAGATCCTTGATTCCGGCGTCGGGTTTGTGCCCGAGGACAGGCAGGATGACGGTCTGGTGGGGGAGTTCTCCATCGCCGAAAACCTTATCCTCGACCTGTACAAGAAGACACCCTTCTCACGCCGGGGAACCCTGAACCGGGCTGTCATCGCCAAGAACGCGGTTGGAAAGGTCGATGAATACGACGTCAGGGCGCAATCGGAGCAGGACGCGGCTGACACGCTCTCCGGTGGAAACCAGCAAAAGGTGGTGATGGCTCGCGAGCTCTCCCGCCCGCTGAAACTTTTCATTGCCTCACAGCCAACCCGCGGCGTCGATGTGGGTTCCATTGAGTTCCTGCACAAGCGCATCGTGGCCGAACGCGACGCCGGCACGCCCGTCGTCATTGTTTCCACTGAACTTGACGAAGTCCTTGAACTTGCCGATCGCATCGCCGTCCTCTTTGCCGGGCGGCTCATGGGGATCGTGCCCGGAAAATCCAGCCGCGCACTGCTTGGCCTGATGATGGCCGGGCTGGGCGCAGAAGAAGCACAGGAACAAATGAAATCACTGGACACCGGGAATTCCGGCGGTCAACCAGGCGAATCCGAAGGAGGCCGGCCATGAGCGTGGACGTGAACGGGCCGGCCGGCAAGCCGGCAGGAACACCTGAAACCCCTCCGAAGGAAAACAACGGCACCCAGCTGGTGCGCGAGATCATGAGCGGGAACGCGGTGATCTCCTTACTGGCAGTGGTGGTTGCCCTCGTCATTGGCGGCATCCTCATTGCCGTCACCGACGTCCGGGTGACGACCGCGTTTGGGTACTTCTTCAGCGATCCCGGGGCCACATTCCGGGCCATCTGGGCTGCAGTTTCCGACGCGTACGGCGCCCTGTGGCGCGGTGCCACGTACGATCCCGGCGCCCGCACCTGGCAGGGCCGGCTTGGCATCTTTGAAACACTGACGTTCGCCACGCCACTGATCCTTTCGGGCCTTGCCGTGACACTGGCCTTCAGGGTTGGCCTGTTCAACATTGGCGCCCAGGGCCAGATCATCCTTGGTGCCACGTTTGCCGGCGTTGTGGGGTTCATGATGGAACTGCCCCCGGGCATCCATCTGCTCGCCGTTGTTCTGGCAGGCGCCATCGGCGGTGCGCTGTGGGGCGGCATCGCCGGTTTCCTGAAGGCCAAGACAGGCGCACATGAGGTGATCGTGACGATCATGCTCAACTACATCGCCATATCCCTTGTCTTGTACCTGCTCAAGAACCAGCTGCAGGATCCCTCCAGCAGCAACCCGATCAGCCCGTCCATGCACCCGACGGCGATGTTCCCGCTGTTGCTGGGCCCCAACTACCGCGTGCACGCAGGCCTGATTCTTGCCGTGCTGGCCGTGGTCGTGGTGGCCTGGATCCTGAACCGCTCCACGCTTGGCTTTGAATACCGGGCCATCGGCGCCAACCCCCGCGCGGCCCGCACGGCAGGGATGGTCGTCTCCCGCGGGTACATCAGCGTCATGCTCATTTCCGGCGCACTTGCCGGCTTGGCGGGAGTGACCCAACTGGCCGGGACGGAGAAGACCCTTGACTCCAACATCGCCGGAAGCATTGGCTTTGACGCCATCACCGTTGCCCTGCTGGGCCGCTCCAAACCCTGGGGCACGTTCTTCGCAGCACTCTTGTTTGGTGCCTTCAAGGCAGGCGGCACATCCATGGCCATCAACGCCGACGTCTCCATTGACATCGTCGCCGTTGTGCAGTCGCTGATTGTGCTGTTCATTGCCGCCCCTCCCCTCATCCGGTCCATGTTCCGGATCAGGGAAGTCCGCCGTGAAGGAGTTCGAGCATGAGCATCACCGCCAAGGGCGCACCGTCAAAGGTGGCCGACGCCGTCGCAGTCCGCAGTTGGAAAATGCCGATCCTGCTGGGAGCCCTGGCTCTTTTCACCGTCGTGGTCTTCATTGTGCTTGGCCCCAGCGGCACAGCAACCTTCAGGATTTCCCAGGACGGCGACGCCTGGCGGATCCCCAACCTTGTGCTTCCCGCCAAGGCCATGGGCGTCATCGTATCTGTGCTCTGCCTGGCACTGGCCTACATGGCCTACAGCCAAACAAAGGCCACCGGCAAGGCCGCCAAATGGGTTGTCATGACATTCACAGTGGTGTTTGTGGTGGGCCTGATGGTGTGGATCATCGGTGGAACCACCTCGCAAAACATCACCCTTGTGGGCCTGTTTACTGGCGCCATGCTCATTACGACGCCGTTGGTGTTCGGCTCCATGTCCGGTGTCCTCTCCGAACGCGCAGGCGTGGTGAACATTGCCATTGAGGGCCAGCTGCTGGCCGGTGCTTTTACCGCCGCCCTTGTCTCCTCCCTGACCCACAACGCCTTCGCCGGACTGTTTGCAGCCGCCGTGGCCGGTGTGCTGGTTTCGGTGCTGCTAGCCGTATTCAGCATCAAGTATGTGGTGAACCAGATCATCGTCGGCGTGGTGCTGAACGTGCTGGTGTCGGGCCTGACCGGCTTCCTGTTTGAAAAGATCATGAAGACCAAGGTGGACGGGGTGACCATCTACAACCAGCCGGCGCACCTGCCCAACCTGCCCATCCCGTTGCTGTCCGAGATCCCGATCATCGGGCCAACCCTGTTCAGGCAGTCGCTCATCGGCTACTTCATGCTGGTCCTGGTGGTGGCGCTCTGGTACGGGCTGTTCCGCACCCGCTGGGGACTGCGCGTGCGGGCCGTGGGCGAGCACCCCAAGGCAGCGGACACCGTGGGCATCAACGTCAACCGCACCCGCGTGCTGAACGTTCTGGCGGGCGGGGCGGTGGCCGGAATCGGCGGCGCCTACTTCACGCTCGTAGCCGTGAGCAGTTTCAGCAAGGACATGACGGGCGGGTTGGGCTTCATCGCCCTGGCGGCGCTGATCTTTGGCCGGTGGAATCCGATCGGTGCGGCCCTTGCCGCCTTGTTGTTTGGCGTGGCCGGCAACCTGCAAAGCATCCTGTCCCTCGCCGGAACCCCCATCGACGGCCAGTTCCTTGCCATGCTGCCGTACGCGCTGACCATCCTTGCCGTGTCAGGTTTCGTGGGCAAGGCCATGGCCCCCGCCGCCGACGGCGAACCGTACATCAAGGAGTGAGCATGTCCGAGGTCGTTTGGGAACCGCTGCGCGAAGCCGCCACCGCGGCGCTAGCCAGCGCCTACGTGCCGTATTCGAAGTTCCCCGTGGGGGCTGCCGCGAGGCTGGCTGACGGCAGCATCGTCACGGGCTGCAATGTTGAAAACGCCAGCTACGGGCTGACCCTGTGCGCCGAGTGCACCATGATTGGTGCCGCCCGCATGAACGGCGGCGGGCTCATCACCCACTTCTATTGCGTGGACGGCACCGGCGGCATCCTCATGCCGTGCGGGCGCTGCCGGCAGATCCTGTTTGAGTTCAGCACGGCGGAGACGCTGCTGATGACCTCATCCGGGGCGAAAACGATGGACGAGGTCCTCCCGGACGCCTTTGGGCCGCGGGACCTTGACCGGATTGCAGCAGGCACAGACGACAGGACGGACGCACCATGAACAACCAAGCGTATTCAGGCCCGGCGTATGACGCGGTTGACATCATCCGCACCAAGCGGGACAGGGGTGTGCTCAGCGCAGACCAGATTGCCTGGACCATCGACGCCTACACCCGCGGCACCATTGCGGATGAACAAATGGCGGCGCTGAACATGGCCATCCTGCTCAACGGCATGAACCGGGCGGAGATTGCCCAATGGACGGCGGCCATGATCGACTCGGGGGAGCGGATGGACTTCTCCGGCCTGCGCACGCCCTCCGGGGCGTCAATGCCCACTACCGACAAGCACTCAACCGGCGGGGTGGGGGACAAGATCACCCTCCCGCTGGCGCCACTTGTCGCCGTGTTTGGTGCAGCCGTGCCACAGCTTTCCGGCAGGGGGTTGGGGCATACAGGCGGCACACTTGACAAGCTCGAGGCCATCCCGGGTTGGCGCGCAAACCTCAGCAATGAGGAGATGATGCGCCAGTTGTCCCAGGTCGGCGCCGTGATCTGCGCTGCGGGTGCGGGCCTGGCCCCGGCCGACAAGAAGCTGTACGCCCTGCGCGATGTCACGGGGACGGTGGAAGCCATACCGCTGATCGCCTCCTCCATCATGAGCAAGAAGATTGCCGAAGGGACAGGGGCGCTCGTGCTCGATGTGAAGGTTGGCTCCGGCGCGTTCATGAAGAGCGTGGAGATGGCGCGGGAACTGGCCGAGACCATGGTGGCACTTGGCAAGGACGCGGGTGTGAATACCGTGGCCCTGCTCACTGACATGTCAACGCCGCTTGGCCTGACGGCCGGAAACGCCATCGAGGTCCAGGAGTCCGTGGAGGTCCTGGCCGGCGGCGGTCCGGAAGACGTAATCGAACTGACAGTGACGTTGGCGCAGGAAATGCTTGCCGCGGCAGGCATCCGCGACGCCGACCCTGCCGCTGCGCTGAAGGACGGGCGGGCCATGGACGTGTGGCGCCGGATGATTTCGGCCCAGGGCGGGGACCCGGACGCGGCGCTGCCCGTGGCCCGTGAGTCCGAAACCATCCTCGCACCGGCCGACGGCGTGCTTGTAGGTCTGGATGCCATGGCCGTGGGTGTCGCTGCCTGGCGCCTCGGGGCTGGGCGGGCGCGCAAGGAGGACATCGTCCAGGCGGGAGCCGGTGTGCGCATGCATGCCAAGCCTGGCGCGCTGGTGCGGGCAGGCGAGCCGCTCATGACGCTGCTGACCGACACCCCGGAGAAGTTCGAGCGGGCCAGGGAAGCGCTCGCGGGCGCCGTGACCATCGCGCCGGAAGGCTCACGCCCGGCAACGAAGCTCATTATTGACCGTATCGCCTGAGACGCAACGCCGGATTACCCGCCCAAAGCAGCACGGCGGGAGGGAACGCCACCCCGAAGTTCCCTGAATGTTTCGCCCAGGCCGGCTGAAAGCTTCCAGTCAAGAGTCGGGACGAAAAAGCGCGTTATTGCGCGGTGTTCCGAACGCCGGAGCCGTCGGTTGGGTCGAGTCTGTGGATATCCTTCCCAAGATGGATGCCTGGGGCTCCGTGACGTGGGAAACTTAGTGAGTCAACGACCACAGGAGAGGACCCGGCAGCTGTGGACATTTTGCACGTTGTCGGTCAAATCAATAATTTGATCGAACATTCTGCAGCCCAATGGTGGATCATTCCATTGGTCAGCCTCTTTTGCCTGATCGACGGCTTCTTCCTTTTCCTCCCCAGCGAGACGGCGATCGTGGCCCTGGCCGCTATCTCCGCCCGGACCGGGGATCCGAATATTTGGCTCCTGATCATCGGTGCCACCCTTGGTGCAATGATCGGCGACAACATCGCCTACTTCATGGGCAGGACGCTTGGCACCACCCGGTTCAAATGGATGCGCAGGCCGCGCGGGGCCAAGGCCTTTGCCTGGGCGGGCCGGGAACTGGAAAAACGCGGGGCCATCCTGATCTTCACCGCCCGCTACATTCCCGTGGGCAGAATCGCCGTGAACTTCACCGCCGGCGCCACACACTTCCCGTGGCGCCGCTTCGTAGTCCTTGACGGCATCGCCGTGGTGACCTGGGCCGGTTATTCGGTGGCTGTGGGCACCTTTGCCGGCCGCTGGGTCCACCACAACCCCCTGCTGGGTATTGGAATTGCCATCGCCTTCGCCATAGTCATCGGGTTCCTCGTTGACCACGCCATGAAATTCCTGCACAACTACCTGGAAAAACGTGGGAAGGTTGCGCCCCGGGCGGAGCCGGGCCTGGCCGCTGCAACGTTGGCCGCACAGGTTCGCGCCCATGCCCGGGCCGAACAAGAGGCCAAATTTGCCGCGGCCGTCGCGGCAGGCTCCATGGTGGGTCCGCTGGCCGAGGCAGGCAGTCACGATGCCGGAGGTGATGCCGGAGGTGATGCCGGGGGTGATCCGACCGGAGCGGTCCCCGCGTCACGGCAGGGCACGACGTCGGACACCCCCGCCGAAGGCACCCCTGGTGCCAAGACGTCCCCCAAGACGGCGGGCCGCCTTCCGGGCAGTATCCGCAGTTGAGAATAGTGCCGCACGGGAACCAACTACGCCCATAGCGCACCCGGCACCCCTTGACTGGCGCGGGCGGGCCCCGGCTCCCTAGAGTGTTGCTTGTGACTAACCCAACTTCAGAGCACGAAGGCACGTCCATCCCCGTGGTGGACCTCAAATCGTTGCCAAAGGTATCCCTGCACGACCACTTGGACGGCGGCTTGCGTCCGGAGACCATTATCGAGTTGGCGGGCGAAGCAGGACATTCACTGCCCGCCACCGACCCCGAGGAACTGCGCCAATGGTTCCTTGACTCGGCTGATTCCGGCTCGCTCGAACGCTACCTCCAGACTTTTGAGCACACCATCGCCGTCATGCAGACCCACGACTCCCTCGTCCGCGTGGCCCGCGAATTCGTCGAGGACCTTGCCGATGACGGAGTTGTCTACGGCGAAGTCCGCTGGGCACCCGAGCAGCACCTCAAGGGCGGGCTGAGCCTCGACGAGGTGGTCGAAGCCGTCCAGGAAGGCCTTGAGGAAGGCATGGACGCCGTCGACGAAGCCGGCGGCTACATCGAGGTTGGCCAGATCGTCACCGCGATGCGCCATGCGGATCGCGGCGCCGAGATCGCCCAGTTGGCCGTGCGCCACCGCGACAACGGCGTCGTCGGCTTCGACATCGCCGGGGCCGAGGAAGGCTTCCTGCCCTCACGCTTCACCGAGGCCTTCACCTACCTGGCCGAAAACAATTTCCCGGCAACGGTGCACGCAGGCGAGGCAGCAGGCCTGGACAGCATCCAGGACGCGCTTGTCCACGGCCGGGCCCTGCGCCTTGGCCACGGCGTGCGCATCGCCGAGGACATCCACCTCGATGTCGAGGAAGTTGACGGGCACGACGTCGGCACCGTCACCCTGGGCGATTTGGCCCAGTGGGTGCGCGACCGCCAGATCCCGCTTGAGCTGTGCCCGTCCTCGAACCTGCAGACAGGCGCCATCGCACCCTTTGGCACCACGATCGGCGAACACCCGATCGACCTGCTGCACCAACTCGGCTTCAATGTCACCGTCAACACCGACAACCGCCTCATGAGCGGTGTCACCCTGACGGGTGAATTCGGCCTGCTGGTGGAAACTTTCGGCTACGGACTGGACACCGTGCTTGAAATGACGCTGAACGCCGTGCACGCATCGTTCCTGCCGCTTGAATCACGCGAGCAGCTGGCGGATTACATCATCGAACACTTCGAGGATGCCATGGATGCCATCGATGGCTTCAAGGACTCCGAGGGTTTTGAGACGTTTGACGAGGACGATCTCGAGCTTGACGACTGACACACCGCACGAAAACGACAGGCCGGCCATTTCAACCTCGGTGGAGACCACCGAGGTTGAAATGGCCCGCCTTGTCGGCGTGGTCGCGGCCCTGCGCGAACACTGCCCGTGGACCGCGGCCCTGACCCACGACTCGCTCACAACATATTTGCTGGAGGAGTCCTACGAATTCATTGAGGCTATCGAGGGCGGGCACACCCGGGAGGTGGCCAACGAGCTTGGCGACATCCTCCTGCAGGTGGTGCTCCACGCACGCCTCGCCCAGGAGCAGGGCGGGTTCGACCTGGCAGAAGTTGCCCGCGGGATCAGCAGCAAGATGATCCGCCGCAGCCCCCACGTGTTCCACTCCGACGGCACGCTCCGGGACAGTTTCCCTGCGACCATTGCCGAGATCGAGGAGACTTGGGAGCGCGTCAAGGCCGCAGAGCGTGCCGCCGCCGATGCCGCCGGTGATGCCACCGGCACCGTCCGCCCCGTTCCCGGGGACAATCCCTTCGCCGGCATTCCGGGCACCTTGCCCGCCCTCGCCATGGCCCAAAAAACCGTGGAAAGGGCCGCCAGGGCAGGCCTTGACCTGCCAGTTTCAACCGGCGGCCCGCCCGGCCACAGCCACACGGAAGCGGAACTGGGAAAGGTGCTGTTAGACGTGGTCCTTGACGCGCAAAAGCGCGGGCTCAACGCAGAACGTGCACTGCGCGCGGCCGTGCGGGAATTTCAGGGACGCACGGATCGCTGAGCCCGGTATCGGTTCAAGACGCTAGGCTGTTCCTACGGGTTCAACGAGAAAATGAGGGGCGGCACCGATGGCTCCAGCACATCGTGCGTGCATCCTTGGGGACAGCACGCCTGAAAAGGGGTCACCTCTATCTTTGAGGACTTCTTGCTGTGGAAAAAGCGCAGGGTCCTGTGTGAACTGTGCCGCGACCTCTACTCCGAGGCGGATGTGTACCTCTGGGAGAGCAAGCGGGCCGGCCGCTCGGGCCGTGACGGAAATTTGCCGGGTACGCTGATCTGCACCGAGTTCCTGTGCTCCGCCAACGTCAGCAAGGATCCGGCCGCCAATGAGATCCAGCCGGACCCGGCCGTCGTCCTAGAACGCCCGCTCCAGGGGCTGCGTGAGCGAACCTGAAAGTTCGTGGCCCGGGTCATGGGCTAAGGGGTCCGTTAGTTCGCCTGACGGCCAGTGAGTTAGGGACAATAAAGGACCCATGAAGGGAGCGGGTTCCAGTGGTGGATCCTGCCCCCTTCATGGGTTGACTGGCCAAGGTGGTGTGTCGGCCGGCGAGCAGCTTGTAAATTGCGCGGCGGGCGGTGTCGAGGGCCTCTGCGGCACTGTTGATTTGCTCCTCGGTGTCTGCCCTGGCAATCTGCTGGACGGCGCCACCGAGCTTGCCCATGCCCAGCCGAAACTAGATTCCCGCGCCTGGACGTCTTTCGTAACGAGGGCTTCAGTGGAAATCACGGCGCCATGGCCGATGCGTACCCCTGGCATGATCGTTGCGTTCGCGCCGATCCAGACATCGTTGCCGATTACCGTGTCACCGCGCGAGGGTAAATTTGTGACCAGATCACGATATTCGCCCCAAGCGCCTCCCATGATGAACGTCGTTCCGGTGGCAATGGCGCAGAACTCCCCAACCTCAATCAGTGGGCTCTGAATAAGCGGTTTAAGGAAAACCACTCGGTCCTGCCCTGCGATTGGATGGATTTGCATGGGGTCAGGAGCGCCGTCGGAAGACATCCTTTAGCTGAGCCCCAGGTCTGGATCTAGCCATCTGGGAGCCGAAACGATTCAACTTTGACACTTAGCATCGGAACCATCCCGCGAGCAGTAACAGGAATCCAGTCACGATGGGCGATTAGAACGGTTTGGTGGGCAGGTATTTTCCGTCGAGGGTGATCACTGCGCGTGAACCGCCATCGGGGTCTTCGACCTTTTTGATATCCAGTTTGAAGTTGATGGCACTGATGATGCCATCACCGAATTGTTCGTGGACCAGAGCCTTCAGAGTTGAGCCGTAGACCTGCAGCATTTCGTAGAACCGGTAAATAGTCGGGTCGGTGGGGATGCCGCCGGGGATGCTGCCGCGCAGCGGAATGGTCTGCAGCAGCATGACGGCGTCCTCGCCCAGTCCGAGCCGTTCAGCGACGACTTCCGCAGCGGTTTCAGGCAGTGGATGTTGCCCCAGCAAGGCGGCGGTGACGAAGGCAAGACTCAGGCCTGTTCCGTCGGTTAGTTCCTGCCAGGAGAGGTTCTTGCGCATCTTGGCATCGATGATGGCGGCGGTCAGTTCTTCGCGTGGAGCCTGGGTGTTCTGGGAATGAATCATGATGGTTTCCTTTTTTCGGTGGTATCAGATGGTTGGTTTAGGCGGCGAGAGTGGTTGTGACCGGCGTGGCGCAGACTTGCGGGTTCTCTGCCAAGGGGACAAAACGGCCGGTGGTGCCATCAAGGGTGTCGATGGAGCCGGTCTCGATGTCGTAGACCCAGCCGTGGAGGTTTAGCCGGCCTTGATCCAGCGCCAGGGCGACACAGGGATGGGTTTTGATGTTGGTCAGCTGGGCCATGACGTTCCCGCGGACCATAGCCTCAAGGCGCCCTTGAGCCGATACATGGGTGCGGGCGGCGTTGACGGCCTTGGCGGCGTCGGCATGCGCCAGCCAGCTGGCCACGGCTGGCAAGTGGTCCAGGTTCGTGTCGGTCGAGATTGCGGTCATCGCTCCGCAGTCGGAGTGGCCGCAGAGGATGACGTCTGTGACGCCTAGGACTGCCACCGCGTACTCGACGGTCGCGGACACACCCCCGGGCTCCGGGCCGTACGCCGGCACAATATTGCCGGCGTTGCGGATCACGAACAGGTCACCGGGCTCCTGCTGGGTCAGCAACTCAGGCACGATCCGACTGTCCGAGCAGCCAATGAACAGGGCCTTGGGGTTTTGCGCGGTGGCCAGTTCCTTGAAGAGCCCCGATCGCTTGGGGAAGGCCTCCTGTTGGAATTTCAGGAAGCCGTCGATGATGTCTTGCATGTGAGTCTCCTGTGATGTTTTCGGGGATATCTCAAGGATGACGGAAATTAACTATAGTGTCCAATACCTAGATACAATGAATTCAATAGTTAATTCCTATAGTTGGAGAATCGCGATGCTACGCCACATTCGTTACCTGACCGCGGTCGCGGAACACCAAAACTTCACCCGCGCAGCCGAGGCCCTCCATATCTCCCAGCCGACCCTCTCGCAACAGATCAAGCAACTGGAAAAATCGCTGGATGTCCAACTCTTGGACAGATCGGGCAGGACGGTGCGGCTGACCGACGCCGGTGAAACCTACCTGAGGTATGCCCGCCGCGCACTGCGGGAGCTCGACGCCGGAACGCGGGCGATCCATGACGTGCAGGATCTGAGCCGCGGATCACTCCGGCTGGCGATGACGCCCACCTTTACCGCCTACATAATCGGTCCGCTGGTGGAACGCTTCAGTACCCGGTATCCGGGCATTACCTTGAGCGTGCAGGAGATGACACAGGACCGCATCGAGGCGGCGCTGGCCGAGGATACCCTGGATGTTGGTATCGCTTTCGTCGAGGCGCATTCATCCGAAGTCCACGCCCAGGCACTATTCGTGGAAACCCTCAACCTGGTCGTCGGCAGCAACCACCCCCGCGCCGCGGCGCAGGTACCGATGGGACTTCAGGAGTTGGAACAAGAAAGGCTTGTGCTCCTCAGCAGCGACTTTGCTACCCGGCGCCACATCAACAGGCATTTCCATGACCACGGCATCGCCCCCCACATCGCGATTGAAGCCGACTCCATCAGCGCCATCGTCGAAATCATCCGCCGGGGCCAACTCGCCACCGTGCTGCCCGAAGCCATTGCCCGCGAACAACTTGGGCTCCATCCAGTTGAGCTCACCCCGGCTATTCCCCACCGCACAGCAGCTCTCCTGCGAAGGAAAGGCTCCTACATGAGCGCGGCCAGCCAAGCGTTCACCGAGCTGGCATCGGCGTGGAGCTAGTCCCCTGATGCGCCTGCGGCCACCACGGCCAGCCGTAAAAGACCCGCACAACGCCATCCGTGCGTCGTGCACGAAACCTGTCGTGTTGGAAACCATCGCCGCAACCCGGTGGGGCGGAAGCGTGGCCTTGGACTCGTCATTCCTGACGGCTTGCAAAATTAGACGTAGCGGTATCAGCAGCGGTGCTTCTCTGAGCCGTAACTACCGCGGTCATTCCCCGCATAGGCAACGGTGAGTGGGACCTCTGGTCCCAGGGCTAGCATGTGCCGTTCGGAATGCTCGAGCTGGTTTGCGGTTCCTGCTACATTCGTGGTTACAAAGGTGATCGTTCTATGAGGGATTTATATGTCGGAATCACAGGTACTCATGCCAAACACGCTTGAAATTGTGGCGGCATTGGGGTGGATTGCTTCAACAATTCTGTTTGTGTGGGCTCTTATAAGTCTGAGCCGACACGGCAAGGAACTATCGACCAACACAACGGCCCTATGGGCGATAGGGATTATTGTTTTCCCGTTTGTTGGAGCCATCGCATGGTTGATTACTGGCTGCAGATCAGCTCGACGGGACTACGCGGCGGTGACGTTTCCGGACTCCGAAGGTGAAACGGTTTCCCGCTAGGGCTGCTGCACCCTCGCGTCAGGGTGTCCCGCATCGACGCAGCCGAAGTCCCGCAAGAGGGGCCGCCACGGGACGAACATGGCTATGACCACCCGTAACACCCCTCCGGTGATCGGACCTTGTACGGGAAGGCGGACCGTATTCGGGGCCAGCTGGGACCCATTGCATTGCTTTGA
Source organism: Arthrobacter sp. LAPM80 (assembly GCF_046736435.1). Classification (NCBI taxonomy): domain Bacteria; kingdom Bacillati; phylum Actinomycetota; class Actinomycetes; order Micrococcales; family Micrococcaceae; genus Arthrobacter; species Arthrobacter sp. LAPM80. The sequence goes on from NZ_JBCHVD010000002.1 coordinate 252,727, forward strand.
GAAGCGTAGTCTGAGCCACTGCCAGATCCCGTTGGAGTTCCGTTGATTTGGTAGCCAGGCCTGGAAAGGCGTGCGCCGATTGATTCGTGCGTCTGCAGGCCGTAAGGCGGTTGAATCAGTGTCGGCAGGCGGTGTGCAGCGCCACAATGCCGCTATGAGCGTAGTAATGAGTGCCCCGTCACGGCGTCGGATAGGATTGAGGCGACAGCGTGGTCGACCTTTAAACTACAAAGCTGACTATCAAGGAGCAACACGTGGCACTTATTGAAGCCATTCATGCACGCGAAATTTTGGATTCCCGTGGAAACCCGACCGTTGAGGTCGAAGTTCTCCTCAGCGATGGAGCAATGGGCCGCGCCGGCGTCCCCTCCGGCGCATCCACCGGTGCCTTCGAGGCAGCTGAACTCCGTGACGGCGACAAGAGCCGTTACCAGGGCAAGGGTGTCCTGCAGGCAGTCGAGGCTGTCCTGGAAGTCATCGCCCCCGAAATCGAGGGTGTTGACGCAACTGACCAGCGCCTGATCGACTCCATGATGTTGGAGCTCGACGGCACCCCGAACAAGGCCAAGCTTGGCGCCAACGCCATCCTCGGCGTTTCCCTCGCCGTGGCAAGCGCCGCAGCCGAGTCCGCAGGCCTGCCGCTGTACCGCTACCTGGGTGGCCCGAACGCCCACGTACTGCCGGTTCCGCTGATGAACATCCTCAACGGTGGCTCACACGCAGACTCCGACGTCGACATCCAGGAATTCATGGTTGTGCCGCTTGGCGCCTCCACGTTCTCCGAAGGCCTGCGCTGGGGCGTTGAGGTCTACCACAACCTCAAGGCAGTCCTGCAGGAAAAGGGCCTCTCCACCGGCCTGGGCGACGAGGGCGGCTTCGCCCCGAACCTGCCCTCCAACCGTGCAGCCCTGGACCTGATCCTTGAAGCCATCACCCGCGCCGGCTACACGCCCGGCAAGGATGTTGCACTGGCCCTGGATGTCGCCTCCTCCGAATTCTTCAAGGACGGCGCCTACCAGTTCGAGGGCAAGGCACTCTCCGCTGCCGAGATGAGCGCCTACTACGCAGAGCTCGTTGCCGACTACCCGCTCGTTTCGATCGAGGATCCCCTGGATGAAGACGACTGGGAAGGCTGGAAGACCCTGACCGACGCCATCGGCGATAAGGTTCAGATTGTTGGCGATGACCTGTTCGTCACCAACCCCGAGCGCCTGGCCCGCGGTGTTGAAAGCCAGACCGCCAACTCGCTGCTGGTGAAGGTCAACCAGATCGGTTCACTGACCGAGACCCTGGACGCCGTCTCCATGGCCCAGCGTGCCGGTTACACCACCATCACCTCGCACCGCTCAGGCGAGACCGAGGACACCACCATTGCCGACATCTGCGTTGCTACCAACGCAGGCCAGATCAAGACCGGTGCCCCGGCCCGTTCCGAGCGCGTTGCCAAGTACAACCAGCTCCTGCGCATCGAAGAGGAACTCGACGACGCCGCACGCTACGCCGGCCGCAGCGCGTTCCCGCGTTTCAAGGGCTAAATAGCAGCAAGGGCCGCGGCGGCTGGCTAAGGTGGAACACACACCTTGGTTGGCCGTCGCGGCCTTGATCGTTTCCGGCCATGTTTTTTCGGAAGCAGGCACCCGCGAACCAACCGCGAACGCAACACTTGATCTGCAGCAGCACCCAAGGAGAAGCATGGCCACGCGACGGCCCTCAGTGCCCAAAGCACAGTTCCCCACCGGAATTGGCAGTGCGCCGGGAAAACCGGCACCCAAACCCGCCGTTGAAAGCGCGACGCCGGGTCCCGGCCACAATGCCACCCCCGCCGAGGGCGGGGGTTCCCCGAGCGCCGAGAAGTCAGGTTCAGCCAAGGCGGCAAGAGCAAAGTCAGGCAAGGGAAAGGCCGCCGGACGGGAACGCCAGCTCGCTTCCGGACCCAACCGCCGCAGCCACCAGGACGGGGTGGTCCACGCAGCCGCCGACAGGCCTGTGCCCGCCCGTTCCTTCTCCGGACGTCTCCTGGTCCTGGGTCTAGTCATGGGTGTTGTCACGTTGTTGCTGGCCCCTAACGTGCACACGTTCTTGGAGCAGCGGGCCGAGATCACCGCCCTGCGTAATGACATCGTCGCGAAGGAAGCCCAACAGAGTGCGAACCAGGCCGAGCTAGCCCGCTGGGACGACCCGGCCTACATCAAGCAGCAGGCACGCGACAGGGTGAGCATGCTCATGCCGGGTGAGACGGGCTACTGGGTCTACGGTTCAAACGGCGTGATGGCCATTGATGGCGCCGCTGCAGCCGGCAAGCAGGCAACTGCCAAGAGCGCCACCGAAATCACCGTCGTTCCGTGGGTTGACAGCCTCTGGTCGGCGGTCCAGGAATCCGCCAAGGTCAAGGCGCCCGCACCGGCCCCGGCAGGCTAAAATAATTGGTTGAACACCCCGAAAATGTTTCATGAAAGGCCCACCGTGTCCACAACTGCAAGCTCCGCCTCAGGCGGGCGCGTACCAACCCAGCTGGACCTTGACACGCTCAGCCGCCAGCTGCACCGCCCCGTGCGCGACGTCGTGGAGATCCCTGCCCGCTGCATCTGCGGCAACCCGCTGGTCGCCGCAACGGCCCCGCGCCTGAGCAACGGGATCCCTTTCCCCACCACGTACTACCTGACACACCCCATCCTCACCGCCGCGGCCTCACGCCTTGAGGCAGCCGGACTGATGAATGAGATGACCGAGCGCCTGGGTTCCGACACGGAGCTCGCCGCCGCCTACCACAAGGCCCACGAGAGCTACATTGCCGCACGCGAGGCCATTGGCGAACGCGCCGGAACCGGTCCCGTGCCCGAAATTGCCGGTATTTCCGCCGGTGGCATGCCCACCCGCGTGAAGTGCCTGCACGTCTTGATCGGCCACTCCCTGGCCGCAGGTCCCGGCGTCAACCCGCTGGGCGATGAGGCACTCGCCGGCGTGGCCGAGTGGTGGACCGCCGACAAGTGCTACTGCACCGGAGCATGGGACAACGAGGCACCCGTGCCCAACAAGGACCTGAGCCGCCACGTCAAGCACCTGAACAAGCAGGAGAGCTAAATCCATGCGCGTTGCAGCCATCGACTGCGGAACGAACTCCATCCGCCTGCTCATTGCCGACGTCGTGGAACTCGACGGGGGAGGGCAGCGGCTGACGGACGTGCATCGGGAGATGCGTGTTGTCCGGCTGGGCCAGGGCGTTGACGTCACTGGCATGCTGGCGGAGGAAGCACTTGAGCGCACCTTCGCGGCGACCGAGGACTACGCCGCACTGATCCGTTCCTCCTCCGTAGAGCGGGTCCGCTTTGTCGCCACCAGCGCCACCCGTGACGCCGGAAACCGGGACGTCTTTGTTGCCGGGATCAGGGACCGCCTGGGCATTGCCCCCGAGGTTGTCAGCGGAGCCGAGGAAGCGGGTCTGTCCTTTGCCGGGGCCGTCAGCGTCCTTCCCGTCCTTGAAGACCACAACGTCCTGGTTGTGGACCTTGGCGGCGGCAGCACCGAGTTTGTCATGGGCAATTCGGTGGGCGTTACAGGCGCCTTGAGCACGGACATGGGCTGTGTCCGCTTCACCGAACGGTACCTGCAATGCGATCCGCCCACCGCAGGGGAAATTGCCTCCGCCGAAGCCGCCATTGAGGACAAGCTCGCCGACGTCCTGGCCGTGCTTCCGCTCGGCGGGGTTGATAGCATCGTCGGCGTCGCGGGGTCCATCACCACCATCACGGCCCACGCCCTCGGGTTGGCGAGTTATCAGAGCGAGGCGGTCCATGGTGCCGTCGTGCCCCTTGAAAAGATCGACGCCGCGGCCACCTCGTTACTTGGCATGACGCGCACCGAACGCGCTGCCCTCGGCTTCATGCACCCGGGCCGCGTTGACGTCATCGGGGCAGGTGCCCTGATCTGGCGCACAGTGCTGCGGCGGTTGGCGCAGCTCAGCGGCGGACGGCTGGAATCGGCAACGAGCAGCGAACACGATATTCTGGATGGAATAGCACTGGGTGCAGCCCGCAGCTGACACCGCCACCTCACGAATCGAGCCTTGATGGAGTTTGTCCCACGGTTGCGTTCCATCGCCGCCGCGCTGATGACCCTTGCCCTGGCCGGTTCGCTCGCCGTCGTGGGCGCCCCCGCGGCCTCCGCCGATGATATCCGCAACCGCGAGTACTGGCTGGAACAAAGCGGCGTGCAAAAGGCGTGGGACGTCTCCCAGGGTGAAGGCGTCAAGGTTGCCATCATCGACAGCGGCATCGACAAGTCCCACCCCGACCTCACGGGTGCAGTGGTGGGCGGCATTGACATGTCAGGTGCCGGCAATTCCGACGGCACCAAGGGAATCGGCGCCGAACCCGAGCACGGCACCCTGGTGGCCACCATGCTGGCCGGCCGCGGACACAATGCAAGCACCGCCAAGACCCAGGCGTCCCCCTCGACAACATCAAGCTCGACGGCGTCGCCCGCCCCCGTGGTCGGTGCAGGACCCGATGGTGTCATCGGTGTGGCTCCCAAGGCCGAGCTGCTGAGCATTTCGGTGTGGCTGGGCAGCGAGAACCCGGCGGGGAAGAACATTGACGACCAGATTCCGGCCGCCGTGACATGGGCCGTGGACCACGGCGCCAAGGTCATCAACATGTCTCTGGGCAGCACCTCGACCGCCTGGCCGCAGAGCTGGGACGATGCCTTCGCCTACGCCGAAGCCAAGGACGTGGTGATCGTCGCGGCCGCAGGAAACCGCAAGTCAGGCAGCGAGCAGGTCGGCGCGCCCGCCACCATCCCGGGGATCCTTGCCGTTGGCGGGCTGGACAAGGACGGAACGGCAAGCGTCGACTCGTCCTCGCAGGGCATCAGCATCGGCGTCAGCGCCCCCGCCGAAGACCTGGCCGGGGGACTGCCCGACGGCGGCTATGCGCGGTGGAACGGCACAAGCGGGGCGGCACCCATCGTCTCAGGCGTTGCCGCACTGATCCGCTCAAAGTACCCGGAAATGAGCGCCGCCCAGGTCATCAACCGCATCATTTCCACCGCCAAGCCCAAGGGCGAGGGCGTTCCCAATGCCATCTACGGGTATGGGATTCTCGACGCCGAAGCGGCCTTGAGTGCTAACGTCCCCGCGGTGACGGCGAACCCCCTGGGCAGCATCTCGGACTGGATCCGCGTGCACCGCCGCGGCGCCGTGACCCCGCCGCCCAACAAGGGCACCCCTGCCACGAACGTGCCGCAGCCGAAACCGACCCGCCTTGATGCCGCGGTCCCTGCCGCCATCCCTGCCGCACAGAGCGCCAGTGCCCTGCCGCAGGCCCTGGTGCTGGGATCCCTTGGCGTCCTGGTGCTGATCCTCGCCGGCGGGTCCACCCACCTGGTCCTGGTCCGCCGTCGTGTGTCAGCCGCCGCCACCCCGGAAGAGCCGCCCACCCGGAGTACAACGCACCACAAGCACTGAAAACCCGGCGGTGCCCGCTCTTTACCTACCCCTGTAAACACCCCTGTAAACCGGCTAGTGAATATTTTCACAAAGAGCTGTATTATGGAGATATGGCAATCACTCCCACGTTTTCAGCTCGTCCGCGCGTCCTTGTAGTTGGTGGCGGTTACGTCGGCCTCTACACGGCATTTAACCTGCAGAAGAAGATCGCGAAGTCAGGTGGCATCGTCACCCTCGTTGATCCCCTGCCCTACATGACGTACCAGCCGTTTTTGCCCGAGGTTGCCGGCGGCAACATCGAGGCGCGCCACGCGGTCGTTTCCTACCGCAGGCACCTGAAGGAGACCGAGCTCATTCAGGGCTCCGTCACCAGCGTCGACCACGAGAACCGCACGGCAGTCATTGCCCCGGCCGACGGTGGCGCCACCTTCGAGTTGCCCTACCACGATGTAGTTATCGCTGCCGGTGCTGTCACCCGCACCTTCCCGATCAAGGGCCTGGCAGAGTCCGGCATTGGCTTGAAGACCATTGAAGAAGCCGTTGCACTGCGCAACCAGGTTCTCTCCCTGATCGAAATGGCCTCCACGGAGACCGACCCCGAGACCCGCAAGCGCCACCTGACGTTCGTCGTGGTCGGCGGCGGCTTTGCCGGCATTGAGACCATCGCCGAGCTCGAGGACATGGCCCGCGCAGCCGTCAAGCTCAACAACCGTGTTGAACAGTCCGAACTGCGCTTTGTGCTCGTCGAGGCCATGGGCCGCATCATGCCTGAGGTCACCGAGAAGCAGGCACTGTGGGTCGTCGAGCACCTGCGCAGCCGCGGCATCGAGGTCCTCTTGAACACCTCGCTGGACAACGCCGAGGAGAAGAACCTCAAGCTCATCAACCTGCCGGACAAGAGTGTTGCCCAACAGTTCGATGCAGACACCCTCATCTGGACCGCAGGCGTCATGGCCAACCCCATGGTCCGCTCCACCGATTTCCCGATCGAGCCCCGCGGCCGCGTTTCGGTGAACGTCAACCTGCAGATCACCGGCGAATTCGGCGTTATCCCCAACGCCTGGGCTGCCGGCGACGTTGCAGCCGTGCCCGATGTCACCGGCGGCCTGCCCGACGGCACCTGTGTGCCCAACGCCCAGCACGCCCTGCGTCAGGCCAAGCGTCTCGCGAAGAACCTGTGGGCCAGCCGCTTCAACAAGTCGCTGACGGGCTATAAGCACAAGAACCTGGGCGCTGTTGCAGGCTTCGGCGAGTGGAAGGGTGTCGCCAAGATCATGGGCATCCAGCTCAAGGGCCCGCTGGCCTGGTTGGCGCACCGCGGCTACCACGGGCTGGCCATGCCCACGGTCGAACGCAAGCTCCGCGTCATCATGGACTGGGTCGTCGCCTTCTTCGCAGGACGCGACCTGGCCCAGCTGGAATTCCTTGACAACCCGCGCAAGGCATTCGTCGCCGCAGCCACCCCGGCACCGAAGCCTGCTGCAAAGCCGGTCGACGCCGCACCGGCAGCACCCGCAGTAGCCGCAGTTGCCAAGGAAGAAGCGGCCGCCAAGTAGCCTGCACTCCCGAACCGCCTACGACGGCGGCCCTCCCCTCAGCTTGCATCAGGCTGACAGCTTGAATCAGGCTGACAGCCTGGTTTCAGGCCAAGGGGAGGGCCGCCGTCGTTTTTTGCTGGCGGGGTCCGCAGTCCCGCCGTAGCTGCGGCACTAGACTGGCCCCATGATCATTCGCCGCGAAGGGCCCGGGGACAGGCCCGAGATACTTGCCGTGGTCGAGGCGGCCTTCCCCGAACCCGTGGAGGCGAAGCTTCTGCGGGAACTTTTTGCCTCGCGGGAATACATTCCGGCGCTTTCCCTGGTGGCGGAGGCTGCCAACGGTGAAATCTTAGGTCACGTGATCACCACCCGGGGATGGATTGGCAAGGCGAATTCACTGGGTTTGGGACCGATCGCCGTCGCCCCCGGATACCAACGCCAGGGTGTTGGCTCGGCCCTGATGCACGCCACCATTGCCGCGGCCAACGGGATGGGGGAGCCCTCGCTCGTCGTGCTCGGCAGCACAGAGTACTATCCGAGGTTCGGCTTCGTGCCCGCGGACTCGATGGGCATCAACCCGCCGGACCCGTCGTGGGGATCGCACTTCATGGCCCTCGCGCTGGATGCGTACGCACCGGGCGTGCACGGCCAATTCAAATACTCGGAGCCCTTCAACCACCTCTGATGCCGGATTCTTCCACCGGCGATCCATCCAGTATTGTTGAGTTCGCGGCGGAGTACATCCGTCGAGCCCCAGTAGCCCAATGGCAGAGGCACCAGACTTAAAATCTGTTCAGTGTCGGTTCGAGTCCGACCTGGGGTACCAATCAGCGCTCAGCCGCCATTCCGCTGTCAGCGGAGAGTGTGTTCGCCGTTACGGCGGCGCCAAGTTTAGACCGGCCCAGGGCCTGTTAGTTCAGAGTTAAGCGAACAGCAGGTGAACGTTTGCTGGGAATGGGCTGTCAATCATGGCCTGCGGGAACAATCCGCGCACTGCCAGCTAGCTACTTGGTACAGTGGATGAACTCATATACCCCCTATTTTGGAGGATTTAGCATCATGGCACTTGGCGGCAATCCGGTTTTTGCGAACAACAAGAACTTTAAGGACACCCCGTCGTCGCAGCGTGGTGGCGCCTACGGCTCTACGGACACCATGCCCGGACAGGCCCAGCTCTCTGCCCAGCAGTTGCAGGAGCTGTACACCAAGCCCTCGGCAGGCCCCGCGCAGACAGGCCGGATGACCTACGACGACGTCATCATGAAGACAGTCCTCACGCTCACGCTCGTGCTTGTCGGTGCTGCACTTGGTTGGATGGTGCCCGTCCTGATGTGGCCAGGCATGATCCTTGGCCTGATCCTTGGCCTGGTGAACTCCTTCAAGAAGCAGCCCTCGCCGGCACTGATCCTTTGCTACGCCGGGTTTGAGGGCATGTTCCTCGGCGGTATCTCGGGCCTGCTTGAGCGGATCTACCCGGGCATCGTCGTGCAGGCCGTCCTTGGCACGCTCAGCGTCTTTATCGTGACCCTGGTGCTGTTCCGCAACGCCAAGATCCGTGCCACACCGAAGATGACCCGCTTCTTCATCATCGCCCTTGCCGGGTACGCGCTGTTCTCGATGATCAACTTCTTCCTCATGATGTTCAACGTCACAAGCACCCCCTGGGGCGTCAACGGCATGGATATCCCGGGCACCAACATCCCCTTCGGCGTTGTCATTGGCCTGCTGGCCATCGGCCTGGCCGCGTTCTCGCTGATTGTTGACTTCACCTCCATTGAAAAGGGTGTCCAGAACGGCCTGCCCGCCAGGTACTCCTGGACGGCCGCGTTTGGCCTGACGGTGACCCTGGTGTGGCTGTACATGGAGATCCTGCGTCTGCTCGCCATCCTGCGCGGCAACGACTAGACCCCTCCCCAGCCCACGACCCCACATTTTCAACTGCGCCCGGCCCTGTAAGGACCGGGCGTTTTTGCCATAGCCACAATCAAGCTCGACCAATTGTTTGAAACTAGCGAAAGCAGCTCATGAACGTTTCCCCTCTGATCTGGGGCATTACCATTGTCGTCATCCTCGGCCTGCTGGCCTTTGATTACTTCTTCCACATCCGCAAGGCGCACATCCCCACCTTGCGCGAGGCTGCCATCTGGTCCTCGATTTATGTTGGCCTGGCCATCGTGTTCGGCATCGTCGTCTTCATCTTCGGTGGAGCCACGATGGGCGGGGAGTATTTCGCCGGCTACATCACCGAGAAGGCGCTAAGCGTTGACAACCTGTTTGTCTTCCTCGTCATCATGGGCAGCTTCAAGGTTCCCCGCGAGGACCAGCAGAAGGTTCTGCTGTTCGGCATCGTCTTCGCCCTGATCGCCCGCACAGGCTTCATCTTCGCCGGCGCCGCGCTGATCAACACCTGGTCCTGGATGTTCTACATCTTCGGCATCATCTTGCTTATCACGGCAGGGAACCTGCTTAAGGAGGAGGACAGCGAGGGCGACGACGCTGACAACTTCATCATCAAGCTTGCCAAGCGCCTGTTCAACACGTCCGAGAAGTACGACGGCGACAAGCTCTTCACCACGATCGACGGCAAGCGAGTTCTGACCCCGATGCTGCTGGTCATGGTCGCCATTGGCGGCACCGACCTGCTCTTCGCACTTGACTCGATCCCGGCCATCTTCGGCCTGACGCAGAACGTGTACATCGTGTTCACCGCGACGGCGTTCTCGCTCATGGGTCTGCGCCAGCTGTACTTCCTCCTTGACGGCCTCCTTGACCGCCTCATCTACCTCTCCTACGGTCTTGCAGCGATCCTGGCGTTCATCGGCGTCAAGCTGGTCCTGCACGCCCTGCATGAGAACAACCTGCCGTTCATCAACGGCGGTGAGCACGTGCCTGTCTTTGAGATCTCCACCGGGCTCTCCCTGACGGTGATCATCGGCGTCCTGGCCCTGACGGTCATTGCCTCCCTTATCAGCAAGTCGGGCAAGGCGCAGACGGTGTTGAACAACGCCCGCCGCCACGCCGAGAACTACCTGGACCTGGACTACACGGCCGATTCCACCGAGCGTGAGCGCGTGTACAGCATGCTCATGGTTGAGGAAAAGACCATCGCCTCTATGGATCCGAAGTACCGTGACAAGCACAAGGACTCCGCGGAGATCCTCGAGCAGGTTGCCCGTGCGCGCACGGCGCACAAGGACTTCCAGGGCTAAAGACCCGCAAGCAATAAATGACCCGCAGTAAACGTCGAAAAACACGTAAAAATCGTGATATTTCGCCGTTTGCTGCGGGTCAGATGCTTAAGATATGCGCCGGGCACCAGGGGCGGGGGAGACGGCGAAGATGTCAGGTGCGCCGAACCCTGCCGCTGCGAAGGCACGCACGACGGCGTCGCCCACCGCGGCTTCCTGGGCTGCCGGGATGAGGGCGATGGCGGATCCGCCGAAGCCGCCGCCTGTCATCCTGGCGCCCAGGGCCCCGTTGGCCAGCGCGGTGTCGACTGCGAGGTCCAGCTCCGGGCAGGAAATCTCAAAGTCATCGCGCATGGAGGCGTGGCTTGCGGTGAGCAGCGCGCCAATGGCGGCCGGTCCGGCGTCGTCCAGCACCCCCACGGTGTCAAGGACGCGCTGGTTCTCGGTCACGATGTGGCGCACCCGGCGGTAGGTTTCTTCATCCAGCAGCCCTGCGGCCTCGGGGAGGTCGGCGGCGGCGACGTCGCGCAGTGCGGGCACGCCGAGCACCTGCGCGCCAAGCTCGCAGGAAGAGCGGCGGGCCGAGTAGCCGCCGGTGGCGTGTGCGTGGGTGACCTTGGTGTCCACGACGAGGATGAGCAGCCCGGCAGCGGCAAGGTCCAACGGAACAAGCCTGGATTCCTGGGTGCGGCAGTCAAGGAAGACGGCGTGGCCGTCGGTGGAGAGCAACGATGCCGACTGGTCCAGGATGCCTGTGGGCGCGCCAACAACCTCGTTCTCGGCACGCTGGCCCACCAGGACGAGCTCGTTCAGGCTCAAACCCGCGGATTCCAGTTCGTTGAAGGCTGTCGCCACGGCGCACTCGATGGCGGCCGAGGATGACAGGCCAGCACCCGAGGGAACTGTTGAATGCAAGAACAGGTCAAAGCCGCCAATGGTGATGCCCATCTCGCGCATGACCCACACGACGCCTAGGGGATAGGCCGTCCAACCCTTCATGGTCTCGTGGGACAGGGTCGAAAGGTCCACGCTCACAACGCCTTGGTCCCCATAGCTGGAAACCAGGCGCGCGGTATTGTCATCGCGCAGGCGGATGGCGACGGCGGCGGCGCGGTCAATGGCGAAGGGAAGCACAAAACCTTCGTTGTAGTCCGTGTGCTCACCGATCAGGTTCACCCGTCCCGGTGCGGCCCATACGCCGTCGGGCTGCGATCCAAAGGTGTCTTCAAAGCCCTGGGCAACCAGGGCTGTGTCGATGGACGCGCTCATGCCTGTCCTGCTTTCAATGCGGCCGATGTGCGCCGCAGCATGGCGGCCGTCTGCTCGGGGGTTGTGTCGTTGATGAAGGCGCCCATGGCAGCCTCGGAGCCGGCCAGGAACTTCAGCTTGTCGGCTGCACGGCGCGGGGAGGTCAATTCAAGGTGGAAGCGTCCGGCCGGGCGCAGGAGCGAATCAAGGGGCGCCTGGTGCCAGGCGGCGATGTACGGCGTGGGGGAATCGTAAATGCCGTCAAGGGTGCGCAGGACATCAAGGTACATGACGGCCAGTTCGTCGCGCTCGGCGTCGTTCAGGGCCGCAAAGTCAGGGACGTGGCGGTGCGGGGTCAGGTGGATCTCCAACGGCATGTGAGCGGCGAACGGCACATAGGCGCTGAAGTGCTTGCCCTGGGCGATCATACGCTCACCGGACTCCGACTCCTTAGCCACGATGTCACCCAGGAGGGTGGCCTTGGCGTTGTTCTCGTCGTAGAACTTGCGGGCTGCGTTGGCCATGACCTGGCTGCGCGGCGGCACGTAGGAGTACGCGTAAATCTGCCCGTGGGGGTGGTGCAGGGTGACGCCGATGTCCTGGCCGCGGTTCTCAAAGGGGAACACCTGCTTGACGCCGGGCAGTGCGCTCAGGGCTTCGGTGCGGTGCGCCCATGCGTCGATGACGGTGCGTGCGCGCTGGGTGGAGAGCCCGCCGAAGGACCCTGTGTGCTCGGGGGTGAAGGCAACCACCTCGCAGCGACCAAAGGCGCGCCCCCGGGTGCCCCACACGGGGTTTTCAGGCACGGGGCCAACGGCGGGGCCAAGGGAGGGGAAACGGTTCTCGAACACTGCCACGTCGTAAGCGGAGTCGGGGATTTCGGACAGGTTCTCGCCCGAGGTGGGGCACAATGGGCACTGGTTTGCTGGCGGCAGGTAGGTGCGCGTCTGCCGGTGCGCGGCAATGGCCACCCAGTCGCCGGTGAGCGCGTCGAAACGTAGCTCGCCCGTGTTCTCCTCCGAGCGGGCATCCAGCGGACGGGTGTCACCGGCCGTGTGGGGATGGGCCATGCCGCCGTCATCAAAGTAAATGAGCTCTCGGCCGTCGGCCATGAGCGTGGATGTAGCGATCGTCATGAAATCTTCCTTGAAGGAGCGCCGGCAGCTGAGGTGTCGGCATGGGTGGAGGCCGGGGCCTTGATGAAGTGGGGGACGCGGGAGGTAAACAGCTCGGCGGTGGCTGGGCTGACCGAGTCGTCTGTGATGATGGTCTCCACGGCGGTCAGGGGCGCAATCGAGGCCAGCGAGCGGAGCTGGAACTTGGAGCTGTCGGCAAGGATCACCAGGCGTGAGGTGGATTCAATGAACGCTGCGTTGGTCTCGGCCTCAAGCCAGTTCGGGCTTGTCAGGCCACGGTCGGCATCGATTCCGTGGACACCCATGAAGCACATGTCGGTGTTCAGGTTATTCAGCGCCATGCGGGCCACGGGCCCCACTAGGGCTTCCGACGGCGTACGCTCGCCACCTGTGACGATGACCTTCAGGTCGGAGTTGCCCTGCTGGCGGTACAGCAATTCCGTGACCTTCAGGGAGTTTGTGACAACCGTCAGGTTGCGCAGCCGATCCAGCTCACCGGCAAGTGCAACGGCAAGCTGGTAGGTGGTGGTGCCCCCTGTCAGGGCAAGAGTCATGCCGGGCTGTACAAGCGAGAGGGCCTGCTGGGCAATGGCCAGCTTGCCCTCAAGCTGCTTGTCGACATTGAGCAGGAAGCCAGGTTCCAGGGCGCTCAGCCGGGCAAGGCGCATGGCTCCGCCGTGGATCTTGCGGGCCAGCCCGTTGTGGTCGAGGGCTTCAATGTCACGGCGGATTGTCATCTCGCTGACATTTAGTGCAGTGGCAATATCGGCCACGCGCACCGCCTCGTGCAGTTGCAACTCCTTGAGTATGCGCGCCTGGCGCTCTGGTGCCAGCATAGGTGATCCCCTTACCCAGTCAACGGAAAATAGACACGGAACACTTGCGGATGGAACAAGCCCTGCATCGAGCAAGTAAACAGTTTCAAACAAAATATTACATTACGGGGTCTCAAATGTCAGCAGTGTGACGCACAATATCAACGGTAACGTTATCAATTGGCGGTACTCTGGTGCCCATGACATCTCCCCTTGAGGTCCGGGAAATCCGGGCCGCCACCGGTCCACAATTCACCCTGCAGCGCGGCGGCGCAACCGCCATCATTGTCTCGCTGGCCGCCGGAATCCGGCAGTACGAGAAGGCGGGGGTGGAACTTGTTGAAGGCTACGCACTTGACTCCATCGCGCCGGGCGCAGCGGGAATCACCCTGGCCCCCTTCGCCAACCGCATCGACGGTGGGCTGTGGATGCTCGACGGCGCATCCCAGCAGATGGACATCACCGAGGTTCCGCGCAACAACGCCATCCATGGACTGCTGCGCAACACCGGATACCAGGCATTGGAAACCAGCGAATCGCACGTTGTGCTCGAGGCCGTCATCCACCCGCAGCACGGCTACCCCTTCCTGGCCCGCCACCGGGTCCGCTACGAGCTTGACGCGAACGGCGACCTGCGCGTCGCCCAGACCTTGGTCAACGATTCCGCCGGCCCTGCCCCCTTTGTCCTTGGCGCCCACCCGTACTTCAAGCTCGGCACGGCGGCACCCGAGGACCTGACCATCCGGGTCAACGCCCACACCGCCCTGACTACAGATGACCGACTGATCCCGATGGGCGCCGTCGAGGTTTCCGGAAAGCTGGACCTGCGCAACGGCAAGCCCGTTCCGCAGTCACTCATGGACACCGCCTTCACCGACCTGGTGACTGACGACGGCGTTGGCCGGCACACGCTGTCCGCTCCCGGCGGGCGCAGCGTGAGCCTGTGGCATGACGGCACAGTAAGCCACGTCCACGTGTACATCACCAACGAATTCCCCGGACGCTCGCTTGCCGTGGCCATGGAACCCATGACCGGGCCCGCCAACGCCTTCAACTCCGGTGACGGGCTGCGCTGGTTGGCGGCGGGGGAGTCTTTCACGATGAACTGGGGCATTGAATCTCAGCTGGGGTAGCGCTCCCAGCACGGAGTGGGTGCGGCGCCACACCGGCAATCAAGGTGGCGCCGCCGCGGCGGGAAATGGACGCCGGTTAACGTATTTTTGCCGGATGGGGAATTATTGGTTTATGACGCCCTCACAGCAGCAATCAGAGCGCTACACCCAGAACGAAACTTCCGCCGTCCCCGTGGGGATGCGGGTTGCTGCTGCCTGGTCCTGGCGGTTGGCCATTATCCTCATCGTTTCGGCCATGTTGATATGGCTTCTTGGCAAGGTCACTATCCTGCTCATACCCATCATGGTGGCAACAATTTTGGCCTCGCTGCTGCGGCCGCTGGTCAGGGGCATGAAGAGCGTCGGTGTGCCTCAGGGCCTGAGCGTAGCGATCGCCGAGGGCGGCCTGATCGTGCTGGTGATCGGCGCCTTGTTCCTTGTTGGGCGCCAAATGGTGGCGGGCTTCTCAGATCTCAGTCAACAAGCCCTCACCGGGTTGATTCAGGTCCAGGAGTGGTTGAACGCCGGCCCGTTGGGGTTGAGCAATGATCAGCTGACCGTGTACCTCAACGACGCCCTTGCCGCGTTGCAAAATAACAGCAGCGCGATCTTCTCCAGCGCCCTCGGGGTGGGCACAGGCGTCACCCACTTTGCCGTTGGCGCCCTGCTGACCCTGTTCATCCTGATCTTCTTCCTGCTCGAAGGGCAGGACATCTGGGCGTTCGTTGTCAAGTTCTTCCCGCGCCGTGCCCGGCCGGCCATTGACGGGGCGGCACGCCGCGGCTGGCAGTCACTGGGCAGCTACGCCCGGGTGCAAATACTCGTGGCCGCCGTCGACGCTGTGGGCATTGGTGCCGGAGCTGCCATCATCCAGGTTCCACTGGCCCTGCCGCTTGGCGTGCTCGTCTTCGTCGGTTCCTTCATCCCCGTGGTGGGTGCCCTCGTCACCGGCGCCGTTGCGGTGTTGCTGGCACTCGTGGCCAACGGCTGGGTCAATGCCCTGATCATGCTCGGAATCGTGCTGCTTGTTCAGCAGCTCGAAAGCCACCTCCTGCAGCCGTTCATCATGGGTCGGGCCGTCTCGCTGCACCCCGTGGCCGTTATCCTGGCCGTTGCCGCCGGATCAGGCGTGGCAGGCATCCTCGGTGCCCTGTTCGCCGTTCCGCTGCTGGCCGTGGCCAACTCCTTCATTCGCTACATTGCAGCCCGGGGTTGGGAAAATGATCCAACCCTGCCCGATGTTTACGGGTTGCCCCAGCTGGTGCCCGACGCCGGATCAATTGCTGGCGCTGATGGCGGCACCACCGAGGCTGCCGGCGCAGCAGATGCAGTCGACCGGCCTTCACAGTAACCGCAGGCATCCTTCGGGACGCCGGCCCCACCCATTTTGTCCCCAGTTACTGTTCCACCGTAGTTTTCCAGAGAAAGAGAAAAGCACCGTGAAAGCAACCAG
Organism: Arthrobacter sp. LAPM80; assembly: GCF_046736435.1. Lineage (NCBI taxonomy): Bacteria > Bacillati > Actinomycetota > Actinomycetes > Micrococcales > Micrococcaceae > Arthrobacter > Arthrobacter sp. LAPM80. Next base: position 268,660 of record NZ_JBCHVD010000002.1, read on the forward strand.
CAATCTCCCCGTCACCCTCGCAGATGTCCAAAAGGCTCGGGAGCTGTTGACGGAGATTATTGCGCAGACGCCCATTGAGAGTTCGCGGGCGCTGGGGCGGATCACGGGCTCCGAGGTCTTCCTCAAGTGCGAGAACCTGCAGCGCGCGGGCTCATTCAAGGTCCGTGGGGCGTATGTGCGCATGGCAAAGCTCACCGCCGAGGAACGCGCACGGGGTGTGGTGGCCGCCTCCGCCGGAAACCACGCGCAGGGCGTGGCTGTTGCGGCCAAGGCCTTGGGCATTAAGGCACGGATTTACATGCCTGTTGGTGTGGCGCTGCCGAAGCTTGCCGCCACCCGCGGTCACGGCGCCGAGGTTGTCCTGCACGGCTTCAACGTTGACGAATCCCTGGCTGAGGCCGAGCGCTTCGCCAATGAGAGCGGCGCAGTCTTCGTCCACCCGTTCGACAACGTGGATGTGGTGTCGGGACAGGGCACCATCGGCCTGGAAATCCTTGACCAGGTGCCCAACGTCGACACCATCATCATGGGTGTTGGCGGCGGCGGGCTGCTGGCAGGGGTGTCCGTGGCCGTCAAGGCGCGCGCCAAGGAGCTTGGCCGCGAGATCCGGGTCATCGGCGTCCAGGCCGAAAACGCCGCCGCATACCCACCCTCCCTTGCCGCCGATGCGCTGGTGCCGCTGAAGAAGGTCTCTACCATGGCTGACGGCATTGCCGTGGGCCGCCCCGGCCAGCTGCCGTTCTCGATCATCCGCGAGCTGGTTGACGATGTCATCACCGTCAGCGAAGATTCCCTGGCCCGCGCCCTGATCTTCCTGCTGGAACGCTCCAAGATGGTCGTTGAGCCCGCGGGCGCCGTCGGCGTTGCCGCGCTCATGGAAGGCAAGATTGAAAACCCCGGCACCACCGTGGTGATCCTCTCCGGAGGCAACATCGACCCCATGCTGATGCTCAAGGTCATCCAGCGCGGTTTGGCTGCCGCGGGGCGCTTCATGACAGTGCGCATGATGCTCAACGACCGTCCGGGCTCCCTGGCCACCATCTCGCGCATCATTGCGGAGAACGATGCCAACGTCACCGGCGTTGACCACACCCGGGTGGGCGGCTCCATCTCCATGGGCGACGTCTCAATCACCGTGAACCTGGAAACGAAGGGCCATGAGCACTGCGAGCTGGTTCTGACGGCCCTGCGTGCCGAGGGCTTCCAGCCGATCGTCGTGCACTAAACCGCGGCGGAGTTCGTTAAACGGGCGCGGCAACGCCGTCCCTGGCCCGTTTAAAAAACCGACCCGCAGCAAACGCCGAAAAACACGTAAAAATCGTGATTTTTCGCCGTTTGCTGCGGGTCGGTTTGAAAAGGCTATTAGCCCACGTACGGCTTGGCGGAGATGATCTCCACCTGGATTTCCCGGCCGTTGGGGGCCAGGTAGCTGAGCTTGTCGCCCACCTTGGAACCCATGATGGCTGCTCCCAGTGCGGAGCGTTCGCTGTAAATCTCAAGGTCACCGGCGCCGACTTCCCGGCTACCTAGCAAGAAGGTGGTTTCGTCCCCTGCGATGGTGGCGACAACCACCATGCCCTGCTCGACGATGCCGTCATCGGCCGGTGCTTCGCCGACGCGGGCGTAGCGCAGCATTTCGCTGAGCTGGCGGATGCGGGCCTCGATCTTGCCCTGCTCATCCTTGGCGGCGTGGTAGCCGCCGTTCTCCTTCAAGTCGCCTTCCTGGCGGGCTTGTTCGATCTTGCTGACGATTTCGGCGCGGCCGGGTCCTGACAGCTGGGTCAGCTCGACCTGGAGGCGGTCAAAGGCTTCCTGCGTCAGCCATGCAGAGGGCGCACTGTTGGTGGTAGTCACGGAGTTCTCCTTGAATGTACAAAAGCAAAGGCCCCGCTGCAGGTGGTCCGATGAAACTTCAGGGCAGTGTATCCAAGTGAAATACACAAGGTACGCGCTGAAATTTCAACGTCCGGCCTCGCGGGGCAGATGGTAATGGTTTCCACTTTAGTCAATAAGACGGATAAACCCAAGAACAGGGGTGATGAGTGTTACGCGGCCTTGACGATCCAGCAGTTGTCCACCACGCCTGTCACGGCCAGGGAAACGGTGCGCAGCTCTCCGCGCACCGTGGTGGTGCGGCCGTTTTCGGAGCCTGCATCCTTGCCGTTCGGGCCGATGGTGATGATCTTCCAGCCCACCACCGCATAGCTTTCGTTCATGGCCTTGACGGCACATTCGGCGGTGGCCCCTGGGTCCTTGGTCACAGCCAGGTCAACGGTGGTCTGGGTGCCATCCACCACGTTGTAGCCGAGAACCTTTTGGGAGATCCCGGTATTGCCGCCGATCACGGCCCACAAAATCCAGATCAATGACAGGACGGCGGCCACGGCCAGCAGAATTTTTTGAGTTTTTTTGGGCACCTTCCGCTTGGGTGCGCCGTAACGATTGACTAGGCTGGTAGCTGGTGAAGAATCAGAATTTGTCACTGCATCCACTTGTTTCTGTTCCGCGGGCTGCCGCGGCCGGCCGCCCCAATGAAAGGGGCGCTGGACTAGGACAAGTTTAGCGTTCATTTGGTAGTGAGTTTTTGCCCCGCCCTTCCAGGCTGCGGTTCGTCCGCGGTCCCATGCAACGAAAGTTCCACAAGAATTGAAGGTAACCTCCGTGAACACCAATGAGCGCAAGAACAACAAGCGCCCGACAGCGGAGCCGCTGCGTCTTTTGGCGGTTCATGCCCATCCGGATGACGAAGCCAGCAAGGGAGCTGCCATGATGGCCTCCTACGTTGCCGCCGGCGTCAACGTCATGGTTGCCACCTGCACCGGCGGGGAGCGGGGCGACATCCAAAACCCGTCCCTCATGGGCGACCCGCATTCGCTCCGTGACATGGGAGGGGCCCGCCGCCTGGAAATGGCCAAGGCCGCCAGGATCCTCGGCATCAAGCACCAGTGGCTGGGCTTCACCGACTCCGGACTGCCCGAAGGGGACCCGCTGCCGGAGCTGCCTGTGAATTGCTTCGCGCTCAAGCCGCTGGAGATTGCCGCAGCCCCGCTTGTCCGCCTGGTCCGCCGCTTCCGGCCGCAGGTGATTGTTTCCTATGACGAAAACGGCGGCTACCCCCACCCCGACCACATCATGGCCCACAAGATCACGGTAGAGGCGTTCAACGCCGCCGGGGATCCGCAGAAGTACCCCGGAACGGGCGAAGCGTGGGAGCCCGCAAAGCTGTACTACGACCTTGCCTTCAACCCCCAACGGTTCCGTGCCCTGCACTATGCCCTGGAGGATGCGGGCCTTGCCTCGCCCTACGCCGAACGCCTGGCCGCCTGGCTTGAATCCGACTCTGAGGGCCACACCCCGCCGAGAAGCACGCACCCGACAACCACACAGATTGACTGCGGGGACTATTTTGAAACCCGCGACGCCGCCCTGCGTGCGCACGCAACCCAGGTTGACCCTAACGGGTTCTTCTTCGCCGTGAGCCCGCAAATGCAGCGAAAAGTGTGGCCGTGGGAGGACTATTCCCTCATTGAATCGCACGTGCCCACCTCCGAGCCCGAACATGACCTGTTTGCTGGCCTACGATAGGTAGTGGACGTTTCCCGCTGGCACCACGCCTGCCGGGGATGAAACGAAAGACGTAATAATTGTGCTCACACTGATTTTGAATGCCGCCACCGACCCCGCAGTCCCCACGCAGCCAGGCCTGCGCCCGGGATTGACTGAAGACCAGATCACCCCCGGCCTGCTGGGCTTCGTCGTCACCTTCAGCATTGTGGTGATCATGTTTTTCCTGATCAGGGACATGGTCAAGCGGATCCGCCGGGTTCGCTACCGGGCGCAAGTTGAAGAAACCCGCGCAGGCGGTTCACACGGACCAACCGAGCACATGGGCATCCCCATCATGACCGACGAGGTCGCCGCTCCCGTCCCGGAGTCCTCCGGAAATTTGGTACTGGACAAGGATGCGCAGGACGGTTCCGCCGGGGCTGCACCGGAAGAAAAGCAACCCCTGCGATGAACCGGCTGGCAGGTGAGCCCAGTGCCTACCTCCGCCAGCACGCGCAGAATCCGGTGAACTGGCAGCCCTTCGACGCGGCTGCCTTTGCCGAATCCGCGGCACGCGATGTCCCCATTTTTCTTTCGGTGGGGTACGCCGCATGCCATTGGTGTCATGTCATGGCCGACGAGTCTTTCCAGGACCCCGCCATCGGTGCGTACCTGAATGAGCACTTTGTGGCCATCAAGGTGGACCGTGAGGAACGTCCCGACGTGGATGACGCCTACATGGCGGCCACCCAGGCGCTGAGCGGACAGGGTGGCTGGCCCATGAGCGTTTTCCTCACACCTGCCGGCCGGGCCTTCTATGCCGGCACGTATTTCCCGCCACGTCCGGTGCCCGGCCGTCCCTCCTTCACGCAGGTGCTTGCCGCTGTCCACGAGGCCTGGACGGAGCGCCGGGCCGAGGTTGAACAGACTGCCGGTTCCCTGGCCGAGACACTGTCGCAGCCGCTGTGGAAGGTTGGCGCAGCGCCAGCTTCCCCCGCCGCGGTGCCTGCATCCGGCGTCGAACTTGCCGTGGAGGCGGAGGAGGAATTCCCTGATGCGGTGGCGGCCGTTGCTGCGCTCGGTCGTGCCGAAGATGTGCTGTACGGCGGCTTTGGCCAGGCTCCCAAATTTCCGCCCACCCCGGCCCTGGAATTCCTGCTGCGGCATGCAGCCTCAGGTGCCGAAACTGCCGAACAGGCACGTGGACTGGTCGGGCGGACACTGGGCGCCATGGTGCATTCGGCCCTTTTTGACCAGCTGTGCGGCGGATTTTCCCGCTACAGCGTCACGGCCGACTGGTCCGAGCCCCACTACGAGAAAATGCTGTACGACAACGCCGCCCTGCTGCAGGTGCTTGTGCACTGGATCAGGCTCGCCCAGGCCTCCGACGGCGGCAGGGCGTCGCCCGACGGCGACGGGCCGGCCCCTCTGGGGGTTGTCGAGGCGCGGGATGCGGCTGTCGCCCTGATTTCCTGGCTCATGGCCGAAATGCGGCTGCCAGGAGGCGCCTTTGCGTCCTCCCTCGACGCCGACACCGTCATCGACGGAGCCCACTTTGAGGGCGCAAGCTACCGGTGGACCATGGCCGAGCTGCAGTCCGCGGCCCGCGAAACAGTTGCCCGGGAAGTGGCAGCCGGGGGCCGCGGCGGCGACGCCCATGACCTGGCAGCCGCAGTGGCCGCCGCGATGGGCGTTGATGCCGGAACAGGTGGCCACGATGCCGGTTTCGGGGATGCCGCTGCGCGTCCGCTGAATCCGGGCCGGGCACTCCCGGCCGGCCAACGGCTGCAGTGGGCGCGGATCAAACCTGCCCTGCTGGCGGCGCGTGCCCGCCGGGTGATGCCGGCGCGGGATGAGAAGGTGGTGGCGTCCTGGAACGCGATGCTCATGGGGGCGCTGGCTGAAGCAGCCATGGTGCTGGAGGAACCCGCCTACCTTGCGTCCGCCGTCGAGCTTGGCGAATATTTGCAAACGGTCCATTGGGACGGGGAACTATCAAGGGTGTCGCATGACGGCAAGACCCGCGGCATCAAGGGGCTGCTGGAGGACTACGCCGCCTGTGCCCAAGGCTATTTGACGTTGTATGCGGCAACGGGGAATCCCCGGTGGTTTGATTTTGCGTCCCTGCTGGTTGATGCGCTGGAGCAGGACTTCATTGCCGAAGGCACGGTCTTCAACCATGGCGCCCGTGACGGGTCGGCCGGGCCGCTGCAGGGTTCCCGCCACGCGGACCCGTTCGACAATGCGACGGCGAGCCCTGTCGCGCTGCTTGCCGGGGCGTTTGTTTCGTGGGCTGCATACACAGGATCGCACCGGCACAAGGAGATGGCCCGAAGCATGCTCGCCGACGTGCCGGAGCTTTCCCGCCGGGCACCGAGATCCGCCGGGGGACTGCTCGGCGTCGCGCAGGCAGTCAAGGCAGGGCCGCTTGAAACGGCCGTTGTCGGCCCGGCCGGTCCCGAACGTGACAGGCTGCTGCGCGGTGTCTGGCTCTCGGATTCGCCGGGGATGGTGATCGCCGTGTGGGATGGGACCGGGCCCGCACCGGTTCCGCTGCTTGAGGGACGATCCCTTGACGAGCGATCTGGCGGGCACCCGGCCGGATCCGGCACGCCCGGCGCAGTGACGGCGCTGGCGTACGTGTGCCGGCACATGGTGTGTGCGCGGCCCGTCGGAACACCTGAAGAACTGCAGGACTTGCTGCACTGAACAAGTGGGACACGTCACAGGGGCCGTGTCCGGATCGGGTAGATTGTGCAGAACACTTCTCCGTCCGGGGATCTGTGGGGAGATTCCGGAAGGAAACAGGAATGCGTGTACTGCGCCGTGTAATTTTTCCAATTGTCTGGGTGCTGATCTTCGGTGTCATAGCTGTGGCACTGGTCAAGATCGCCTTTATCGACGGGCTCAAGGACCAGGGCGAACAGCCTGTCCCGAACGCTCGGATCCAGGCGCCTGTCATTGCGGCCAGCCGGGCGACCGTGACGAACACAGTTGACCTTTCCGGCACGGTCCAAAGCGATTCCGCAGTGCCGATCCGTTCGACCGCGGCGGGCAAGGTTGTCTTCTTCTTCGTGGAAAAGGGCGCCCAGGTTGCTGCGGGCGAGAAGGTCTTCCAGATCCGCAGCGAAGTGGCACCCGAGGCCGACGTTCGGGCGGACCCTGCCCCGGCCGGCGAAACGCCTGCCGCCCCGCCCGCGCTGCGGCCCGCACCGGGGCCGGTGTACTCCTACACAGATGTCCTAGCCACCTCTGCCGGAACCTTGGACACCCTGACAGTGCTGCTGAACCAGGAAACTTCCGTGGGGGAGAACGTCGGAACCATCGCGCCCGGCACATTTTCAATCACGGGGTCGTTGACCACGGCCCAGCAATTTAGGCTCCTGGGCAAGCCGACAACTGCCACGGGCACAGTCACCAACGGACCTGCGCCCTTTAGCTGCCAGAACGTCAAACTCAGCAACCCCAACAAGCCTGCCACGCCCGACTCGGGCAACCCTGAAGGGGCCGCCGGACTCGGCGCCATGGGCCGGGGTGCCCAGGGCGAAACCGGCAGCGGCCAGGTCAGCTGCGCTGTGCCTGCCAACGTGGCAGTGTTCCCGGGGCTGGGTGCAACCATCACGCTGACGGCAGGAGAAGCGAAGGACGTGCTGACCCTTCCCCTGACTGCCGTGAAGGGCAGCGTCCAGAACGGCGTCGTGTGGATTGCCTCTGCCGACGGCAGCACCCGGCCGGAGGAACGCAAGGTGGTGCTCGGCCTGAACGACGGCGAGAAGGTGGAGATCGCCTCCGGACTGGCTGAGGGTGAGCCCGTCCTGGAATTCGTGCCCGGCGTTGACGCCGTGGTGCCCGAGGGGCAGATGGCCGGTTTCGGCCAGATGGGCGGCTGAACATGACAAGCATATTTGCCGACAAAGACGATGACATCCCCGAAGGCAGCGACCTGGACAGCGTCCTGGAGAGCGAAAGCAGCGGCGCCAACCCGCCGCTCGTGGACCTCCGCAATGTCACAAGGACCGTGCTGCTGCCCGACGACGAAAAGCTGCACATCCTCCGTGGCATCGACCTGCAGGTGCGGGTGGGTGACCACACGGCGATCGTTGGCCGCTCAGGCTGCGGCAAATCCACGCTTCTGAACATCCTAGGCCTGCTCGACGTGCCCAGCAGCGGACAGATGCTTTTTGACGGAACACCCGTTGAAAAGCTGCGCAACAACACCCGTGCCAAACTCCGCGGCTCAAGCATCGGGTTCGTGTTCCAGCAGTTCAACCTGCTGCCTGGGCGCACTGCCCTGGAAAACGTCATGACGCCGCTGATGTATGCGGGGCGGAGGGAATTTTGGCGCCGCAGTGAGATTGCCATGGAAATGCTTGACAGGGTTGGACTTTCAGCCCGCGCCGGCACCCAGCCGCACATGCTGTCCGGCGGTGAACAGCAGCGCGTGGCCATTGCCCGCGCGCTGGTCCGCAGGCCGCGGCTGATCCTTGCCGATGAACCCACGGGAGCCCTCGATGTGGAGACGGGCCAGGTCGTCATGGACCTCCTTGACACCATCGCCACTGAATCAGGGGCGGCACTGGTGACCATCACGCATGACCTCAGCGTGGCAGCACGGGCCCGCACCCGGTTCCGGCTGGATGCCGGCGCCCTCTCAGCGACCGACGGCGTGGAGCCGTCAGCGACCCTTGCGGAGGTTGGCGCGTGACAGCATTCATCTCAACCATCATCGAGGCCTGGTCCGAACTGCGCATCCACAAGACCCGCGTCCTGCTGGCCCTGATCGGCGTCGCCCTGTCAGTTGCCGTGCTGACCACGGTTGTGGGCGTGGGCAACCTGGCCCGTGAGGGCATGCGCCTTGATTCCGAACGAAACGGCGGCCGTGAGGCAACGCTGACGGTCTCGGTCTATGCGGACCCCGGCAGCGCGCTCATTCCAGATAGTGCCCGGACAGCCAGGGTCCTTGACGGGGTTGTCCAGCGCTACGGCTTCACCCACGCATCGCATGTTTCGCGGGCCCAGGGCCGCTTCCAGTTCCCGAACGGGGTGCAGGGCGTGGAGTTGACGGTTGTGGACCCTCCCTATGGTGAGATCCACAGGGTCGACGTCTCCGAAGGGGCTTGGTTTGCCGCGGACGACGCAGACCGGATGGCTCCCGCCGTCGTCGTGAATGACGCGTTTTACTCCGCTGCCGGACGGCCGAACCTCACAACCCAGCCGCAGGTCACGTTGGTGGGCAGTCCCAATGCGACGGCCGTAATCATCGGGGTGATGCCCAACCAGTATCCGGACGCCATGCCGCAGGGATTCATGCTGACCCAGGCGGCGAAGTCCGTGGGCGTCGGTGCGGATCCGTGGGGCGGGGGACCGGGGCAGGAATTGCGTATTTGGGTTCCGACGGCAATGGCCGAAGAACTCGTGTCGGTGTTGAACTCAGACCTGGCCCAACAGCTGCCGGGGGCCCAGGTCAGCGTGTACCGCAGCGACTACGCGGCGTATGGCGACCCGTTCGCGATGGTTCAGCTCATGGTGTCGGGCATCGCAGCGCTGATCCTTTTGCTGGGCGCCGTCGGGCTGCTGAACATATCAATGGTCACCGTCCGTTACAGGGTGCGCGAGATTGGCATCCGGCGCAGCTTTGGGGCCACTTCGGGGCGGATTTTCACCGGTGTGATGATGGAGTCTGTGGTTGGCACGACGGTGGCAGGTGCTGTAGGTGTCATGCTGGCGGTTGCCATCGTGAAGCACCCGTTCGTTGAATCAAAGATCGCACCTGGCCTTGACATCTATCCTGCTTTCCCGGTGGAGGCTGCGCTGCTCGGTCTTGGCTCGGCGGTGCTGGTGGGCGCGTTGGCGGGAGCCATCCCTGCCCTTGTCGCCATACGCGTCAAGGTCATCGACGCGATCAGGTTCTAGGGCTCCGAGGCGGCCCGATCCTCCGAGGCGGCCCGCCAGTGTCCAGATAACGTCGTTATGTGCCGATGTGTGGCTGCATAACGACGTTATCTGCGCTCTCGAGGACGCCGTGGCCTGTTTAGGCTGCGAAAACCACCACGACGACCGCGAGGAAGTGGGTGGCGAAGGCGGCAACCGTGAGTGCATGGAACAGCTCGTGGAAGCCAAAGTGACTGCGGCTGAAGTTGGGTTTTTTGATCCCGTAGATGACGGCACCCGCAATGTACATGACGCCGCCAAAGCAAATGAGCAGCGTAGGCAGGGCCCCGGCGGCCCAAAACTCCGGGAGGAAGAACACGGCAGTGATGCCTAGCAGCACATAGATGGGGACGTACAGCCAGCGGGGGGCGCGGACCCACAGGACCCGGAACAGGACCCCGGCCAGCGCGCCAATCCAGATCATCCACAATAACAAGGTGGCAGTGGGTCGTGGCAGCATCAGGTAGGACAGGGGTGTGTAGGAACCTGCGATGACGAGCATGATGTTGCTGTGGTCGAGCCGCTTGAGCGTGGCCCTGGCTTTCGGCGACCAGTTCCCGCGGTGATATAGCGCACTGGTGCTAAAAAGAAGTACGCCCGTCGTTACGTAGATGGCGCAGGTGACCTTGGCTGCCGTGGTGGGTGCGAGCGCCACAAGAATGACCCCGGCCACCAGGACTATGGGTGCCGTGCCGGCGTGCAGCCAGCCCCGCCATGACGGTTTGAATTCGGCTTCGGGGAGGGCATGCATGGGAAAATCATAACCCCGGACCCGGGTACGCTACTTTCCAATAACGTCCTTGTCTGGTCGGATTGGCGAGAATTCGAGGTCCGGGCGGGTAATCTAGAGCTAGCAATATTCTCAGGCCGCAGGGCCACAATTCGCAAAGGTACGGTGCACTCTTATGCGGTTGCCCACCGTCTCATTGCGGATGCCCAAGCTGTTGTACAACTACTACGAACGGCGCCTGACGAGGTCGCTTGATCCCACCACCGCCCCCGGCCACATCGGCGTCATGGTTGACGGAAACCGCCGCTGGGCGAAGCAGTTCAACGCACCCACGAGCGAAGGTCACCAAGCGGGCGCAGATAAGATCCTTGAGTTTTTGGGCTGGTGTCAGGACCTTGGCGTCAAGGTCGTCACGTTGTACATGCTTTCTACCGACAACATGAGCCGCTCGCCCGAAGAGCTGGATGAGCTCATGGGTATCATCGCTAACACCCTTGACCTGCTCGACGCCGACGCCGACATCAGCGTCCATGCCATGGGTGCCCCCGAACTGCTGCCCGACTACCTGGCCGCACGGCTTTCCTCCCTGACTGCCCGCGTGCCTGCCAAGGAACGCATTCACGTCAACATGGCCATCGGCTACGGCGGACGCCGCGAAATCGTCGACGCCGTCCGCGAGCTCCTGCGCGAGGCTGACACCGCGGGGCGCACCATCGACGAGGTTGCCGACACCCTCACAGTCGATGACATCTCCAAATTCCTCTACACCCGCGGCCAGCCCGATCCCGACCTGGTCATTCGTACCTCCGGGGAACAGCGGCTGTCGGGATTCCTGATGTGGCAAAGCGCCTACAGCGAGTTTTACTTTTGTGAAGCACTCTGGCCAGCTTTCAGGAAAATCGACTTCCTACGTGCGTTGCGGGACTATGCAGGCCGCAGCCGCCGGTTTGGCAGTTAGGGCAGCACCCCGTGCAGAGCCACCGCCGTAGCGAAATCATGCTGGCCGCCGTCCTGTCGGGCGCGGCCGGATTCATTGACGCGGTGGGGTTCATCCACCTTGGCGGGTACTTTGTCTCCTTCATGAGTGGAAATTCAACCCGCGGTGCGACGGCCCTCGCCGAGGGCAACTGGAGCGGCTTCGCGATGGCTTTCGGGCTCGTGGCCGCCTTCTTGGTGGGCGTGGTGAGCGCCGCGATCCTGCGCAGACTCGTCCCGTCCCGCAAACGCATGGCAGTCCTGCTGTACGTGACGGCGGCGCTGGCGTCCGCCGTCGTACTTTTTGAACTAGGCATTGGCGGCTGGGCTGCACCGGCCGTCATGGCATTGGCGATGGGGGCCGAGAACGTTGTCTTTGAGCGCGACGGTGAAGTCAGCATTGGCCTGACGTATATGACGGGCACGCTGGTGAAGATGGGCCAGCACCTTGCCAGCGCCCTGACCGGTGGCGACAGGGGGCTATGGCGGCGGTATGCGCTGCTTTGGCTGTCGCTGACGACAGGATCGATCGTCGGCGGCTTTGCCTACCTTGCCGTGGACCTGAACGCGCTGTGGATTGCCGTTGCCCTATTGGCGCTTGCTGTTGTTGTCAACGGCCGCGAGTTCCAGGTCACGCCAGGTGCGCGTCCGCTCAACGGTACAGGCTGAGGCGGCAGAGCGTTTGTCCAAAGGTTGCCAGACGTTCACCTGTGCGTCGGGCGTGGCGCACCGACAGTGCCCGAATAAGGCGTAATTTGGGCGTAACGGAGGGCAACTCCGCCCGACGTACCGATTGGAATCCGGACGCGCTTGCGCTCCGGAGGGCTGGAGCAGACGTGGTCGACACCAGAAACCTAGAGCAGCATTCATCAAGCCGGCACACCGCGTCGGCCTTGCGCACCTACGTCATTGACACCTCGGTGCTACTCTCAGATCCGCGGGCCATCACACGTTTTGCCGAACATCAGGTGGTGGTGCCGATCGTCGTCGTCTCCGAGCTGGAGGCCAAGCGCCATGATCCCGAGCTGGGGTACTTTGCCCGCACCGCACTGCGCCTGCTTGACGACCTTCGGCTCGAACATGGCGGGCTGGCGTCCCCCGTTCCCCTGGGGCCCGACGGCGGGACGTTCCGAGTGGAACTCAATCACGTGTCCTTCGATGTCCTGCCGACGGGAATGCGAGGCACCGATAATGATTCGCGCATCCTTGCCGTGGCCAAGAACCTCGCCAATGACGGACACAACGTCACAGTGGTGTCCAAGGACGTGCCCATGCGCGTCAAGGCATCGGCACTGGGGCTGGCTGCCCAGGAATACCGCAACGAGCTGGTCCAGGACTCCGGCTGGACGGGAGTGGATGAAATCGACGCCACCGAAGCGGAGATGGCAGCCTTGTACAATCACGAGCCGGTGCCCATCCCCGAAGCGTCCGTGCTGCCCGTGAACACTTCCCTGGTCATCACCAGCAACAGGGGCTCCGCCTTGGGCCGGGTGGGTGCCGACCAGCAGGTGCGCCTGGTGCGCGGTGATAGGGAGGTTTTTGGCCTGCATGGCCGCTCGGCCGAACAGCGGCTGGCACTGGACCTGCTCCTGGACCCCGAGGTCGGCATCGTTTCCCTCGGCGGACGGGCAGGCACCGGCAAGAGCGCCCTGGCCTTGTGCGCGGGGCTCGAGGCCGTCCTTGAGCGTAACGAGCACCGAAAGGTGGTGGTTTTCCGGCCTCTGTACGCCGTGGGAGGGCAGGAGCTGGGGTACCTGCCCGGTTCCGAGAGTGAAAAGATGAACCCCTGGGCGCAGGCGGTGTTCGACACCCTCGGCTCGGTGGTGTCCGAAGCCCTCATGGACGAGATCATGGCACGGGGCCTCTTGGAGGTGCTGCCCCTGACGCACATCCGCGGCCGGTCATTGCACGATTCGTTTGTGATTGTCGATGAAGCACAATCGTTGGAGAAGAACGTGCTGCTGACAGTCATGAGCCGCATTGGCCAGCGGTCCAAGATTGTTTTGACCCACGACGTCGCCCAGCGGGACAATCTGCGCGTGGGGCGCCATGACGGGGTGGTGGCCGTTGTTGAAACGCTTAAGGGCCATCCGCTCTTTGGACATGTGACCCTCACCCGATCCGAACGCTCTCCCATTGCCGCCTTGGTGACCGAGTTGCTCGAGCGGGTCGAGATCTGATCCCTCGCCCCCGCCCGAACGTACAGTTGATGGCAGTGTTTCGCGCGAACATTGCAATCAACTGTACGTTCGGGCGGGGTTCAGGGCTCGGGGAGGGTTCGGGGCGGGGCAGTCAAGGGTTAGGAGTCGGGGCCAAGGTTCCAGGGGATGTGCGCCCGCACGTCAGTCAGACCCATGCTGACCTCCTCAAAAAGGTCATCGAGCATGTACTCGTCAATGCCCAGAAGCACTATCTCGTGGCCGGAGCCGGCTGTGGGTCCGTCAAGTGACTGCGATGCCACACAAATGCCCGTGTCCAGATCGATGCGGACGGCGGTGCGGCCCGGCGATAGCAAGGGTGCGTCGGCAAAGAGCGGCCGGTAGCTGGCGTTGGGTGTCAGCACCGCCTCGAGTGCGGCACGCCCGTGGTGCCGCACTGCGGCGATGTCTGCTATTTCTGCAACGTTGGCAAAAGGGGCTTCAAGGGGAACGGGTCGCTCGCCAGCCAGCTCCACCGGGTCAAGGGCGGCCGCAGCCCGCCCCGAGCCGTAGGCGGGTTCACCATAGCGGGCTTCCGGGCGGCGCACTACAAATCCATGGGCGTCCTTGACAGGATTGACCAGGGCCGGCTGGAGCAACCAGGGCTTGCGGCTGCCACTGATGAACAGGGAATCCCGTGACTCGTTGATCCGGGTGGTGCTGGCTAGCAGTTGGCCATCCAAGGTCTCAACCCGCAGGGCGCCAGGGCGGCGGACCCAGCAGTTCAACGACAGCGTGGACTCCACGGCCCCTACACCAGTGACAGGGGTGGATTCTCCCTCGGCAGGGCTCTGCTGGGCGGTGCCTGCACCGGCGTCGGCCGTGGTGGAAAGCATACGGCGCAGCTCAAACCGGGCCGTCTGCCAGCGCCAGGGTGACGACCGGCAAATGTGGCGAAAAGTATCGACGCTGTAGGAGAAAGTGTAGGCGGGCGTGCTCATGTCCTCAGCTTAGCCCCGGGCTGGCAGAACCGCCCGGGCCGGCGGGCAATGGCGTAGCATCGCTCTATGGTCACGCGACTGTTGGACTTTTGGGATAGCAGCACCCCTGCGCTCCTGTTCACGCTCGCGGCCACAGCGTACCTCATCTGGCTCGCGGTGGTGCTGAGCATCATCGACATCCACACCCACACCCTGCCTAACCGCTATGTGCTGCCCGCGTACCCCATCGCCGGGGCTCTGCTGCTGGCGGCAGCACTCGCAGCCGGGATGCCCATGTACGCGGCCGTAGCCTTGGGTGGTGCCGTGGCTATGGGCGCCCTCTACTGGTTATTGTGGGTGCTGTACCCAGCGGGAATGGGATTTGGGGACGTGAAATTGGCCGGTGTCCTGGGCTTGTTTCTGGGCTTCCTTGGCTGGCAGCACGTTCTGGTGGGCGTGGCTGCCGGTTTCGTTGTCGGCGGGCTGTGGGGCATCACCCTCATCGCCACCCGGCGCGGGACAGCGAAGACCGCCATTCCTTTTGGCCCGTCGATGCTGGCAGGGACGCTGGCCACCATGCTCCTGGTCCCGGTAGCCTGACCGGCCCCGGCCCCGGCCCCGGCCCCTGCACGCGTGCCGCGGCGCTAGGCTGAATCTATGGGATCCCCTGAATTCATTGTCAAGCTCCGTGAAAAAATAGGCCACGACCCGCTCTGGCTGCCCGGCGTGCGTGCCGTTGTATTCGACGACGCCGGCCGTGTCCTTTTGGGCGAACGTTCAGACACCGGTGGCTGGGCGCTCATCACCGGCATCCTTGAACCAGGGGAGGAGCCCGGCCCGGGAATGGTGCGTGAAATCTTCGAGGAAACCGCTGTCGTAGCGAGGATCGACCATCTGATCGGCGTGGCCGCGGTAGGTCCTGTCACGTTCCCCAACGGTGACGTGTGCGATTTTTTGAACATCGAGTTCATCGCCCGCCATGTCAGTGGAACCGCCCGAGTGAACGACGACGAATCCCTCGCCGTTGCCTGGTTCGCGATCGAGGATCTTCCGCCGCTTCGCCCCGGCCATCTCGCGTGTATCCAGCGCGCCCTCGCGTTCGACGGTGAACCCCACTTCGAGCGCTAGGCCCCGCGGGCGCTGTTCGGCCGTGGCCTTTGGATGTGCTGGCGGAGCAAATTCGCCGCGCAAAGCACCATCGAGGTCACCACGCCCACGGCGCCACCGGCCATGGCACCGAACACCATGAACATTCCCCGCAGGCCCGAGAAAGAAAAACCAGGGCAGGCGCCGCTCCGGCTTTTCCAAGCACCACATGCCAGCTGCCGCCACCGCCACGATGGGCACTAGCACCATCACCGCACCCACCGCCAATTCAATGGTGTCGTAATCCATGACTCCCCTTGCCGGGCCCGTCCTGGGTCAGCACCAGGGTGTCGCCGGCTGCGTCCCCAGGGTGGGAAAAGTCCCCAGAGTCGGAAAAGGAGGCTGCTGCGGCGGGCTTGCCGGCAAAACGTTCGGCCTCAAGGCGCTCGGCTTCCTCCCCGCCAATGGCTTCGCCGCGGGCAACCATGCCTGAGGTGTCCGAAAGGGGGATGACCTTCATGAAGATGGCCAGCACCAAGGCGATCGCCATGAACGGGATCAGGTACCAGAACACGGGGGCCAAGGAGTCGGCGTAGGCGTTGATGATGCCCTCCTGAACCCCTTGCGGAAGCTGGTGCAGCGCCTGGGGATCCAAGCTTGCCATGGAACTGCCGGCCTCCGCGGATGAGGAGCCAGCCTCCGTAAAGACCTTGGTCAGCGACTCGGCCAAGCGGGTGGTGAACATGGCACCAAACACTGCAACGCCGAGGGCTGAACCCACCTCACGGAAGTAGTTATTGGTGCTCGTTGCCGTTCCAATCTGGGCCGGAGGGACCGAGTTCTGGACCACGATGACAACGATCTGCATGATGAAACCAAGGCCTGCACCAAAGACGAACAGTTGCGCACAGATGACCCAGATGGGGGTCTCGGCCGACAGTGAAGTCATCCACAGCATGGCGATGATGGTCAGAACTGAACCGATGATCGGGAACGACTTGTACTTTCCGGTCTTTGACATGCGTATGCCGGACCAGATGGAGGTGCCCATGAGGCCGACCATCATGGGCAGCATCAGAAGGCCGGATTCCGCTGCGGAGGTTCCGGAGGACATCTGCAGGAACGTTGGAACGAAGGCCAAGGCGGCGAACATGCCCATACCCAGGACAAAACCAATCGCCGTGGAGTTCAAGAAGATCGGGTTCTTGAACAGGGAGAGCGGGATGATGGGATCTTCGGCGCGGGACTCGGTGAAGATGAACAGTGCCACGGCGGCGATCAGTCCGGCGCCCCACGACCAGGTGGTGGGGGAGGTCCAGCCGTCGCTCTTGCCACCGAAGTCGGTGAAGAAGATCAGGCAGGTCGTGGCGATGGAGAGGAACACCACTCCCAGATAGTCAATTTTTCTGGTGGCCTTTTTGGAGGGCAGCGTCAGGGCGAAGAACGCGACGATGAACGCGGCGATGCCGATGGGAATGTTGATGTAGAAGGCCCATTCCCAGGTCAGGTGGTCAACAAAGTAGCCGCCCAGCAGGGGTCCTGCAACAGCGGAGAGTCCGAAGATGGCGCCCAGCGGGCCCATGTACTTACCGCGCTCATTGGCGGGGACAATGTCGGCGATGATGGCCTGCGAGAGGATCATCAAGCCGCCGCCGCCTAGACCCTGGATGGCGCGGAAGATCACGAAGCCCCAGAAGTCGGTGGCGAAGGCACAGCCGATGGAGGCGAGGGTGAAGATGGCGATGGCCGCCAGGAACAAGTTCCGTCGCCCGAGCATGTCGCCCAGCTTGCCGTAGATGGGCATCACGATCGTGGTGGCCAGCAGGTACGCGGTGGTGATCCACGTCTGGTGTGCGACGCCGCCGAGCTTGCCCACAATGGTGGGCATGGCGGTCGAGACAATGGTCTGGTCGAGGCTGGAGAGCATCATTCCGGCGATCAGCGCGGAGAAGATAATCCAGATTCTCTTTTGAGTGAGCAGGAGCGGTTCCCCTGCTTTGAGTGCGGTACTCATGCAGTTCCTTCGAAAGTTAAGAGCGAAAAAGTAAACAGTTGTTGGGCCGCCACAAGATTGCCCGTGAGCAGATCTCCATAGGGGAGGGTGTTTTGCTCGGAAAAGAACGCCTGGCTGGCCCGGTGCGCGCACGTGCCAAACAGGGCTGCGGCCATGTGGACCACAGGATCTTCCGGGGGCAGATGTTCACGCTGGGCTATAAGTTCGGCAAAATCTTGCTCACGGGCATGGGCGCTACCCATCATCTTCATCATGAGTTGGGGTTCTTTTTTCATGGCCGCGAGGAGTTCGTGGACCTGGTCGCGGCTGAAGTCCATGTGATCTGCCATGGCGCAGGTGAGTTTGTACAAATCTCTCAGCAGCGTGGTGCTCAAGCCGTGGGGCCCACGTGCCACCCCGCTCCCGGACGCCCCTCCGGCGAGAAAGACGGCCGTGGCATCTGCGGGAAACTCGTCCAGAAGGTGGCCGATGATGGCGTCTTCCTTGGACGGGAAGTAATTGAAGAACGTCCGGCGTGACACGCCCACTTCTTCGCACACCTGCTCAATCGTGAAGCCGTTCAGGCCCTGTGCGGCGGTGAAATGCCGCGCCTCGGCCGTGATGGCCTGACGGGTGGCCTCACGCTTGCGGGCACGCAGGCCCTGAGGCTGGCAGGGATTTGCACTTTCGTTCATAAAGTAAAAGTTTGCACTATGAACCCTGGAGTGCAAAATGTTTGGGGTGTGGAATTAATCACACGCCTTAAAGTGCGACGGCGGGAGGCCGCCTCCCGCCATCAGAGGTGGTCTCCCGCCGTCGAACGTTACCGCCAGGTGGTGGTTACTGCGGGGCGATCGTCATGGCCATGACGTCAAGGCCCGCATCCAGCTGCTCAAGGGTCAGTTCGCCGCGGTCGACAAAGCCCAGGCCCAAAACGGCTTCACGGATGGTCAGGCCCTCCTTGATGGCGTACTTGGCGATCTTGGCCGCGTTTTCGTAGCCGATGTACTTGTTCAGCGGGGTCACGATTGACGGTGAGGCCTCGGCCAGGAAGCGGGCGCGCTCGACGTTGGCCTCGAGGCCGTCGATCATCTTATCGGCCATGACGCGTGAGGTGTTGGTCAGCAGGCGGATTGACTGCAGCAGGTTCGCGGCCATGACCGGGATGCCGACGTTCAGCTCGAAGGCGCCGTTCGTGGAGGACAGGGCAATGGTGGTGTCGTTGCCGATGACCTGCGCGGCAACCATGATGGCGGCCTCTGCGATAACCGGGTTGACCTTGCCGGGCATGATCGAGGAGCCCGGCTGCAGGTCGGGGATGGAGATTTCACCCAAGCCTGTGTTGGGGCCAGAGCCCATCCAGCGCAGGTCGTTGTTGATCTTCATGATCGAGTAGGCGATGTTGCGCAGCTGGCCCGATGCCTCGATGAGGCCGTCACGGTTTGCCTGTGCCTCGAAGTGGTTGCGTGCCTCGGTCAGCGGCAGCCCGGTGTCCTGTGCGAGCAGGGCGATCACGCGCTGCGGGAAGCCTGCCGGGGTGTTGATGCCGGTTCCGACGGCGGTGCCGCCGAGGGGGACCTCTGCCACGCGGGGAAGTGAGGACTCGACGCGCTCGATGCCGTAGCGGATCTGGGCGGCGTAACCGCCGAATTCCTGGCCGAGGGTCACGGGGGTGGCATCCATCAGGTGGGTGCGGCCGGACTTGACGATGTCCTTGAATTCGGCGGCCTTGCGCTCAAGGGACTCGGCCAGGTGAGCCAGTGCCGGGATCAGGTCGTTGATCAGGGCTGAGGTGGCTGCAACGTGGACGGAGGTGGGGAACACGTCGTTGGAGGACTGTGAGGCGTTCACGTGGTCGTTGGGGTGCACGGTCTTCTCGGAGCCGGCGGCAACAAGCGCACGGTTGGCCAGTGTCGCCAGGACCTCGTTCATGTTCATGTTGGAGGATGTTCCGGAACCTGTCTGGAACACGTCGATGGGGAAGTCGCCGTCGAACGCCCCGGAAGCCACCAGATCGGCTGCACCCTCGATGGCGCGTGCCAGTTCGGCGTCAAGGACACCCAGTTCGGCGTTCGTGGTGGCGGCGGCCTTCTTGATGCGTGCCAGTGCTGCGATGTGGGCCGACTCAAGCGTCATGCCGGAGATCGGGAAGTTCTCCACGGCGCGCTGGGTCTGGGCGCTGTACAGGGCGTTGGCCGGAACGCGGACCTCACCCATGGTGTCGTGTTCAATACGGAATTCTTGTGCGGAAGCCGCGGCAGTCTCAGTCATGTCTCCACCCTATCGCCGCGGTGGCCGGAGCTAAAAACCGTACCCACGCAAAAGGAGGTCCGACGGCGGCACTCGCGTGCCGCCGTCGGACCTCCTTGTGCAAATTGTTGGCTAAACCCCGAGGGATCCGTTGCTGTAGACGAGGTCCGCTCGGCCGTCATTGAGGCGGTAGGTCAGGCCCACCACGGCGGTCTTCTGACGGGCCACGGCGTTGGCGATGATGGGGGAGTTCTCAACGAGCCTGGCGGCCGTCTGCTTGACGTGCTCCTCGACCATGTCGCCGACGGTGCTGCCGGCATCCCGGCGCAGGGAGGTCAGGACCGAGGGGGTGATGCGCTCGACCAGGTCGCGGATGAAGCCGGCCGGCATGTTGCCCGTGGACACGGCACCCTTCGTGGCGGTGACGGCTCCGCAGTTGTCGTGGCCCAGAACCACGATCAGGGGCACGTTGAGGTACTCGACGCCGTATTCCAGCGAGCCAAGTGCCGTGTTGTCGATGACGTGGCCGGCGGTGCGGACCACAAAGGCGTCGCCAAGGCCAAGGTCGAAGATGATTTCGGCGGCAAGGCGCGAGTCCGAGCAGCCAAAGATCATGACGAAGGGCTCCTGGGTGGACACCAGGGAGCTGCGGCGGGCTGCGTCCTGGTTGGGGTGGGAGGCGCTGGCCTCGACGAAGCGGCGGTTGCCGTCCATGAGGGTCGTCCACGCCTGCGCCGGGGACTTGGGCCCATTGGGGGGCGTGGTGGTGATGCCGTCTTCGCCAGCGTTCATTACTTGCCGTCCTTCGCTTTGGTGGTGCTGTTGCCGGGCTGGACACCGCCGGCGTTAAGCTGCTTCGCGGCGCCGGCGGCCAGGGTGTCGAAGTCCTTGAAGTCCGCGGCACCCGTCAAGATGATGGTGGCGTTGCCGTTGACCAGCACAAGGCTCTTGTTGCCTTTAGGTTTATCACGAAGCTCCCAGTCACGGCCGTCAATTGTGCGGGTTCCCGTAACAGGGGCGTTTTCAGTCTGGCCGGCCGTCCATGTCGGATTTGCCGTAATTGACTGGCGAAGCGCGATGAACGTGTCATTTGCCGTGACATAACCCACATCCCAGAATGCCACGCCGTCGGCCCCTGCGGGGTTCCACCGCGCATAGTTGGCCGACCAGCCCTCGGGCAGTGCCGGGGCAACAGGGGTGAAGCCGGCGGTGTCCGCCGCGTGGCCGGCCACGGCCTGGACGTTGATGTTCTGCCGGTAGGTGTCGGCCTTGTGCTGCGGGTTGAGCCACACAATGGTCAGCACAATTGCCACCGTTGAGAGCATCGCCAGAAGCATGCCGACCACCGAAGCATTGGCACGTTTGGCGGCGCCGGCGGCAATAACGGGCTTGACGGGAGGGGTAGGGCTTGAATCACTCACCTGTCCATCTTCCCAGATCCGGGGCGGCTATTAAACACGTCGGCCCGTCACCTATGATTGAATGCGTAGGCAAAAAAACGTCAGAGTGCGCAACGAAGCGCACAGCTAATTCTGCGCCTACCTGAACAATGGGGTTTTAACGTGGCTGGAAAAGCATCACAGTTGGATTATTCGCAGTTGTCCAGGTCCCTTGCCGTTGGTGACGACGAGCCCGACCGCAACCTGGCCCTTGAACTTGTCCGCGTCACGGAAGCCGCAGCCATTGCCGGCGGCCACTGGGTTGGTTTTGGCGAAAAGAACCTTGCCGACGGTGCCGCAGTCGATGCGATGCGTTCGCTCCTTTCAACCGTCCACTTCAACGGCGTTGTCGTCATTGGCGAAGGCGAAAAAGACGAAGCACCCATGCTGTACAACGGTGAAATTGTGGGCGACGGTTCAGGCCCCGAGTGCGACGTCGCCGTGGACCCCATTGACGGCACACGACTAACAGCCATGGGCATCAACAATGCGCTGTCTGTGCTCGCAGTTGCCGAACGTGGCACCATGTTTGATCCCTCGGCAGTGTTTTACATGGAGAAGCTCGTCACGGGCCCCGAAGCTGCCGACATGGTCGACCTGCGCCTGCCCGTCAAGCAAAACCTGCACCTGATCGCCAAGGCCAAGGGCGTCAAGGTCAACCAGCTCACGGTCATGGTCCTTGACCGCGACCGCCACCAGCAACTCATCCAGGACATCCGCGACGCCGGTGCCCGCACCAAGATCATCCTTGACGGCGACGTGGCAGGCGCCATCGCCGCGGCACGTTCGGGCACGGGCGTTGACGCTCTGATGGGCATCGGTGGAACTCCCGAAGGCATTGTCTCCGCCTGCGCCATCAAGACCCTCGGCGGCGTCATCCAGGGCCGGCTTTGGCCCACCGACGACGACGAGAAGCAGAAGGCGATCGACGCCGGACACGACCTTGACCGCGTCCTGTCAACGAACGACCTCGTCACAAGCGACAACTGCTACTTCGCCGCCACGGGCATCACCGACGGCGACCTGCTCAAGGGTGTGCGCTACGACAAGGGCCGTGTTCTGACGCAGTCAATCGTGATGCGCTCCAAGTCGGGCACCATCCGATTCGTCGACGGTGAACACCAGGCTGCCAAGTGGGAGAGCTACGCCCGCCGCGGCTGACCTCCGACGGCACCGCGGCTCCGCGCCCACCCGGTAGGGTTGAAGCATGACTTTAAGTGTTGTTCCCTGCCTTGACCCCGCCGAGTGGGATGCTGCCGTCGACTCCCAGCAAGGGCACCCCATGCAATTGTGGGGCTGGGGGGAAACGAAGGCCGCCCACAACTGGAGCGTGGACAGGGTCCTGGTGCGCGACGGCGAAGAGCTGGTCGGCTCCGCGCAGATCCTCCTGCGCGACCTTCCCATGCCCTTCCGCTCGCTGGCCTACCTTGCAAGGGGACCACAGGCGCAGGAGGGCCGGGAGATCGACGTGATCAACGCCGTCGGACGCTATGTGAAGAAGACCCACAAGAGCGTGGCCCTGAGCGCGGAACCGGATTGGGACGCCGGCAGTGTTGCCGTGGCTTCACTGCCGGCGACGGGATGGGCGCCGAGCAACACCACCATCTTGATCCCGCGCACACTCATCCTTGACCTGACACGCACCGAGGACGAGCTGCTGGCCGCGATGTCCAAGAAGACCCGCCAGTACATCCGCAAGTCGAGCCGCGAGGCCCTGGAATACCGTGCCGTCACGGAGGCGGAGCTGCCGCAGGTCATGGCCGTGTACAAGGAGACCGCAGCGCGTGCCGAATTCGGCATCCACGAGGACTCCTACTACAGCGATATCCTGCACAACCTTGGTTCCGCATCGCCCATTTACGGGGCGTTCGAGGGCGAAAAGCTCGTCGCCTTCCTGTGGCTTGCCGCGAGCCGTTCAACGGCCTTTGAACTCTATGGCGGGATGAGCGAGGAAGGCAGTCAACTGCGTGCGAACTTCTCCCTGAAGTGGTTCGCGATCCAGGAAATGAAGGCCCGGTCCATCACCCGCTACGACTTCAACGGCCTGCTCAACGACGGTGTCTCCAAGTTCAAGTTCGGCTTCGCCGACCACGAGAACATGCTGGCCGGGACCTGGGACCTGCCGCTGTCGCCGATGTACCGCGTGTTTGCGAGGGTGCTTCCGGTGGCGCGCCGCTCCGCGAAGAGGGCCCGCGGCCTGCTGAAGCGCTAACTCCTTCGCACCTCGCCGTGACTATGCACATCACGCCCTCATTGTGCGCTATAAGGGCGGAATGAGGGCGTGATCTGCATAGTCGCCGGTGTTATCCACAGATTCGCCGGTTTTGCCCCATGGCCGCCCCGCGGAAGGCATTATTCAGCGGTAATGGAGAGATGAAACCTCCAGAGCCGCTGCCTCTCATCCTGGCGCAACGCCCGTTCACGCTGAAACAGGCCCGGTCGCTGGGCCTGTCGGAAAAACGTGCACGGCCGCCGACCCATGTGACGCCCAGCCGGGAAATCCGGATGCCCCGGCTGGCGCACTCGGACCTGCTCGAACGTTGCAGGGCCCATGTCGACGTGACGCCGAACAGCATTGTCAGCCATTTGACGGCGGCTGCCCTCCACGGATTGACCCTGCCGTCCCGCTTTGATGTGCTCCCGGTGATTGACTTGTCCCGCAGGTTCGGCAAACCGCAGCCACGGCGGAAACATGTTCGCGGCCATAACCTGGACCTGGCCCCGGAGGACGTCGTGGTGCGCGGCGGTGTCGCCCTCACCTCCGTCCAGCGCACGTTGGTGGATGTTGCACCGTGGCTGACCCTTGATGAGCTGGTCGTGGTGGTTGACCAGATCGTTTGTGCCCACGACGGAACGTGCGTGCCGTTCAGGCTTCCCATCGTTGGGCTCGACGCATTGCAGGAGTATGTGGTGCGGCACTCCGGCCGGCGCGGCATGCGCCGTCTGAAGGAAGCCATGGTGTTGGCGAGGGTTGGCGTGGATTCGCCGCCTGAGACGCGGCTGAGGTTGATCATTGCCCGATCGCCGCTGCCGGAATTTGAGCCGAACCTTAAAATCATGGACGACGCCGGACGGCCGCTGGTTCAGCCTGATCTGTCCTGTGAGGAGTACCGGACGTGCATTGAATATGACGGGAACCACCACTTCACCGCCGAACAGCAGGTGAAGGACCATGACAGGGACTATCTCACGAAGTCGTTGGGGTGGCACCAGGTGCTGATCAACAAGGAGGGCATGAGGCAGGGCGCCCCCGCCGTGGTGTCGAAGATTGCGCGCATGCTAAAGCTTGCAGGCTGGCCTGACCGGCACAATCTTGCCGGCGGCTCGCTCGCGGACGAGTTCAGGGGCCGACGGCATATCCGGTGAGCGTGCTCCGCACCCGTGACTATGCAGATCACGCCCTCATTATGCCCTTTGAGGGCGGAATGAGGGCGTGATCTGCGAAGTCGCGGCGGGTTACACCTGGCCGGCGACAGTGATGGCGAAGACCACGGCGGGTGTTGCGGCATCGGCTGTGCTGCCTGCGGCGGGGTGGACCATGACGGGGTTTTCGGCGGCCGGAACAAAGACCGAACCTCCGCGGCCTAGGACCATGTCGCCGCGCGGGGAGTCCAGCAGGACGGTCCCCGCAACGGACAAGACAAGCAGGGGACCGTTCTGGACCAGCGGCACGGGTGCCGAATCGGCCGAAATCTCCACGCGCTGCAGCGTAAATTCCGCAAAGGGCGGTTCCCAGACGTGCTGGCCAAGGTCTGTGACACGCGTGGGGACCACGGGAACACCGCTGGGGGCGAAGTCAACTGTTGCCAGGAGTTCGGGCACGTCGATGTGCTTGCCTGTCAGGCCCCCGCGCATCACGTTGTCGGAGGAAGCCATGACCTCAAGGCCGAGGCCGCTCAGGTAGGCGTGGATGTTCCCGGCGGGCAGGTAGATGGCGTCCCCGGGCTTCAGGGACACGCGGTTGAGCAGCAGCGAGATCAGGACGCCCGCGTCTCCTGGGTACTGGCGTGCAAGCTCAACCACACTCTGCAGGGCGGGGGACAGCTCCGTGCCGGCCGCGGCGGAGGCCTCCAAGGCTGTGGCGGCCAGGGCAACCAATGCAGTGGTTTCCCTGCCGCCGCCCACCAGGGTCTCAAACGCCCGGCGCACCGCCATGGGGGCGGCCATGCGCGAGTTGAGTGTCATTTCCACTGTGCCCAGCAGCTCGGGCACATCGGCGCGTGTTGCCTGAATGGCGGTTCCGACGGCGCGGAAGAGCTCGGCTGCCTCGGCGCAGGGCCGGAAGCCGCAGAGCGCCTCAAACGGGGTGAGTGCCAGGATCATCTCCGGCTTGTGGTTCTCGTCCTTGTAGTTCCTGTGTGCAGCATCGCGGGGGATTCCGGCGGTTTCCTCGTCGGCAAAACGTTCCCTGGCCCGTTCAAGGGTGGGGTGGACCTGCAGCGAGAGTGCCTTGTCCGCAGCAAGGAGTTTGGTCAGGAACGGCAGCTTGGCGCCAAAGGCGGCGGCCACTTCCTCGCCCAGGGTTGACCGGGGGTGCTCTGCGATCAGCCGGTCAAGCGGCACGGGACCTTCAGGGGTCTGGGCAATGGAGGGTGAGTCAGGGTGTGCGCCCATCCACAATTCGGCCTCTGGCCCGCCGCTTGGCGTGGTCCCCAAAAGATCCGAAATGGCTGTGGTTGAACCCCAGGGGTAGTCGCGGGTGACATTGGTGAGTGCAAACATACAATATTTCTCCTGGTCCAAGACAAGCTGTAGATCGATTGAAAGAGTAAGCAAATTCCGGCGCGTGCACCGGCTGCCGCCGACCTTGTTTTAGCCCGGTGAGCAGGTCCCGTTGTTGGCCAACAGCGCTGTCAGTGCCGCGTCGTCACCGTTGATCGCAAGCTGCTGCAGGTGCGCTTCGGTGACTTTCGGGGTCTCGCTGGGAGTCTCGGGAGCCGGCTGCGCGGGGGCTTCAGGCGTGGGAGCCGCGGGCGCCTGCGGTGCAGGATCGGCCGGTGCAGGATCGGCCGGTGCCGGGTTGGCCGGTGCCGGTGCCTTCTCGGCGTCGGGCGCCGGATGCAGCAGGGCCTGGACACGCTTGTGGATCACGCCAAAGTCAGGGTAGGTCGAGAAGTCCCGGTCAAAGTCGGGCGGGCCGATGGTCAGCCGTGACAGGGGGAAGTTCTTTGACTTCAACGCCAGGGACACGAAGCTTCCCAGCTGGCCGGCGGGCAGGTCGGATTCCATGACCTTGGCGCCGGCGTCGGCAATGGCACTGAACTTGGTGAACACCTTGCCGGGATCCATCTGGGCCAGCATGGCTGCCTGGATGCACTGCTGGCGCTGGCTGCGGTCGTAGTCGAGCACCCACTGGCGCGAGCGTGCATACCAAAGAGCGTGGTAGCCGTCGAGCTTGTGGACGCCGGGGGAGATCCAGCCGGTGGGCGGCAGGTGGTCGCCCGTGCCGTTGACGTCGTCGCCGCTGAGGGGAACCCAGCCGCCGGCGTTGATTGTCACCCCGCCCATGGCGTCGATCAGCTGGGCGAATCCTGCCATGTCAACCAAGACATAGCCCTGGATCGTCAGGCCCAGGATGCCGCCCGCGGCGTCCATCATGGCCGACGCGCCCGGATCCGGCGCTCCAGGGTACAGGTTCGGATGGTTGTTCGTGACGTCGGTGTACAGGAAGTTGATGATGCAGTCGTTGCCGCAGTTGTACCCATCCGGGTACACACTCCACAGCGGCGATTTCGGCGAGAATTGCGCGTTTTGCAGGTTGCGGGGAATGCTGATGGTCGCGGCCTGGCCGGTCTTTGCGTCCACGCTGATGACGATGATCGAGTCGGGGCGCCGCCCTGAGCGGTTCGCCCCGGCGTCACCGCCCATGACCAGGAAGTTGTAGCGCCCGTCCACGGGAACCATGTCGGGTCCTGCCGCAAAAATGTCAGTGATGGCGTTGCGCCCGGCATTGATCAGGAACGCGCCGTAGCCAAGCGAACCGCTTGTCACCACCATGAGGACAACCAGCGCGCCGCCGACCATCATCCGCATGCCCGGGGCAAGCATGCCCGGCCGGATGATCATCAGCGTGTTCAGGAACATCACTGCCCAGCCCACGGCCGCCGTGGCCATGGCCACGATGATCACGAACGATGTCCACGGGTTCGTGAAAAGGTTCAGCAGCATTTCGCGCTGCACCACGGCAAGGACGACGGCGGCAATCACCAGGGCCCACGCCGCAAAGGTAACGCGCAGGGCAAGGCGGCCAAGGCGCCGGTTCCCGGCGACAATTTGCGCCGATCCGGGCATCAAGAGTGTCAACAGCAGCAGGAACCAGGCCCGTTTTGAGCGTGCTGGTGCCGACGCCGACTCCGGGAACCTGACGGGGTTGGTCAGCACGGGAGGGCGGTCAGAGGGCTTGGATACCTTGGGGCTGCTGAAACTCATGGGTTCCCTACCGCTGTTCCGGCAGGACCGCCAGGGGGTAGGTGGCTCCGGCCTTTTCGCGCAGCGCGGCACCCTTGGCCGAAGCCTGGTCGTTCAATGACTGGGCGAAGACTGCCAGCCGCGCTGCCAGCGAGGCAGCCAAATCATCGGTGCCTGAGGCCAGCATGCGCACGGCCAGCAGACCGGCGTTGCGTGCCCCGCCAATGGAAACAGTGGCCACGGGAACGCCCGCGGGCATCTGCACGATGGACAGCAGCGAGTCCATGCCGTCGAGGGTTTTCAGCGGAACGGGGACGCCCACCACGGGAAGCGTGGTGACCGAGGCCAGCATGCCGGGCAGGTGGGCGGCGCCGCCTGCACCTGCAATGATGACGCGGATGCCGCGGGCTGCGGCGCCCTGGCCGTAGGCGATCATTTCGGTCGGCATGCGGTGGGCCGAGACGACGTCGGTCTCGAAAGGGATGCCGAACTCGGACAGTGCGGCGGCGGCAGCCTCCATGACGGGCCAGTCGGAATCGGATCCCATGACAATTCCCACTAGGGGAGTGCAGTTATTGGTGCTCAAGGCAGTAATTTCCTTACTTTCCGTCACGGATGATGTTGGCCACGGTGGTGGCGCGGGCACGGACTGCGGTGACGTCGTCCCCGGCAGAACCGACCACGTTGACGTGGCCGATCTTGCGGCCCGGGCGGACGGACTTGCCGTAGCTGTGCACCTTGACAGTGGGTTCCGCGGCAAGGGCTGTGGGGTAGGCGCCGAACAGGTCCTGGTTGGCGCCGCCGAGGAAGTTCTTCATGACAACAATGCCGCCCAGGGCGGAGGTGTCGCCCAGGGGCAAGTCGAGCACCGCACGCAAATGCTGCTCAAACTGGCCCGTCACGGCGCCATCCATGGTCCAGTGGCCCGTGTTGTGGGGGCGCATGGCCAATTCGTTGATGAGGAAGCCCGGAGCCCGGCCCGGCGTTTCGAAGAGCTCGGCGGCCATAACGCCTGTGACGCCGAGCTCGTCGGCGATCCGCAGCGCCGCGGCCTGCGCCTGTGCCACAACCTCGGGCGGAAGGGACGGTGCCGGGGCGATGACTTCATCGCACACGCCGTCGACCTGAATGGATTCGGCCACGGGCCAGGGCCGGGACTCCCCTGACGGGGTGCGGGCAACCAGGGCGGAGAGTTCACGGGAGAAGGCGACCATTTCCTCCACCAGCAGCGGATTCATGGCATCGAACCAGTCGGCGGCGGCTTCGGCGTCCTCAACGGTGCGCAGCACCTTCACGCCCTTGCCGTCGTAACCCCCACGGGGCATCTTCAGCACAACGGGCCAGCCGTGGGTCTCGCCAAAGGCGGCAATATCGGCAACCGATGTGACTGCGGCCCAGGCGGGGTTGGGCAGGCCGAGGCGTTCAATGGCTGCACGCATCACCAGCTTGTCCTGTGCGTTGATCAACGCATCGGGGCGCGGCTGGACGTTCACGCCTTCGCCAATCAGTGCCTGCAGGTGTTCGCTGGGGACGTGTTCGTGGTCAAAGGTGAGCACGTCAACGCCGCGGGCAAACTCACGCAGGGTGTCAAGGTCCTTGTAGTTGCCCACGGGTGCCTTGGCCACAACAGCCACGGCACTCACGTCGGGGGCTTCCGCCAAGACACGCAATTCAAAACCAAGGGCCACGGCGGGAGGGGCCATCATACGGGCCAGCTGTCCGCCGCCCACTACGCCGATTACAGGAAAAGTCACAGTCCCCAGCGTACCGAATGACTTCATGGTTCCTTGCTTTGAGGCGTCCCCGACGCTGAATTAACCGGTAAATGTGGGGCAACTGTCAGGGTATTACCGGCTTTTCGGCATTATTGCGCAGCTCAGGGGGATTAGACTTTTTATTTAGGCTGTTGCGTGATTCGTCCGTTCCCGGCCCAACCACGACGGAGGAATATGCACCAAACACTTACCAGCCGCATCACAGGCCTCATGGGCCTGTTTTGGCGCGAAGTTGCTAAATTCGGAGTGGTGGGCGGCGTGGCCTTCGTCATCGACACGGGTATCTACCTGTGGCTGCTCAGCGGCAGCATGGGCGGGCACCCCACCAAGGCCAAGATCATTTCAGCCGCCGTGGCGACCGTTTTTTCCTGGCTGGCCAACCGCTACTGGACCTTCCGCCACCGCCGCCAGGCCAATATGGTCCGCGAAGTTGTCCTGTTCATCATCATGAACGGTGTGGGCATGGGCATTGCCGCGGCCTGCGTGTACATCTCCCACTGGGTGCTTGGCTTCGACTCGACCACCGCCGACTTCGTCTCCGGCTCGGTGATCGGCCTGGTCCTTGGCACCATCTTCAGGTTTTTTGCCTACCGCTTCTGGGTCTTCACCGATGAGCTTGACGCTGAACCCGGCTACTCCGATGACCACAAGCTCATCGAAGTGGATCGCACCGTCTAAAATGTTCTGCAAGACCTCACGTTCGGCTACCCGTGCGTGATGTTTTCGGTGCTGCACAGGTGGTCGGTCGCCTCAATACCCGCATCCAGCAGGACAACCGAGCCTCCGCCTGCCCAAATCATTAGCGCTGATCGTACGACGGCGTCCCAACCGTCGCGCGCCTGCAGCAGCTGGCGCCGGGGTGCTTCGGGCTGCCGATCCCCGGAATCCCGGGCGAACAGCCCCGCATAGCTGGTGGCCGTGGCGTTATGCTGCCAGGCAATGGCCGAAGGCTCGGGGGTGTCCTCGGCGAAGAACACATCGGCGTGCGAGCGCACGTCGCCCGAGTAGTCAAGGGTCCGCGGCGGCAGGTCGCCCATCCAGCGCATCTGCAGGGCCGGCAGTGCGACGGCCACGACAAGCGGGGCGGGGCCGGCGGCTGGGAGGCGTTCGTGCACGGCGGCGGGATCAACGGTGGCGAGAACGTCAACGGTGCCGGCTGCGTCAGGCACGGTGCCTGCGGCACGGTCGCCCGTCACGGCCGTGGCTCCAACGGCCCAGGTGGCCAGCAGCCACACCATGGATCGCCAGTGCAGTGGAAGGTCAAGGGCAACCGTGGTGCCGGGTTCGGCGTCGAGCTCGTCAACAAGGTAGTTGGCGGTCTTTGCCACCCAGTTCTCCAACACCCGACCGGAGAATTCCACGCGCTCTGAATCCGGGCCGTACCAGGAAAGCCTGGGGGAGGTGGGATGGCGGGTTCGGAAGGCGTTCAGGAGTTCGCTCGGGGTGTTCGGGGATGCGTTCATGGTCCAATCCTGCCATGTTCATCCAATAGGGCAATGTGATCCATCGATTGGACAAAAGGCGAATTGTGACGTGATCTGTATTACAACTTGGTCTCGCCGATCCTGGAATCCTTTCGGGAAATCGACAAATCCGCGCGGAATCGCGGGAATTTGTGTGGTCTGGGCAACACATACGGGTGTCGATTGGTATGAAATTGCCGGGCGTGGCGTGCGGGATGAACACCCTCCGCACTGGTTATGATCACCCGCCGCTTGACGTGGCGGTGTTACATGGATGTAATTAGACGCACGAACCGCCGGTACAGGCACTTCAGACCGCACACCGCGGGAACCGGAACATCGGGAAGTATTATCGGCGGCAACATTCAGGAGGACGATGATGGGGCAAGCGCAGCTGAGTGTGCAGAGAATTCACGACGAGTCCGCAGCGGGGAACCCGGCCGCCGACCACCAGTCCCGCAGCGTCCCTTCCGATTGGTACGTTGATCCGGCCGACCCGGGTGCGGCCGCGTTCCATGAACGTGAAAGCCGCACTGCCCTGGAGGATGCCGCGACGGCATTTCTTACCTCGCACGAGGACGACGGGCCCGAATTGCTTCATCGCCAGGAGGCCCCCGGCGACCGCGCCACAGTCGAGAACGCCCCTGTATGGATCGGGCTGCGGAGGCAGCTTGACGACTTCAGCGACGAAGGTGAACTAGGCTGGCAGACTGACGCATTGTGTGCGCAGACCGATCCGGAAGCGTTTTTCCCAGAAAAGGGTGGTTCAACCCGGGACGCCAAGAAGGTCTGTGGCGCATGCAATGTCAAGGCGCAGTGCCTTGAATACGCTCTTGCCAATGATGAGCGGTTTGGAATCTGGGGCGGCCTGTCCGAGCGTGAACGCCGGCGGCTGCGGAAACGAGCGGTCTAATTCTTGAAGCAGTAAAGGTCACGGCCGTTCTGGTTGCACACAACGGCGGTGGCTATCTCACCACGGTCCTGGCGGCGCTGGCCGCACAAACACGCCCTGCCAACCAGGTGTTGGCAGCCGACACGGGTTCCACTGACGACTCGGGGGAGTTGCTGCGCAAGGCCCTGGGTGAGCGCAACGTCATCTCCCTCGACGGGCGCACCGGCTTCGGTTCAGCCGTCAACGCTGTGCTTGAGCATGCATCGCGTGTTCGCCCAGGCGCGCACGCCCCCGCATCCACCGCCAAGGGCTCGGGCAGCTCCGTTGCCGTCCTCGATGACGAAGTTGCCGTGTGCAACGAGTGGATCTGGCTCCTGCAAGACGATGCCGCCCCGGCACCGGATGCCCTCGCGCGGCTGCTGGAAGCCACCGAACGCGCCACCACAGCAACCGTCGTAGGCTGCAAGCAGCTCGACTGGGATAACCACAGGCGCCTCGTCGACGTCGGTCTGTGGGCGAACCCGTGGTTTGACCGCTTCACCCTTGTCGGCATGGATGAGCAAGACCAGGGCCAGTACGACGACCACGCGGACATGTTTGCCGTCAATACCGCAGGCATGCTGGTGCGCAGGGACGTCTTTGAAAAGCTCGGCGGTTTTGACCCGGCACTGCCCGGTCCCGGCGACGACCTGGACTTTTGCGCCCGCGTCCGCCTGACAGGGGACCGTGTGCTTGTAGTCCCCGACGCCCACATGTTCCACGCTGTCCAGAGGACCAACGGTCTGGGTTCAGCGGCGGCCGCCCGCAAGGCCGGGGTCTTCCTCCGGCTCAAGCACGCCCCCTTCTGGGCCGTGCCGTTCCTTGCTGTGGGCACGCTCCTTGCCGCCATCTACTGGCTGATTGCAGGGTTTGTCCTCAAGGCGCCCGGCCACGCGATCCGCATGTTTGCAGCCACCTGCGCCGGAATTCTGCGCCCCTTCACCCTCCACCGCAGCCGCAAGACAATGGCCGCGCACCAAAGCAGGCGCAGGTCGGTCCACAAGGGCGTGGTGGTGGACAGCAAGACCGCGCGCAACCATTTGAAGCTGCTGCGCGAGAGCGTCGGCCCGGATGAGGATACCCCCCAGGAAATCCTTGACGGACCCTCCATCCTTGAACCAACAGGGGAAACGCACCAGGAAAACGTGACGCCGCTGGCTTCACTGAAGACTGCCCCGATCGTCAGCGCCCTGGGCCTGACAGTGCTGCTTGCCGTGCTGTCGATCATCGCCCTTTCCCGCTTCCTGGGCGTTCCCGCGCTGACAGGCGGCGCGCTCCTTCCCCTGTCGGAGCAGGTGGGCCAAATCTGGCAGCACGCGACAGACTGGTGGGTGTCACTCGGCTCCGGCATGCCCGGGCGGGGGGACCCCTTCAACTTTGTCCTGGCCATCCTCGCCGCGCTCGGGGGCACCGGTTCAATCGCCGCGGTGTGGCTTATCCTGCTGGCCCTTCCGCTGTCAGGGTTCACCGCCTGGCTTGCCGCCGGCGCCCTCACCTTGCACCGCTGGCCCCGCATCGTGGCAGCCCTGGCCTGGGCAGGCGCCCCCGTCCTGCTCGTTGCCATGGGCCAGGGCAGGATTGGCGCACTGCTGTCCCATATCCTGATTCCCGTCGTCATGCTGGGCCTGATTCGCGCCGCAGGCGGCGCCGTGACCCCTGCCGCCAAGGCCGCCGGCGCACTGCCCGGCACCGCCACCGTCGCGAAAATGGGACGTCCCGGCGTCGATCGCAACCCCTCCTGGACAGCCGCGGCAGCCGCCGGGTTGGCCCTTGCCGTGGTGACGGCGGCTTCCCCGAGCCTGCTTCCGGTGGCCGTCGTCGGAATCCTGCTGGCAACGATTTTCCTGGGCCGCCGCGGACGGACCATCTGGTGGACGCTGGTGCCTTCCGTTGCCCTCTTCCTTCCCCTGGCCTGGTCTGCCCTTGGGAACCCCCGGGCACTTCTCGCCGATCCCGGGGTGCCCCTTGCCTCAACTCCGGGACCGCTTTGGCAGCAGCTGCTTGGCTTCCCCGCGCAGGTCACCGCGGCTGAGGGTCTGCTTGGGCTTGGCTCCTTCGCCTCCGCTCCCTGGTGGACCTGGCTGGCCATGTTCGTCATTGGGGTGCCGGTTCTTGCCACGGCCGCCGCCGCCCTGCTGCTGCCGCTGCGCCGTGCCTCCACGGTCCGAACCCTCTGGCTCGTGGCACTGCTGGCCCTGGCCGGCGCCTATGCCGGCAAGTTCATTGCCGTGGCGTTCGACGGCGTCACCCTCGTGGCACCGTTTGCCGGACCTGCCGTGTCTGTTGCATTCTTCGCACTGTTGGGCGCGGCCCTGCTGGGGTTCGACGCCGCGTACAGCCGGGCCTGGCACCCTGTGCACACCTTCCGCGGCACCGTATCCGGGGGCCGGGGAGCCGACGGTTCCCACCCCGACCGCACCGAACACCACGGGACAGCCAAGACAACTTCGGTTCTCCTCTCGGTGCTCCTTCTCGCGGCACCCGTGGCAAGCCTGGGCCTGTGGACGGCGCAGCAGTTCTCGGGGCAGCTCGCCGCCCCCGCGCTGACGGGTGCCTTCCTGCCCCAGGGCGTCACCGCAGGCACCATCCCCGCCACTGCCGCCGACCGCGGCACTGGCCCCGAAGCCAGCCGCACCATTGTCCTGGCGGTCCAGCCCGGCGGCGGGGTGCAGGCTTCGTTGATGCAGGGTGCCGGAACAACGCTCGATGCCATGTCGATGATCGCCACGGCCGCACGCATCACGGGCGAGCCCGGTTCCGAAACCGTCCGTGCCAGCGATGCCGCGGCACGAACGCTCGAGGACACGGTTGCGGCCATGCTGTCCAGGTCCGGCATTGACCCGCGTGGCGGCCTGGTTGAGCTGGGGGTCGGCTTCGTTGTCCTGCGCCCCGGCGATACGGCGGCCGAACTGCTGGCCGGGGAACTCGATGCAGTCCCCGGCATGGACACCGTGGGCCCCACCAAGTCAGGCTGGCTGTGGCGCGTGAAGCCCACCTACGCCGACGCCGGCCGGACTGACGTCGTGAACCGGGTCAGGATCGTCGATGCCAAGGGCAACACCGTGGCACCTGTCCCCTCGCAGGGACAAAACGTTTCGGCCGCCATTGCGGCAGGCGGTGCCGGCCGCAAGGTCGTGCTGGCAGAACGCTCGGATCCGGGCTGGCAGGCACGGCTCAACGGCAAACAGCTGACCGCCGCCAGTTCGGGCTGGGCCCAGGCCTTTGAATTGCCCGCGACTGCGGGAACACTTGAAATTCGTTACGTCCATCCGTTCAGCGCCGCCACCGGCCTGGTCCAGTTTGTCCTCTTGGGGCTGACTGTCCTGCTCGCCTTGCCCGTTCGGGCACGACGGGGCCGCACCGGGGCGTACAGGGACGAAGCATCATTGCAAAAGGTTGGTAGAAGTGCCTGAGAACAAGGACAACATCCCGGCCGCGAAGGGCTCCCGACGTACCCGACGCACGAGACGACGCCGGGGATGGCCGGCGGTCATGGCCGGAACCGCAACGCTGGCACTTGCTGTGGCTGTCGTGGGCGCCGGCACGTTGTTCCCCGGGGCCAACGCAACGACCCAGACCAAGCCCGTCCCGCACCTGCTGCCTGTCGGGGAGGCCCTTGCGAACTGCCAGGGCCCCACGCAGCTGTTGGCGGGCTCGGCCGCGGGCACCGATCCTGACTTCTCGGCGAACTCGTCCTCGACCAGGACCCAGCTGAACGCCGTCGTGCTGAGCGGGACGGCCGGGGACCTTCCGGGTTCGGCAGTCCAGTCGCTCAACGGCAAGTTCTCCCCGCTGTTCACAGTGGCCCAGGCCCCGGCAGGTCCGGCGGCGACCCCCACCGAGCTGACGGGCAAGCCAAAGCTGCGCGCGGCACTGGTGCGCCAGAAGTCTGCGGATGGACCTTCGGTGCTGCGTGTGCAGCCCTTGGGGGAGGAGAACCCCCAGGCCTCCGGTTCCGTCGTGGTTGACG
Organism: Arthrobacter sp. LAPM80; assembly: GCF_046736435.1. Lineage (NCBI taxonomy): Bacteria > Bacillati > Actinomycetota > Actinomycetes > Micrococcales > Micrococcaceae > Arthrobacter > Arthrobacter sp. LAPM80. The sequence goes on from NZ_JBCHVD010000002.1 coordinate 304,275, forward strand.
CGGGGGACGGGGACCTTGCCGGCCTGGCGGCGGCAACGTGCCAAACGCCGTCGAACGAGCTGTGGCTTTCGGGGGCAAGCACCACGGTGGGCCGCACGGCAATCCTTGCCATCTCGAACTCTTCCGCCAGTCCCGCGACGATCTCCCTGGAACTTTTTGGCCAAGGCGGACCCGTGCAGTCGGCCGGCGGCAGGGGCCTTGTTGTTGCCGCAGGCGCCGTGCGCTCAGTGGTGCTCTCGGGCCTGGCCCCCGACGAGGAAATGCTCAGCGTGCACCTGAAGAGCTCAGGTGCTGCCGTCAGCGCCGTGATCCAGCAGTCGGTGCTGCGCGGGCTCACACCCGGCGGCATTGACTATCTGGCCCCTGTGCAGGCTCCGGCCTCCACCCTGGCCATCCCCGGCGTTCGCGTGCAGGCCCCCGATGCGGCCGCCAGGATTTCCGGCCAGTCCGGTTACGACGACGCCACGACCATCCTTGCCGTCACTGTGCCAGGGGTGGCCGATTCGATGGTTGAGGTCAAGGCCTACGGCCCCGACGGGCAGGTCGCGCTGCCCAACGGGGGAGTGTTCACGGCCGCGGCCGGCAAGGTCAGCCAGCTGCCGCTGGCCGGTCTGCCACAGGGCACCTATTCACTGAGCATCAATGCCGATGCCGCGGTGGCCGCCACCGTCAGGATCGTCAATTCCACGAAGGCCGGCGACGCCGTCGACCTGGCCTTTGCCCCCTCGGCCGGACGCCTGGGCGACACGCACCTTGTGACGCTGCCCCAGGACACGAGCTCCACCCTGGTCTTCACAGCTCCGGAAGGTGCCTCCACGCTTAGCCTGGTGCCGATCTCCGCGGATGGTGTTCCGGGGGCAGGCAAGGACGTTGCCTTGCGGGCAGGAACCACGAAGACCCTGGACCCCGCAGCCTTCCTTGGCTCCGGAACGGCGGCAGTCCTCATATCGGTTTCGGGAGCGCCCACTTACGGGACCCAGCTGCTGGGCAAGCCGGGCTCCGCCGGCATTGCCGTTCTTCCCATCGCGGGCACGGCGGCCGGCACGCACTCGATCAATATCACCACTAGTTACTGACGCGGAAGGCTCCCGAAACGCCTCCTGCGAGGGGTCTTTCGGGAGCCTTTGGAATCAGTGGCCGCGGAAGCGTCGGAACAATGGATCAACCATCTCCGGGTCAAGGTTGAGCAGGCCCGCCACTTGTTCCACGACTGCTTCATGGACCAGTTCGCGAAGCTGCCCGTCGGTGTCGCACAGCACCTCAACAGGGTGCCTGTAGATGGCAATGAGCGCCGGTTCCGCTGGCGCATCGGGTGTGGCCGGAACGGCGCGGGTGAATTTTCCAAACGGTGCGGGTTTGCCCGATGCAATGCGGGCTTCAAGCTGGTCCGGGACTTCCTCCACCAGGTAGTCCACTCCGCCCAGCGCCTCCGGCCACAAAGTGCGAAGCCTCTCTGCCGAGTCAACCACCAGGTCCTCGAATTTTTCACTGCGCGTCCTGGAACCGGGGAGGGCGGCAGGCAGCAATGGTCCCCGCAATCCGCGCCCGTGCCTGTCCCTGCGGCGTTGACCGGACGGCTGTGCGGTTGGACCGGCGTCGGAAATCTCCGGATCCAGCGAGATGTTCAGCGATGGTTCGCCGTCGGTTGCATTGAACTTCATCATTTCACTGTACGTCCGGGAGTGGCCGGGGCGAAATATCCCTGCGGGAAGGGTAGTCTTGGGAACCGTGGGAACCCTTCGTCAATGCACCAGATCCGCCTGCCGTGAAGCGGCCGTGGCCACTTTGACGTACGTATATGCAGATTCGACAGCGGTTTTGGGGCCCCTGGCGACCTTCGCGGAGCCGCATTGCTACGATTTATGCGCCAAGCACTCGGCCCGCCTGACGGCACCCCGGGGCTGGGAAGTCATCCACCTGGCCCGCTCGGACAAGCCGCCCGCACCGGGACCTGACGACCTTCTCGCCCTGGCCGAGGCAGTCCGTGAGGCAGCCAACGCAGGAACAGACGACGCCGGACCCGCAGTCGGTTCCCCTCAACGTGAATTCCGCGGAACCCTTGAACCTCCCGTCCATGGTCCTGGCAGCGGCGCCGGCGGGGCCCGCAGGGGCCACCTTCGCATCCTGCGTGACTAAAGTAAACATACATCCAGGCCGCACGCGTCGGCGTGAATGCCGGCGGAAGCCTGGCACCTACGGGAACGGAAGACCATGATCAGGATCAGCGAGAACCTCATGGCAGTGCTGCGCTGCCCCGTCACCGGATCGGCACTTATCCAGAAGGGTGAGGAGCTTCTCAGCACGGCTAACGGCCCCGAAGGCTTGCCACTGCGGTACGCCATCGACGAGGGTATTGCGTTGTTGCTGCCTCCCGGGCAGACTGCCGGGTAGGAGCCGGAGCCCCGCCCGGGCCTCGAAGCAAGAGCGCAACACAATTTCAAAGGAGATTCCCATGATTGCTCCCACCGAAGTGACGTTGACCGCGGCCGACTACAAGGTCGCCGATCTTTCCCAAGCCGCCGCGGGCCGCCACCAGATCCGCCTGGCCGAATCAGAGATGCCCGGGTTGATGAGCCTGCGCGAGGAATACCGGGGAAGCCAACCACTTCGGGGCGCCCGCATTGCAGGATCCCTGCACATGACCGTGCAGACGGCAGTCCTCATTGAGACACTCACCGACCTGGGAGCCCAGGTCCGTTGGGCCTCCTGCAACATCTTCTCCACACAAGATGAAGCCGCCGCGGCGGTTGTGGTTGGCAGGGGCACCCCCGAAAACCCGAAGGGGGTTCCCGTCTTCGCCTGGAAGGGCGAGACCCTCGAGGACTACTGGTGGACCACCCAGCAGATCTTCGCCTGGCCCGGCGCGGAGCAGGACCCGGCCAGGGGCGCGAACATGATCCTCGACGACGGCAGCGACGCCACTTTGCTTGTCCACAAGGGTGCCGGATTTGAAGCAGCCGGAGCGGTCCCGGACACCACGGCCGAAGACTCCGAGGAAGGTGCGGTGTTGCTCGCGGCCCTGCGCGTCTCGCTCAACGAGGACCCGCACAGGTGGACGCGCATCGCCGCCCAAATCCTCGGAGTCACGGAAGAAACGACGACAGGCGTGCACCGGCTGTACCGCCTGGCTGCCGAGGGAAAGCTGCTGTTCCCCGCCATCAACGTTAACGACTCCGTCACCAAGTCAAAGTTCGACAACAAATACGGCATCCGCCATTCCCTCCCCGACGGCATCATGCGCGGCACCGACGTGCTCATCGGGGGCAAGGTCGCCGTCGTCTGCGGTTACGGCGATGTCGGCAAGGGGGCCGCGGAGGCGCTGCGCGGCCAGGGGGCCAGGGTTATCGTCACCGAGATCGACCCCATCTGCGCACTGCAGGCCGCGATGGACGGATACCAGGTGGCAACCCTGCAGTCCGTTCTGGCCGCCGGGGACATCTTCATCACCACAACCGGTGGCCGGGACATCATCATGGCCGCAGACATGCTGCGGATGAAGAACAAGGCCATAGTGGGCAACATCGGACACTTCGACAACGAGGTCGACATGGCGGGGCTCGCCGCGATCCGGGGCGTTGAAAAAGTTGAAATCAAGCCGCAGGTCCACGAATGGGTTTTTGACAGGGGCGCCGACACCGAACGCTCCATCATCGTCTTGTCCGAGGGGCGCCTGCTGAACCTCGGCAACGCCACTGGCCACCCGTCGTTCGTGATGAGCAATTCGTTCACGAACCAGGTGATTGCCCAGATCGAACTCTTCACTAAGGCAGGCACCGGAGAATATGCCACCGCCGTCCATGTGCTGCCGAAGATCCTTGATGAGAAGGTCGCCCGCCTGCACCTTCCAGCCCTCGGGGTCCAGCTCACCGGGCTGTCGGCCCGGCAGGCGGCCTACCTCGACCTGGACCCGGCAGGGCCGTACAAGGCAGAGAACTACCGCTACTGACATGCCGGCACCACAGGGAACCCCACCACTGCCGGTTCGCATCAGCTTGGAAGGGACACGATGACGGATCGTTGGGAATCCATGGGATCGCTGGTGCGGCGCAGACGGGCCGAAAATCCCGGCCCCATGACGCTCGACGGGACCAACTCCTATGTGCTCGGCGCACCTGGTGCCCCGGGGGTGGTTGTCGTGGACCCAGGGCCCGACCTCGCCCCGCACCTGGCGGAACTGGCCGCGGCCGGTGCCGTCGAGCTCATCCTCATTACCCACCACCACGGCGACCACACCGATGGCAGTGCCGCCCTGCACCGGCTCACGGGCGCCCCTGTCAGGGCCGCCCTGGTCGAATTCTGCCACAGCGCCACGCCCCTGCACGACGGCGAGAGGATCCAGGCGGGCGGCCTCGCCATCGAGGTGCTCGCCACCCCCGGACACACCGGCGATTCAGTGTGCTTTGCGGTGTCAACCACTGGCCAGGCCCCCGGGCAGGAATCATCCGAAAGGATGGTTTTGACAGGGGACACCATCCTCGGCAGCGGCAGTACCGTGATCTGCCACCCGGATGGCAGCCTGGGCGACTACCTGTCCTCGCTGGGGCTCCTGCGCCGATGGGGCCTTGAGCACGGAACGGAAAACGTCCCCGTTCCGGCCCTGCCGGGCCACGGGCCGGTGTTGGGGGACCTTGCCGCGGCTGCCACGGCCTATGAGGCGCACAGGGGTGAGCGGATCGCCCAGGTACGGGCCGCCGTCGAACTTTTGGAAAAGGCAGGGAACAGGTTCCCCTCCGCGCAGGCAGTGACGGCGGCCGTGTACGGTGACGTGCCGGAAAACCTGCAGGGTGCTGCACAACTTTCGGTGGAGGCGCAATTGGAGTACATCCGCGGCGGGGGGACCCTCGGGCTGTAGTCTGCGGGCCGCAGGCCGGTGGAACATGGCGTAAAATGGGTTCACGGCGTGGTGTGCGCAAGACTTGGGATTGTGGATTTAGTCCACCGAATGGGGAGTTTGCATGGCTGATGTGAAAGAGCTCAGGAAACCTCGCAAGACGTGGAAGATCGCCCTGATTTCCTTGGTCGCATTGGGCATTGCAGGCGGAGGGGTTGGCGCGGCAACGGCCAATTCATGGATGCCGGGCGGCCAGGCTGCGCAACAGCCGCAATCACCTGCCCCGTCGGCAACCCCCAAACCGTCACCCGTGCCTGTGGCAGCGGCCATTCCGGCCACGATTGACCTGAGTCCGGCACCGGGGGCGGAATCCGTGAACCCGGCCGCCGCAGTTGCTGCAGAGGTCATGAACGGGACAGTCGTCAGCGCCGTTTTGAAAGAATCAGCCTCCGGCACCGTCACCGAGGGGACGCTCAACGCCAACGGGCGCTCCTGGGTCTCGAATGCCCCGCTGAAGTTCGACACCGCCTACACCTTGGATGTGACTGCCATTGATTCGGCCCGATTCACGTCGAAGAAGGTCAGCACCTTCACCACGATTCCGTCGTCGCATGAGGCCGACGCCGTCATCTTCCCGAACGCGGATGCAACCGTGGGTGTGGCCCAGCCGCTGCAATTCAAGTTCAGCGAACCGGTGCTAAATAAGGAAGCCGTCGAAAAGGCCATCAAGATCACCACCAGCACGGGCCAACCGGGCGCGTTCCGCTGGTACTCGGACACGCTGCTGCGCTACCGCGGCGCCGACTACTGGCCGGCCAACTCAAAGATCAACGTCGACATCCAATTGTTCGGCCTTGACCTGGGCAACGGTATGATCGGCAACTTCAACAAGAACTACAACGTGAACATCGGCAACAAGGTTGTCATGGAGGCCGACACCGCCGCCATGGTCGTGAACATTTACGTCAACGACCAACTCACCAAGACATACCCCGCCACCATGGGTGACGAAGCCTTCCCGTCGGCCTCCGGCTACATCGTGCTCACCAGCGACAAACAGCGCAACGCAACATTCAAGGCCTCAACCATTGGCCTGAAGCCGGGGGACCCCGGCGACTACGGCTCCGTTGACGTTGAATTCGCCACGCGCCTGACTTACAGCGGCATCTTCATCCACCAGGCAACCCCCTCCGCCATGCCGTACCTGGGTGTGAAGAACCTTTCGCACGGCTGCATCGGTCTGTCGGCCGAGGGTGCAGGCTGGGTGTTTGGGAACATGGGTGCCGGCGACATCGTGCACACGGTTGGCACGCCCAACGAAACCATCGCCCCCACCGACGGATTCGGCGACTGGAACATTCCATTCGACCAGTACGCATCACGGTAGGTATGCGGCGGGACTGACGCGCAGCTGCCTGACCGGCAGCTACCGCCCGCCGGCCCCGTGGCGCTCGAGCTGGCCTCGCACCACGGCGGCACGTTCGGCAGCCGCGCTCATGCGCCTGAACTCGCGGTCGCGGCGTTCGGCCATCAAGGATGCGAGGAACACCGCGGGGTCCGTGCCGGGGGCCGGCAGCGGGGCCACGTAGCGGCTCGCCTCGGCGGCAAGTCCCAGGCCCAGGGCATGGCGCGATGCCGGTGCCATGGCGCCACCCTGGCGCAGGAACAGCGAGATGCGGCGCGCCAGTGTGTCGGGCAGGCGCGCAATGTCGGCCAAGGCCGCCCACCCTGCCAGCCGCGGGTCTACTGAAACCTGCAACGGAACGGCCCTGGGCACGCGGTCTCGGATGGCGTACGTGCCGGCCAGCATGTCGCCGAGGCGTTTGGACTTTTCGTTGAACAGGGAGACCAGGCAGGCAATTGAGCCCAGTGTCAGGTAAATCTCCAACACTGCCAGCAGCGCCCGGATCATGGCATGGCGGAACCTGATGGCCCCGCCGTCATCCCGCACGATGCGCAGGCCCATCACGAGTTTTCCCAGCGATTTTCCGCGGCTGAGCGTCTCAACCGTGATGGGCACAATGACAAGCAGCGTCACCAGGGCGGTAATAAGGAAGGCCCGCACGGCAGCCATGTCCAGCACAAGGGGCAGGGCGCCAAGGAGGAGGACAAGCCCGATGCCAACAATCACCGTGGCAAGGACGTCAATGGCACTGGCCAGTGAACGGGCGGCAAATGACGCCGGACGAAGCTCAAGGACAACGGCTTCGCCGGTGATGATTGCGGACATGAAAACAGTCTATCCACGCGCGGGCGCCCGGTGCCGATATGCTGGGTCGGATGGACATGGATGCGTTTACAGCGGTGCACGGCCCCCAATGGGCACGGCTGAATGTTCTGTCCCGGAAACGGCGCCTGAGCGGGGCCGAGGCCGACGAACTTCTTGAGCTGTACCAAAGCGTTTCAGCCCAGCTGTCGCTGATCCGTTCCGTCGCGTCCGAGAGTGCCCTGTCAGCCTCGCTGTCGGCGACCCTGGCCAGAGCACGGACGCGTTTTACCGGTGCGAAGTCCAATGTTTTCCTCGACACCGTACGGTTCTTTGCCGTGTCGCTGCCCGCTGCCTTTTACCGCCTGCGCTGGCTGACACTGATTGTCGGTGCGGCGTTCATCGCCATCGGGGCCCTGTTCGCCCTGTGGGTCGAGGGGAATCCCGCCGTCCTTGCAACGATGGCCTCCGATGCCCAGTTGCGTCAGCTCGTTGACCACGACTTCGTCAGCTACTACTCGGAAAACCCCGCGGCGTCCTTTGCCGGTGCCGTGTGGACCAACAACGCCTGGATCGCGGCCCAATTGGTGGCGTTCGGCATCACCGGCGTCTTCGTTCCGTACCAAATCTTCCTGAACGCCCAAAACGTGGGCATGACGGCGGGCGCCATGTTTGCGTTTGGCCGCGGCGACGTGTTCTTCAGCTACATCCTGCCGCACGGGCTCATGGAACTCACCTCAATCTTCATCGCCGCAGCCGCCGGGCTGAGGATCTTCTGGGCCTGGGTGAGCCCGGGGCCGCGCACCAGGCTCGATGCATTGGCCCGCGAGGGCCGCTCCCTGATGACTGTCGCCGCCGGCCTTGTCCTGGTGCTTTTTGTCTCGGGATTGGTTGAAGCGTTCGTCACGCCCAGCCCGCTGCCGGTGTGGGCGAAGATCAGCATTGGTGCACTCGTGCTCGCCGGCTATTGGACCTACACACTTGTTTTGGGTGGCAGTGCCGTTCGGGCGGGGGAGACCGGCGACCTGGGCGCGGACGACGCCGGAGCCTCCATCCGCTCAACCTGAGGCTTCCGCCGCCCGCTGTCGCGGCACGCAAGGTTGCCAACCAAACAGCCCCCTTGGAGGAGGCAATGCGGTAGGCCGTCGAGCTCTCCGACGTCGAGGTGCCTCCGCCGTTATTCACCAGTCACAAGGGGAGCATACGGGTCTTCAGGTCCTTGACGCGTGTGTGGATGTCGTCGCGCACAAGCTCCATGCGGGCCCGTCCCTGGATGCCGCGCAGGCTCGGTTCGTCGGTGTCCCATGTTTCGATCCGGACGCCGTCGACTGCTGGAACGTTTGCATCCGTGCCCAGGACGATCACGAGCCCTGCTGCCCGCATGTTTTCCTCTGTCAACGGTTTGGGCCGTTCGCCGCTGATGTCGATGCCAAGATCCGCAAGGACCTCGGCAGAGAGCGGGTTGATGGCCGTCCCGGGGTTGGTGCCGGCCGACGTGACTGTGATGTCGTCGCCGGCTTCCTGCTTCATGAGTCCTGCGGCCATCTGGGATTTGCCTCCGTTCTTGACGCAAACGAAGAGGACGGCGGGCTTGGCTGTCGGGGATTCGGTGCCCATCATTGGCCCTTCGGCAGCAAGGTGGCAGCCAGGGAGGTCAGTGCCCCCGGGACCATCGAGTAGTAGGCCCAAACACCGCGCTTTTCGCGGTTCAGCAGGCCCGCCTCCACGAGAATTTTCAGGTGGTGCGATACTGTTGGCTGCCCCAATCCCAATGGTTCCGAAAGGTCGCACACGCACGTCTCCGCCTCGGGGCTGGTGGAGACGATGGAAAGGATGCGCAGTCGGTTGGGATCGGCCAGTGCCTTGAACCGGGCCGCGAGGGCTTCGGCTTCAAGGGCAGGCAGGCAGCCGTGTTCTTGGGCGGGGATGCAACACGGAGCTGCCGATCCACTGCTGGAATCCATGCCTGTCTGCCGGTCTGTTGCTGTGGTAACGGATGTGGGCATGTGCCTCGCCTCGCGTTCCTTTGCCTCCCAACCAGGGAGATTGACAATCATCGATATATGTCATCATACGCGTGGCATCGATGTTCGCCGGTATCCAACGATGCACAGGGATCCTGCCGTGGCAGTCGCCACCTTCGGGTTCGCCACCGGAACCGTGCACGGCAATGCCGAACTGCTTTCGGATCGGAAAAGTTAAGGGAGCGCACTTCGGGCCTCCCGCGCAACCCGGATTGGGTGCAGTATGGGGTCATGGGACTTGAAGCCGGAAGCGGCAGTGGCATCGGGGAACCGGCCAGCGCGCCGCGCCATCCGTGGCGCCGCTTTGTTGTCATGGGTGACTCATTCACGGAGGGCCTTGACGACCCCGATCCGCGCAGCCCCGGTGAATATCGTGGCTGGGCCGATCGGGTCGCGGAGGAACTGAGCGTCGGTGTCCACGACTTTGCCTATGCCAACCTTGCGGTGCGCGGGAAACTGCTGCGCGAGGTGGTCGAGGGCCAGCTCGGCCCGGCCTTGGCGCTCAAGCCGGACCTGGTGTCGATCCAGGCTGGAGGCAACGACATGCTGCACCCGGGCGCCGATCCTGACAAGTTGGCGGCCATTGTGGAAAGGGCCGTGCAAACCTTTCGATTCCAGGGTGTGGACGTGCTGATCTTTGTCGGGCCCGATTCGGGGCGGTCAACAGTCATGGGCCAGTTTCGCACCAAGATTGCCGTGTTCAACGAAAACCTGCGCGGCATTGCGGAACACAACGACGCCCTGATTGCAGACCTGTGGGCCATGACCGAACTTCACGATCAGCGAATGTGGAGCCCTGACAGACTGCACCCCTCATCCATGGGCCACCACGCGGTCGCGGCCATGGTGCTTGAAACGCTGAACGTGCCGCACTCCCTCGAGCCGCTTTCTCCCAAGCCGCTTCCGGAGAAGGGTTGGCGAAAGGCCCGTGCCGGGGACATTTTGTGGGCCAGGGAGTATCTGATGCCCTGGGTGATGCGCGGCATCAGGCACGAGGACCCGACAGGTGGCTTTGGCGCCAAACGCCCGGCAGCCGAGCCCCTCTACGACCGGCCCCTGGAATCAGGTACTGGCGAAACCTGGCAATAGCATAAACCAGCTGGGGATCAGGTGACAGTTTTGCATCGGCGCGGGGTGGCAGCCCCCGGCTGTGGCGGGGTGCCGGTATCCTTTCGAATTGTGAGCGAGAATTCAAAGCCCCAGGACTCAGCCAAGAGCGCCGCCCAGAGCGGCATGCCGCCGGAAGGCGTCGCGGATGCCGCACCGGCAACCGCTCCCGAAAATGCAGGCGTCGACAAGGGCCCCGCCCGCCGGGCCGCACCCCCCGCAGCAGCCGAAACAGCCGCAAGGATCAAGATCGATGCTGCCGCCGGTGAGGAGCCCATGCGCGCCGCCGGCAGGCTGCCGAGCCTACCCAGCGACGCGGAGATTGCAGCAGCGCTGGCCGAAAGCGTCACAGTGGAAGAATCGGCCGATGGCATCCACCTCGAGACCGGCCCCACAAGCATGCTCACCATGCGCCCGCCGGCCGAGGACGTGGCCAGGCGCCAAGCCGCCATGGAAAAGGCCGCCAACACCAAACCGGTACTGACCCGGGTGTTCCAGGTGCTCATAGCCGTGGTCTACCCGATCGTGCTGCTGGTGCTGTCCATCAGGATCGTCACATCCTCGGTTTTCCTGTGGGTTGAATACCACCGCCCGGGGTTCCCCGCGGATTCCTTCGGTTTCAGCACCGATGACCGCATCACGTACGGTTCGTACACCATCGACTACCTGCTGAACTTCGCCGGGCCCCGGTACCTGGGGGACCTCGTCAATGACGTGGGCAACCCGCTGTTCCTCTCCCGCGAGGTGGCCCACATGGCCGACGTCAAGGGCGTCATCGTCATGGCGTTCCTCGTGGGTCTGGCACTGGCCATCGTCATGGTCATCGGCATGATCTACCTGGCCCGCCGCAGCATTGGCGGAATCCGCCGCGCCCTGTTCGCCGGGTCCATCGCAACGCTCGCGCTCGTCATCGCCCTCGGTGTTTTTGCCGCGACAGGCTGGGAACGATTCTTCACCGACTTCCACAAGATCTTCTTCGCCAACGGCACCTGGACGTTCTACACCGATGACACCCTCATCAGGCTCTTCCCCAGCGAATTCTGGCTGGATGCGGGCATCTTCATCGGCGCCTTGGTGCTGGTCGTTTCATCGCTGACGCTGGCCTTCACCTGGCCAACGAAGGACCGCCGTCGGGCCGTCACGTCCGCCAAGCGCCCGGGGCGCAGGACAGCCTAAGAGATCCTTAAACGAAGTACGACGGCGGCCAAGTGGGCCGCCGTCGTAGTTCTTTATAAAGGCCTTGCAACCGGTGCCCGGCTAGATCCAGCCTGGCATCCACATGTGCTGGCGCCAGAATTCCTGCGGAATGATCTCCGCGGCCCAGAGGGGGTAGAAGAACGCGCTCAGCCCTATGGCCACCACAAGGAACAACCCGACGAAGAGCGCACCCTGCTGGCGGCGCCACGGAGGATCCCCGATCCTGCCCATCATCATGCCAAGGACCATGGTGATCGCCAGGATCATGAACGGCTCGTAGGCGATGGCGTAGAAGAAGAAAATGGTGCGCAGCGGGTAGAGGAGCCAGGGTAGGAAGCCTGCGGCCCAGCCGGCAAGGATGGCGCCTGCACGCCAGTCGCGCCTAAAGACCCACACGCCGATGAGGAACAGGATCGCCAGCGACCCGCCCCACCAGATCAACGGGTTGCCAAGGCTGGTGACGGCCGCAGTGCACTTGTCAGCGGCGCAGCCTGGCTGACCGTTTTCGTAGTTCTTCACGAAGAACGATGTGGGCCTGCCCATGACAAACCAGGACCATGCGTTGGCCTTGTACGGGTGGTCGGAGCCGAGGCCCGTGTGGAAGTTGTAGGCGGTGAAGTGGTAATGCCACAGCGACCGCAGGGAGTCGGGGATCCAGCCCCAGGTACTCGAGGGGTTGGAGGCTGCCCAGTTCCTGTCGTAGGCGTCCTTTGACAGGAACCATCCCGTCCACGTGGCCAGGTAGGTGACAGCGGCGACGGGAACCATGCTGGCGAACGCCACGATGCCGTCCTTCCAGACCGCCCCGATGATCCAGTACTTGATGCCGGCGATGCGGCGGGCGTTCATGTCCCAGATGACGCTCATGAGACCGAAGGCTGCGAGGAAGAACAGCCCCGACCACTTCGTGCCAATGCACAATCCAAGGGCCACGCCGGCAGCCAGGCGCCACCAGCGGATCCCCAGCCAGGGCCCGTAGAGCAGTTCCTTCGCCGGAACGACGCCGTTCGCACCGGCGAGAGCCGACAGCCTGGCCGCCAGCCGCCGTCGTCCGTCATCGCGGTCAAGGAGCACCGCGCCAAAGGCCAGCAAGGCGAAGAACATGACGAAGATGTCAAGCAGCGAGGTCCTTGACTGCACAATGGCGTGCCCATCGACGGCGAACAGCAGCCCGGCAATGGCGCCAAGAATGGTGGAACGGAACATTCTCTGGGCGATCATGGCCAGCACGAAGATGGACAGAGTGCCCACCAGTGCCGCAGTGAAGCGCCACCCGAAGGCGCTGTCGGGGCCGAAAAGCCACATGCCAAACGCGATCATCCACTTGCCCACAGGCGGGTGGACGACGTATTCGGCGGTGCTTTCGATGCTGGTGAAAATGCCCTGGTTGAAGAGGTCGTTGGCCTTTTCGGCCCAATTGCGTTCGTAGCCGCTTTGCAGGTAGCTGTAGGCGTCCTTAACGTAGTACGTCTCGTCAAAGACAAGTGACTCAGGCTGGCCCAGCCGAACGAAGCGCAAAATGCCGCCTATGAGAGCCGTCAGCGCTGGGGCAAGCCAAAACCACACGCGTGCGGCCACTGGGGTGGTGAAGAAGGAGAATCTGGTTCCCAGAAGGCTGGCCGAAAGGGCCGCCCGTGTGAAGGCCTTGGCAGGGTCGCGCACCCAGCGCGGGCTGCCTGAAGCCCGCAGGGCCCCTGAATCCGTGGTTGGGCCTCCCGGCGGCAGGGAATGTCTGGCTTCGCTGCCCGTGGGGGAGCCGTCTGGCGCGGCGCTGCCCGCGGGGGGCACATCGAGGGGGGCTCGGTCCGGGGCCGCCGGGGCGGTATCCATAGCGTGGGGTTGCACGGAGTCCATGCTACCCAAATGGGACTGTGTTGCCGCGGCCCACTACGCTGGTGTCATGGAAGATGACTTTGGCCTAGAACCCGATAGTGCAGCAGACCGATCTGAAGACGATGCAGAAATGGCCGAAGGACCCCTTGATTCTTCCCTGGCACCCGCTGCCAAGCCGGGGGAAGGTTACATTGTCCTGGCCGCAACACCCATCGGAAACATGGGCGACGCCTCGGCGCGCCTGATTGCCTGGCTCGGCGCCGCCGACGTCGTGGCGGCCGAGGACACCCGCAGGCTGCACCGCCTCGTGACAAGCCTTGGTGTTAAGGTTGGCGGCCAGATCATCAGCTACCACGAGCACAATGAAGCCACCAAGACGGCAGAGCTGCTGGCCCAGGTCCAGTCGGGGAAGACCTTGTTGATGGTGACCGACGCCGGCATGCCGTCGGTGTCGGACCCCGGCTTCCGCCTCGTGTCCGCCGCCGTCGACGCCGGCGTGAAGGTGACGGCAGCCCCCGGTCCCTCCGCAGTGCTGACGGCTTTGGCATTGTCGGGGCTGCCCACCGACAGGTTCTGCTTTGAGGGGTTCCTGCCGCGCAAGTCGGGTGAGCGCGCCAGCCGGCTCCACGAACTGTCCGTTGAAAAGCGCACCATGGTGTTCTTCGAGGCCCCGCACAGGCTCGAGGCCATGCTGCGGGCCCTGCACACGGCCTTTGGCCCGGCACGCCCGGCCGCCGTGTGCCGCGAACTGACCAAGACGTACGAGGAAGTAGTCCGCAAGCCGCTGTCGGGCCTGCTGGAATGGGCGGAGACAACACAGATCCGGGGTGAGATCGCCATTGTTGTCGGCGGTGCACTTGACGCCGACCCCGGCACACCCGCGGACCAGGTGGCCGCCGTCAATGAGCTCATGGCCCAGGGCATGCGCATGAAGGAGGCTGTCGCCGTGATCGCCCACGACGTCCACGTCAGCAAGCGTGAACTGTACAGCGCGGTCCTGGCAGCCCGCGGCTGATCCGCCCGGCTGGTCCGCCCTGCTCATCCGCCCTGCACTGATATGCGTTGAACCCGCGGTTGGGTTCGCCGCACAACAGTGTGATGCGCCAAGTCCGGCACGGGTTCAGCGCATAACGGTCCGCCCTGCCTGCCAACAAGGTCCGCCCGGCTGGTCCGCCCGGCTCATCCGCCCGGCACTGATATGCGTTGAACCCGCGGTTGGGTTGGCCGCAGAACAGTGTCATGCGCCAAGTCCGGCACGGGTTCAGCGCATAACGGTCCGCCCGGCTGGCCCGCCCTGCACTGATATGCGTTGAACTGGCGGTTGGGTTGGCCGCAGAACAGTGTCATGCGTCAAGTCCGGCACGGGTTCAGCGCATAACGGTCCGCCCGGCCTGCTAACAAGGTCCGCCGGGCTGGTCCGCCCCGGGGTGGCGTTGTACAAATGCACAGCGAAACCGTTGCTGGCAGTGCGTGCAAGCGTAGACACTGTGATTCGCCGAGAACTACCGTGAACTGAACGCATAATACGCCGCCGCCCCGCCCTTGGTTCATGCACAAAACCATGCGGGAAGCACAAGACAAAGGAGTCGTCATGACCATGACAGCCGCCACAGAACTCAACGAGCGTGAGAGCTCCCTGCTGGCAAGTGTTCCCACCGGATTGCTGATCAATGGTCAATGGCGCGAGGCCGCCTCGGGCAGGACCTTCAGCGTGGAGGACCCCTCCACAGGGAAGGTTCTGCTCGAGATCGCCGACGCCGGAGCCCGGGACGGTGCCGACGCCCTCGATGCCGCCGTGGCCGTCCAGGATCAATGGGCTGCAACGTCATCGCGTGAGCGGGCAGAGATCCTGCGCCGCGCCTTCGAGCTGGTCACGGCCCGCGCGGACGACTTCGCCCTGCTGATGACCCTTGAAATGGGCAAGCCGCTGGCCGAGGCCATGGGAGAGGTCAAGTACGGCGCCGAATTCCTGCGCTGGTTCTCCGAGGAGGCCTCACGCTCCTACGGCCGCTACTCCGCCAACCCCGAGGGCACCCAGCAGATCCTTGTGGCGAAAAAGCCAGTGGGCCCGTGCCTGCTGATCACGCCGTGGAACTTCCCGCTGGCCATGGCCACCCGCAAGATCGCTCCCGCCATCGCCGCCGGCTGCACCATGGTGCTCAAGCCCGCCAACCTGACGCCGCTGACGAGCCACCTCTTCGCGCAGGTCATGATGGAGGCCGGCCTGCCCGCCGGAGTGCTCAACGTCCTTTCCACCACCGACGCCGGCGGCGTCACCGGCCCTTTGATCCAGGACAGCCGCCTGCGCAAACTTTCCTTCACCGGATCCACCCCCGTCGGCAAGCGCTTGTTGGCAGACGCCTCCGCCAATGTGCTGCGCACCTCCATGGAATTGGGCGGCAACGCACCGTTCCTTGTCTTCGAGGACGCCGACCTTGACGCCGCCGTCGAGGGCGCCATGGCCGCCAAGATGCGCAACATGGGCGAGGCCTGCACGGCCGCAAACCGCTTCCTGGTGCACGAATCCGTCGCCGACGCCTTCGCCACAAAGTTTGCCGCAAGGATGTCCAAGATGACCACGGGCCGCGGCACCGAATCCACCACCAGCGTCGGCCCGCTGATCGACGCCAAGAGCCGCGAGAAGGTCCACTCGCTTGTCAGCGATGCACTGGCCGACGGCGCAACGGCTGTTACGGGCGGTGCCCCGGTTGACGGCCCCGGCTACTTCTACCAGCCCACTGTCCTGGTAGGAGTTGAGCCGGGTGCCCGAATCCTCAGCGAGGAGATCTTTGGCCCGGTCGCCCCGATCGTCACCTTCAAGAACGAGGACGAGGCAGTCGCCCTGGCCAACGACACCGAATACGGGCTTGTCGCCTACGTGTTCACCCGCGACCACAACCGCGGCCTGCGCATGGCCAACCGCATCGAGACGGGCATGATGGGCCTGAACGCAGGCGTCATCTCCAACGCTGCCGCTCCGTTCGGCGGTGTCAAGCAGTCGGGCCTTGGCCGTGAGGGCAGTCTCGAGGGCATCGAGGAATACCAGTACACCCAGTACATCGGCTTCGCGAACCCTAACAACGCCTAAGCGTTCCAGCCAGCTGCCCGGACCCTTGTGTCCGGGCAGCTGCTTTTAAACGTTCCGTTGAAGGAACGACGCCGGAAGCAGGGTTGCGCGTACGCGCTGCCAGGATGACGCACCGGCCCGCAGACGCGCGGTGACGGTTTCCACGGCATCGGCCAGGTCACCACGTTCCCGGGTAGAGGAGCCCTCCCCGTACACCGTCTGTTCATAGGCGTGCAGCACGAGCGCCAACCCTGGTGGGGTGCCTGGCCCCAGCAGTTCAGCGACCCGGGCGGCCTGCAGCGCCGGTGTCAGTGCGGGGTCGTGGACGTAGCCGTAATCGAGCGCCGCGGCCAGCAGTTCGCGCCAGGCTATGACCTCCGGCGCACGGGCACGCCCTGCCCGGCCAGCTCCGCGTATTTGGGCCAGGTGCCGGCGTCGGACATAACTGCGGGCCAGGGCCGGGGTCGCCAGCAGCAAGAGGATCAGCGCGGCCGCGCCCGTGGTCTGCAGCCATTGGCCTAGCTCGGACCCGGTTCCATTCGATTTTGCCTCCGCCGCAGCCTGGGTGGCGGTGGCCGTGGGGGTCCCAGTCGGCAGCGCCTGTCTGGTCGGTACGACAGCACTGCCGGGGTTGGGGTTGGCGGCCGATTCGTCCTGCGCATAGGCGGGCACGGCACCGCGTGAGGGCGTAGGCTCAAACGGCACCCAGCCCAGGCCCTCGAAGAACAATTCGGGCCACGCATGGGCATCAATCCCCGTGGCCTGGTAGCCGAGCAACTGCTGGCCGTCCTGTTCACCAATTTCCGTGGTTCGACGGCCCGGGGCATACCCCACCACGATGCGGGAGGGGACACCCACCTCGCGGGCCATGACAGCCATGGCTGCTGAGAAATGCACGCAATAGCCGCTCTTTTTTTCCAGGAACTTCGCCAGCACGCTCATGCTGGCACCGTCATAGCCCTCACTTGCCGGCGTGTTCAGGCTGTAGGTGAAGATCGGGGAGCGCAGGTAGTCCTGAATGGCCATGGCTTTGGCATATTGGGTTGTTGCCGATCCTGCCACCTTGCTGGCGGTGTCCTTCACGAGTGCGGGAACATTGTTGGGAAGCTCGGTGTAGATGGGGTCGATGTCGCCCGGGTTTCCGTTGGCGGCCGTCAACACCTGCGCCGTCAACACTGGCATCTCGCTGCGGACCAGGTACTGCTGGCCCTGGGTCGTGGCGTCTTGACCCACCAACGTTTGCGTCGAGGGGTTCCACAACCACCTGCCGGTGAGCCTTTCCACGCTGGTGGCGGACAGCGGTGACGGCAGCCAATCGCTGTCAAGGCCAGCAATGGAAACCTGCGTCAAGGTCACTGCCTGCGGAACACTTGGCAAGGGGCCTGGCGACGGGGCAAGCCCTGTGAGCCCCGGCTTGAGCCCCGACGGCAGCTTGGAGGGACCCCAGGACTTTCCATTGAAGTTCTCCAAGGTTGTCAGCCGGATGTACTGGGGATTCTCGGTGTTGCTTAGGTAGGTGAGGTTGACCTGGTCCGATTGCGCACGGAGGTCGTTGCCGAGCGAAATCAACGTATCAAGTGCCGTTCCCGTGCCCGAGGCGTTGATCCTTGAGCCTTGCGGGAAGGCGCCGTTCGTGAAGCCCGGAACGGCGGCCGGCACCAGCGTCATCAGCAGCACCACTGCGGCCCCCAGCGCGACGGCCCGTGACAGCGTGCCGCTGGCATACGCGCCGGAGCCCGTCCGCAGGCTTCCTTCCGGCGCGTACCAGCGGCAGCACCCCAAAATCAGCAGGAATCCGGCGGCTGCTCCGATAAAACCGAGCGTGCCGACCCCCGACTTTGTCGTCAAGGCCGGCGGTAGCATGATCAGCAGCAGCCCGAGGGCGCCGGCGGCAGGCATCGCCACCGTGATGGCCACAGTGTCGATCAGCAACGCGGCGAAACCCAGCCCCGCGCAGATCAGGAAGACCATTGGCGGCACCGACGGCAGGGGCGTAAAGCTGGTCTTGACGAAATGCGATGCCTCCGCCGACATGTCCAGGACCGCGGAGACCGTCCCTGTTGTGGGAATGACTCCCAATATTGCGGTTGCGGGGAAAAACACCAGCGTCAGGCTCATGCACCAGCCCGCCAACGCTCCCACGGGGGCAAAGGACCCCAGCGCCGGCCAACGCCGCAGGACGGCAGGGATCACCAGGGTCCCGGCAACGACGACGGCGGCCTGTGGCAGCCAGCTGAAGTCCTCCAACACCCCCTTCAGGCCAAGCGAGGCACCCATGACGGCGCCGAACACCGCCACCGCCAGCATCCACGGGGCCGGACCCGTCCGGTGGTTTGCGAAAAGTTTTCCCCGGGACGGACGGTTGACAGGAGGACCGGGGTCGCCCCTGTCCTGCACATTGCCGCGGCCGGGCAGGGGCCCGGTCATCGCTGGTTTCCCGTTGTTGCCCAGGGCTGATCCAATTGCGTCCAGACATGGGCCAGGTGGGCAGTTGGCGTCAGTGCCGCAGCCTGCCAGCCGGCGCGGCGCAGGATCGCCAATGCCGGGGCTGCCTCGTCAGGGTCCTGGCACAGCAGCAGGGCGTAGGCGCTTTGGGTGGATTCAGATATGCCGGCCAGCAGCAGGGCGTCGGCGGCGCTGAGCAGCCCGGTCACCGCCACCAGGGGCCCGCGCCGCCGACCTCCGTGAAGTTTGTGTGCCAAGGGATCGGCAAATGCGGTTTCCTGCGTGGAGGATGCATGGCCCTGCGCCTCCCCGGGCTCCCCGGTTCCTGCCCCGGCGGCACCGGGGGCGGCCTCGGAAAGTTCCTGGGCTGCCAGCGCCGCGGCAATGTCGATAACGCCCTGGCTGCCGCTGAATTCTTCACAGCCCGGGACAACGGCGGAGGCCGAGGAGGCGAAGCCCGGCTGCCCCTGGTGGTCAAGGATGCGCAGCGTGTAGCCGTGCTCAAGCAGGTGTGCCGCAACGGACATGGCCGCGACAACGGCGGCCTCAAAGGCCGGTGTGGTCCGCAGTTCCGGCAGGCTTGTGGCGCTGCGCCCGGCAATTTGGAACAATTCCCGGCTCCGCGGGACAGGTCCGAAGGCCCCTGCTCTTCTGTCAAGGACAAGCGCGGCCTCCGGAGTCGTGACCGACTCGTCGGCACGCACCATGAGTTTGCCCTGCCTGGCCGTCACTGCCCAGTGGACGCGCCGCAACGGGTCGCCGTAACGGTATTCGCGGGTCATGGCGTCGTCGCTGCTTGCGTGCGCGAGCTCCTTGATGCTCCGGGAGCCGTCCTGCCCCCTGCCATCGGTGAGGGAAATCGGGGGCAGTTCCACGGCGGCCGGGGCGATGGTGAGGCGGGTGCCACCGTCAAGGAGGCGGGGGACAAAGGCAACGTCGAAGGGGTCGGCGAACAGGCCCCGCAACGGGCCAATGGTAAACACGCCCCGATGGGAGGGGTGAAGGGTGTAGTGGTAGCGGCTGAGCAGTCCGCGCGGCACCACCGGCTGCGGGTGGTTGAACGATGGGGCGTCGCGGAAGCTGAACGGCAGTTCCTCCACCAGGCGGGTGCGGGAGCCGCCGGGGCTGCGCCCATGAACGTCAAGGGTCGCCTCCACCGGACTGCCAACCCTGCCAAGGGTGGGGGAGAGCCTGCGTTTGACGGTGAATCCCGGCTTGACAAGGTACAGGGCCCCACAGGCGACCGCAGGGAGGGCAAAACAAAACACCGCCAGCGTCAACAGGTCACGGCGGCCCAGGACAAAGGCCAAAAATAGGGCAAGCACGCCGATCGCGAGCAAAAGCCAGCCGCGAGGACGCAGGGGACGGAAGGAATACACGGCGCCCCCTAGTGGCCTCGGGCGTTCCTTGCGCCGCGCCCGTCCATCCCGACGCGGATGGCGCCGGCTCCTGACAGGCCGGCTCCTGACAGGCCGGCCCCTGCGGCACCGGTGCCGGCCCCACCGGGGACCGGCACCTCGAAGCCGGGAACGGCAACCGTGGCGAGCAGTTCCTGAACAACGGTGGTGGCGGTGACGCCCTGGCTGGCTGCGCTGCGCTCAACGAGCAGGCGGTGCGCCAGGACGGGTGTTGCCAGGCTGCGGATGTCATCTGGGAGCACAAAACCCCGCCCTGCCAACGCGGCAGCGGCCTTGGCTGCCCGCAATAATTGCAACAGTGCGCGCGGGCTGGCCCCGAGTCGCAGGTCTGGGCTCGACCGGGTCGCCTGGCCCAGCGCGACAGTGTACGCACGGACGGCGGGCGAGACGTGGACGGCAGAGACGGTCCTGATCATCGCCGTGACTTGTTCCACCGTCGCAACGGCCTCCACTGCGTCAAGCGGATTCACCGATTGGTGGCTTTCAAGCATGGCCATCTCGGCCGCCGCGTCAGGGTAACCGAGCGAAATCCGCGCCATGAAACGGTCCCGCTGCGCCTCGGGCAGCGGATAGGTGCCTTCCATCTCGATGGGGTTCTGGGTGGCGACAACCATGAACGGCTCACCGAGGCCATAGGTTGTGCCGTCCACACTGACCTGGTGCTCGGCCATGGCCTCAAGCAGCGCCGACTGGGTCTTTGCGGAGGCCCGGTTGATCTCATCGCCAATGACAATGTTGGCAAAGATGGCCCCGGCGCGGAATTCGAATGACTGCGATGACTGGTTGAAGATTGATACACCGGTGATGTCGCTGGGCAACAGGTCCGGAGTGAACTGGATCCTGTTGACAGAGCAGTCGACAGCGCGTGCCAGGACCTTTGCCAGAAGGGTCTTGCCCACGCCGGGAACGTCCTCAAGGAGCAGGTGGCCGCCGGCGAGCAGCACTGTCAGGGCGAGCCGCACGGAGTCCTTCTTGCCGTCAATGACGGTGTTCATGACCGCCATGATTTCCTCGCTCAGCAAGGCAAAGCCCTCTGTGTCCATGGCTGGAATCCCATCCTGTGCGAACCCTTTGGCGGCTGGCAACGTCTCCTGAAGGTGCATGCCCCACCTTTCGCGTCGGTGCCCGGCACGATCCACCGGCTGTTGTGACCTACGCTACTATCCCTGCGCCCGAATGGCGCCACTAAACCGGTAAAATGGGCAACCATGTGCACTGACGACGTTCCCCGCCCCTACCGTCCAGAAACGCCCAAGCACGACGGCGGGAAGCACAAGGGTGCCTTCGCCCCCGCCCCGGCGGCGCTCGCCGTCCCGGTATATGACAACCACACGCATTTTGACTTCGGTGATTCACCCGTTGAGCTCAAGGCAGCCCTGGATGCGGCCCAGGCAGTGGGAATTGCAGGGGCCGTGCAGGTGGGCTGCGATCTTCCCTCCTCACGCTTTACCGTTGCCGCCGTCGAAGCGGATCCGCGTGTCCTTGGCGCGGTGGCCATCCACCCCAACGATGCCCCCGAACTCGCTGCCGCCGGCGGGCTCGATGATGCGCTGGCAGAAATTGATGCCATGGCCGCCCACCCCCGCATCCGGGCCATTGGGGAGACAGGCCTTGACTACTTCAGGACGGGTGAGGACGGCCTCGCGGCCCAACACCATTCCTTCAGGGAGCACCTTGAGATCGCCAAACGCCGGGAGCTTGCCCTGCAGGTCCACTGCCGCGACGCCCACGAGGATGTGCTGGCCACGCTGCGCGAGGTGGGCGCCCCGTCGCGCCTGGTCTTTCACTGCTTCTCGGGGGATGCCGAACTGGCCCGGATCTGCAACGATAACGGCTGGTACATGTCATTTTCGGGCACCGTCACGTTTAAGAATGCAGATAATTTGCGCCAGGCCCTTGCCGTCGCCGACCCCGCACTCATCCTTGCCGAAACCGACGCGCCATTTTTGACCCCGCACCCGTTCCGGGGGCGGTCAAATGCCAGCTACATGCTGCCGTACACGGTGCAAGGCATGGCGCAAATGCGCGGCACTGAGCTGGATGAGTTCTGTGCTCTGCTGAGCAGAAATACCGAATCCGTGTACGGTTCCTGGGCCGACTGATCCTGTAGGAATAATCACTTTTCCGTTATGAACCCTTGTCCATCAGGTCACGATTGGGTTACGCTGAGGGACTATTAGCCGTGGTCGGGGAAGGCCAACGGATGACATGCCGGTAATTCCACCGTTCAAAAGGGGTTTTCGGCAACCGTTCGCAAGAACAATTTTCGTACGTTTTTGCCCACAGGATTTCTGCGGTCAAAAACGGATTGGACGTTGCTCTTTTCTTCTCCGTGCCCGGGTGCTCTAGTAGTTACGGGATCTCGTGTCTTCAATATTCACCGTCAATGGCAAATTGAGCTATATGAAACTTGCCTGCCAGGCCGCCGTCCTTTTGGCGCTCGTCGCAGGCCTCATGGCCTTCGTCTCGGCCAACAAAACACTCACCCTGGTGGTTGATGGCCACAGCAGCTCAGTTCAGGCCTATGGCGGGTCCGTGGCAGATGTGCTCCAGCGTGCAGACCTCACCGTCAGCCCGGGAGACAAGATCACACCAGCCCTGGACTCGGATGTGAAAGACGGCGGAACCATCACCGTCAACACAGCCAAGGAAATCACCGTAAAGCTCGATGGTGCCGAGCAGACCGTCACCACCACCTCCACTAAGATCAGTGGCTTGATCAGCCAATTGGGCATCGCCGCGAATGCAAGGATTTCGGCTCCTGCCGATGCACTTCTGGCCACCTCCGGCGACATCAGCATCATCACACCCAAGCAGGTCACGATCGTGGCCGACGGGAAAAAGACCGTCAAGACCACTACCGCACAGGACGTCGCCGGCGTCTTGAACGAGACAGGCCTGAAACTGGACAAGACAGACCACGTCTCAGCACCCGGCGTGGCGACTGTCGTTGAAAACATGGTCATCAAGGTCACCCGCGTCAACACCAACGGGACCGCCAGCACCACCGAAGCCGTTCCGTTCAGCACCGATCAAAGTGTTGATGCGGGCATGTTCAAGGGCGAGACAAAGACCGTCAGTGCAGGCGTTGCCGGTTCCCTGGAGAAGAGCTTCCGCACCGTCTCCGTCGACGGGGTTGTTGTCAGCCGCACCGAAACCGGTTCAAAGGTTGTTGCCGAGCCCGTTGCCGAAAAGGTTGTCGTGGGTGGCAAGGACCGCCCCGTGGAAACCCCGGCACCGGCACCGGCCCCGGCACCCGCCCCCGCACCGGCAGCCGGCGCAAACACCGGCGCCTCAGCGCCGGCCATGTCCAACGAAGCCATGTGGGATGCCATTGCCCAGTGCGAATCAACCGGCAACTGGTCCATCAACACCGGCAACGGCTACTACGGCGGCCTGCAGTTCGACATCCCCTCATGGCTGGCCAACGGCGGCGGAGCCTATGCCCCCAACGCCAGCCTCGCCACCAAGGCACAGCAGATTGCCGTGGCAAACACGTACTACGCCAAGGCCGGACTTTCGCCGTGGGGCTGCGCCCACGCCGCCCGCTGATCCAGCCTCATGTCAGCACTGTTAATACAGTGCACATCGCACACTCCCCTGACGGGTTCACCATCGCCAGGGGAGTGTGTGCGTTAATAGCGGATACCATTGTTCCGTGACCTCACCTGTACCAAGCCCCGCAACCCAGCCCCTGCTGGGTGCCACCGAAATCCGCCGCCTCGCGGAGGAAATCGGTGTGCGTCCCACTAAGACCCTGGGGCAAAACTTTGTCATTGACGGCAACACCATCCGGCGCATCGTTGCAGCAGCCAACCTCGACCCCGGTGAAACGGTGCTGGAGGTGGGCCCCGGCCTTGGCTCACTGACCCTTGGCCTGCTCGATGCCGCCGCACGCGTGGTTGCCGTGGAGATCGACCCCGTACTGGCGGCGAAGCTGCCATCGACAGTGGCCGCGTTCCGCCCCGCCAAGGCTGGCAACCTCGACGTCGTACTGTCCGACGCCATGAGGGTCACCGAACTGCCTGCCGAGCCCACCGCGCTCGTTGCAAACCTGCCGTACAACGTTGCGGTGCCCGTGGTGTTGCACTTGCTTGAACATTTCCCGTCGCTGCAGCACGGCCTTGTCATGGTGCAGGACGAGGTGGCCGATCGGATGGTGGCCGGGCCCGGTTCCAAGACGTACGGCGTGCCGTCGGTCAAGGGCGCCTGGTACTCCCAGATGCGCAAGGCCGGTGTCATCGGCATGAATGTCTTCTGGCCTGCCCCGAAGATCTCCTCCGGACTTGTGGCCTTCACCCGGCACGAACCGCCCGTGACGCGGGCCTCAAGGGTCGAGGTCTTCGCCGTCATCGACGCCGCTTTCGCCCAGCGCCGCAAGACCCTGCGAGCCGCACTGGCTGGCTGGGCAGGCGGTGCCGCGGAGGCCGAGACCTACCTGCGCATGGCAGGCGTCGATCCGGGCGCACGCGGGGAAGTCATTGACGTGGCGGCCTACGCTCGCATTGCCGAAGCCAAACTCGGGTTCACGGCCTGAGCATGGAACCCCTGTCGAATGACCTCCTGTGGGCGGCAGCGCCGCGCCGTGTGAAGGTCCGGGCCCCGGGGAAAATCAACGCCTATTTTGAGGTCGGCCCGCTGCGCGGGGACGGCTACCACTCGGTGGCAAGCACCTATCTGGCAGTCTCCCTCTATGAGGAAGTGGCCGTCACGGCCAGGCCGGGCACACCACCCACCGACATCACGGTAAGCATCAGCCCCGACAGCACCCTGGCCCCGGAACAGCTGGCAGGCATCCCGCTTGACGCCGGCAACCTGGCCGTCAGGGCGGCGCTGCTGGTGGCCGACATTTCCGAGAACCCCACCGGCATCCACATCGAGATCACCAAGCACGTCCCGATCGCCGGCGGCATGGGCGGGGGCTCGGCGGATGCCGCAGCCACGCTCGTGGCCTGCGACTCGCTGTGGCATGCGGGGCTTTCCCGCGAGGAACTTGCCCAGCTTGGCTCGGAACTCGGTGCGGATGTGCCGTTCGCACTGTTGGGGGGAGCCGCCGTCGGACTGGGCGTGGGGGATCAGCTGACAGCTGCCCTGGCGCCAACTCCGCTGCACTGGGTCCTTGTGCCGGCAGGCTTTGGGTTGTCGACGCCTGTCGTGTACGGTGCCCTTGACGCGCTGCGGGCGGCGGAGGGCGCACAGCCTGCCGAGCCTGCGGAGGTTGCCGCCGGGGTCCTGACGGCGCTGCGGGCGGGGGATGCGCACGCGCTGGCACCCTGCCTGCACAACGACCTGCAGGCGGCGGCGGAGTCACTTGAACCGTCCCTGACACTCGTTTTGGCGCAGGGAGCCGAGCTCGGCGCACTTGCCTCGCTTGTGTCGGGATCCGGACCCACTGTGGCATTTTTGGCCGCCGATGCGGAGCATGCGAAGGAACTTGCGGCAGCCCTGGCCGAAAGGGGCCACGAGGCGTGGCCTGTCGAGGGCCCCGTGCACGGCGCGCACCTCGTGCCGTAAAGAAATTATTGTCAGTTTTCACATACGTCTTTTAGAAAGTGGTACCACGTGGCTCATTTGCTCGGCGGGGAAAATCTCAGCGTCGCCTTCGCCACCCGAACCGTCCTTGACGGCGTCAGTGTCGGCCTGGAAGAAGGGGACCGCATTGGCATTGTCGGACGCAACGGCGACGGCAAGTCCACGCTGATGCGCCTGTTGGCCGGGCGGCAAACGCCGGATTCCGGGCGCGTGACAGTGCGCGGCGGCGTTCAGGTCAGCTACCTGGACCAGACCGACGTGCTCGACGGGGACGACACCGTCGGCTTCGCGATTGTGGGGGAGGCCGCCGACCACGAATGGGCGTCCAACCCCAAGATCCGCGAGATCATGGGAGCCCTGGTCGGCGAGGTCGACTGGCACGCCAACATCCACTCGCTCTCGGGCGGGCAGAAGCGCCGCGTGGCCCTGGCCAAGCTGCTCATCGGCGATGACGATGTCATCATGCTCGATGAGCCCACCAACCACCTTGACGTCGAGGGCGTGGCCTGGCTGGCACGGCACCTGAAGGCCCGCTGGCGGGCCAACGAAGGCGCGTTCGTCGTTGTCACCCACGACCGCTGGTTCCTCGACGAGGTGTGCACGCGCACCTGGGAGGTCCACGACGGCATCATTGACCCGTTCGACGGCGGTTACGCCGCCTATGTCCTGGCGCGCGCCGAGCGTGACAGGTCCGCCTCAGTGATGGAAAGCAAGCGCGTCCAGCTGGTCAAGAAGGAACTGGCCTGGCTGCGCCGCGGCGCCCCGGCTCGCACTGCAAAGCCCAAGTTCCGCATCGAGGCAGCCAACGAGCTCATTGCCGACGTCCCGGAACCCCGCGACACCGTGGCCCTGTCAAAAATGGCCACAGCCCGCCTGGGCAAGGACGTCATCGACCTGGAAAACGTCTCCCTGAGCTTCGGCGAGGGCGAGAAGGCCAAGGAGATGTTCAACAACATCACCCTGCGCCTGGCCCCGGGCGAACGCCTCGGACTTGTCGGCGTCAACGGTGCGGGCAAGACCACCCTGCTGCGCCTGCTCAACGGTGAGGTCGCGCCGTCGTCCGGAACGGTCAAGCGCGGCTCAACCGTGAAGACCGCCGTGCTCACGCAGGAAGTGCGCGAGCTCGAGGACGTCCTGACAATGCGCGTCATCGAGGTCATCGAGCGGGAAAAACGCTCCTTCGACGTCGGCGGGAAGGACATGACGGCAGGGCAGCTAGTGGAGCAGCTCGGCTTCACGAAGGACAAGCAGTGGACCATGGTCAAGGACCTCTCAGGTGGTGAGCGCCGCCGCCTGCAGCTGCTGCGCCTGCTGGTGGGGGAGCCGAACGTGTTGATGCTCGATGAGCCCACGAACGACCTCGACACCGACACGCTAGCGGCCGTGGAGGACGTGCTCGACGGCTGGCCCGGCACGCTCGTGGTCGTCTCGCACGATCGGTACCTGCTTGAGCGCGTCACCGACCACCAGATGGCGCTGCTGGGCGACGGCAAGATCCGCGGACTGGTCAGGGGCGTGGACGAGTACCTGGAACTGCGTGAGAACGCGGGCCTGGCTCCCTCAAGCCCTGCGCCTTCCCCTTCTGCCGCCGCATCGTCGGGTCCCACCGAGGGCCAGAAGCGTGACGCCCGCAAGGTCCTGAACCGTTTGGAGCGCCAGCTGGGCAAGAACTCGGCTGCCGACGCCAAGATCCACGCGCAGATGGCGGACAGTGTTGGCGACTATGACACCCTGGCAGTCCTGCAGGCGAAGCTGAGCAAGCTCGCAACCGAGCGCGAGGGACTTGAGCTTGAGTGGCTTGAGGCCTCGGGCGTCCTGGAGTAGCTTCCGGCTGCACTGTTCTGCGTTGAACCCACGTCTGGACTTGGCGCAGAACAGTGTTGTGCGCCAAGTCCACGAGTAGGTTCAGCGCAGAACGGAACATGGCCGGACAAGTCTTTGTGTGACCTTTCACACCTCATGGTGTGGATTTCGGCCACCCGGGCCGTCTCAACTCGCGAAAGATGCCATGCCCGTGGCACACTATATTCTCGTGAGCTTCCGGCGAGAGCGGGAAGCGCATGGTCCGCCCTGGTGTAATGGCAGCACCCCAGCCTTTGGAGCTGTGGAGTATAGGTTCGAATCCTATGGGCGGAACCACTTTTGAAAAATCCGGCATGCCAGCCGAGCGGGTACCATTGAGTTGTTTCCCATTGCGTACGTTTGAAAACGGACTTTCGTCCGGGCAGGAGTGCCACTTAGTGAGCCCCCAAGACATCCCCACCGACAACCCGGCAGCAGTCATTATTCTCGCTGCAGGCGCAGGCACCCGGATGAAATCACGCACACCCAAGATCCTGCACACCATCGGTGGAATTTCCATGGTTGGTCACGCTCTTGCTGCAGCGCAGGGTTTGAACCCCGGCAAGCTTGCCGTTGTTGTCCGTCACGAGCGTGACCTTGTCGCCGCGCATGTGGGCGGACTCGACGCCGGCGTGATCCTTGTGGACCAGGACGAGATTCCCGGCACCGGCCGCGCCGTCCAGCAGGCCATGGACGCCCTTGACGCACGGGAAACCCTCAACGGCACTGTTGTTGTGACCTACGGTGATGTTCCGCTGCTGACCACCGATCTCCTGCAGGAACTCGTCGCCGTGCACAATGCCGACAACAACGCAGTCACGGTCCTGACGGCAGTCCTCGATGACGCCGCCGGCTATGGCCGCATCCTGCGCGATGCAGCCGACGGCACGGTCCTTGGCATCCGCGAGCACAAGGACGCCACCGACGCCGAGCGTGACATCCGCGAGATCAACTCCGGCATCTACGCCTTCGACGCCGCCGTGCTGCGCAGCGCACTGAAGCGTGTCACCACCGAGAACAGCCAGGGCGAGATGTACCTCACCGATGTCCTGGGCCTGGCAAGGAACGACGGCGGCAGGGTCGCCGCAGTCTCCACAACCGACCGCTGGCAGGTTGAAGGCGCCAACGACCGCGTGCAGCTTGCCGCCCTGGGCGCCGAGCACAACCGCCGCATAGTTGAAGGCTGGATGCGCGCAGGCGTCAGCATCGTCGACCCGGCCACCACATGGATCGACTCCACCGTCCAGCTTGAGGCGGACGTCACCATCTTGCCGGGCACCCAGCTGCACGGCACAACAACCGTGGCGCGCGACGCCGTCGTCGGTCCTGATTCGACGCTGACCGACGTGCAGATCGCGGCAGGTGCAGAAGTCACTCGCACCCACGGCACCGGAGCCATCATCGGCGAGGGCGCCCACGTTGGCCCGTTCACGTACCTGCGCCCCGGCACCGTGCTGGGTGCCGACGGAAAGATCGGCGCGTTCTACGAGACAAAGAACGTCACGATCGGCCGCGGCTCCAAGCTTTCCCACCTCGGCTACGCCGGAGACGCCGAAATCGGCGAGGACACCAACATTGGCTGCGGCAACATCACAGCCAACTTCGACGGAGTGAACAAGCACCGCACGAAGATCGGCTCGGGCGTCCGCACGGGTTCCAACACCGTGTTTGTTGCCCCCGTGAACGTCGGCGACGGTGCCTTCACAGGCGCGGGCGCCATCGTGCGCAGGGACGTGCCTGCCGGTGCGTTGAGCCTGACAGTTGCCCCGCAGCGCAACGCCGAGGGCTGGACAGCAGCCAACCGGCCCGGCAGCATCTCAGCAGATGCCGCCGAACAGGCCGCCGCCACGGCAGCCAACTAAAACTTCTCACTTCCACCACCACCGCGAGAAAGAAAATCATGAGCGAACTAAGTCATAACGTCGACAAAAAGCTGGTGTTGGCAACGGGCCGGGCCCACCCGGAACTGGCTGAGGAAGTGGCGCGCTGCCTCGGGACCGAGTTGCTGCCCATTTCCGCTTACGACTTCGCCAACGGTGAAATCTACGTGCGGTCCGGGGAAAGCGTGCGCGGCAAGGAAGTCTTCATCATCCAGTCTCACCCGGCACCCTTGAACAACTGGCTCATGGAGCAGCTGATCATGATTGACTCCATGAAGCGTGCCTCCGCCCGCGGCATCACCGTGGTCTCCCCGTTCTACCCGTACGCCCGGCAGGACAAGAAGGGCCGCGGCCGCGAGCCCATCTCCGCCCGCCTCGTCGCCGACCTGTACAAGACTGCCGGCGCCGACCGCATCATGAGCGTTGACCTGCACACCGCGCAGATCCAGGGCTTCTTCGACGGCCCCGTTGACCACCTGTTCGCGATCCCGCTGTTGGCCGATCACATCCGCGAGATGGTCGGGGACGACGCCGTCACCGTCGTCTCACCCGACACCGGCCGTGTACGCGTGGCTGAGCAGTGGGCCGAGCGCCTCGGTGGCGCGCCTCTGGCCTTCGTGCACAAGTCCCGCGACTTGACGGTGCCCAACCAGGCCGTTTCCAAGACTGTGGTGGGTCAGGTGGAAGGGCGCACCTGCGTGCTGATCGATGACATGATCGACACCGGCGGAACCATTGCCGGTGCCGTCCGCGTCCTGAAGGATGCCGGTGCCAAGGACGTCATTATCGCCGCAACGCACGCCGTGTTCTCCGACCCGGCCGCCGAGCGCCTTGCCAACTGTGGTGCCCGCCAGGTTGTTGTCACCAACACCCTGCCCATCCCGGAAGATAAGCGCTTCGAGACCCTGACGGTGCTCTCCATCGCCCCGTTGCTGGCCCAGGCCATCAAGGAAGTCTTCGAGGACGGCTCGGTCACGAGCCTCTTCGACGGCAACGCCTAACAACGCACGCTGGCCGGCCCGCCACAACCGTGGCGGGCCCGCGGCCGTCGTTCTGGTAGTATTGAGCAGTAAACCTTGGCGAGGGACACCCGAAAAGTGTCCGTGATCGACTGGGTCTTCTACGCTCCTTGCATTCGTGTTGTGGATTGTGTTGACCTGTTTAGTCCACGCCCACACTAAAGAATGAAGGAGCTTTTTTCATGTCTGATTTGAACCTGACCGGCGAAGCACGCAACGAATTCGGCAAGGGCGCTGCACGCCGCATCCGCCGCGCCAAGCAGATCCCCGCAGTCATCTACGGCCACGGTGTTGCCCCCTTGCACATCGTTCTGCCTGAGCGCGAAACCAGCCGCGCCATCCGCAGTGCCAACGCACTGCTGAACGTCACAGTTGACGGCGTCGTGCACCTCGCCCTGGTGAAGGATGTCCAGAAGGATCCCGTACTGCAGATCGTCGAGCACATCGACCTGTTGACCGTCCAGAAGGGCGAGAAGGTCATTGTTGACGTTCGCGTCGTACTGGTTGGCGAGCCTGCTGCAGCCGTTGTTGTCAACCAGGAAGAAATGGTTGTCAGCGTCACCGCCGATGCAACCAACGTTCCTGTCAGTGTTGAGGTCAGCATTGCCGGCCGCACAGCCGGCCAGCACATCTACGCCACCGACCTGGTCCTCCCGGCCAACACCGAGCTGGCCCTTGAAGGCGTCATGCTGATCGCCCACTTGGCTGAAGCAGCAGTTGCCCCTGAAGCAGTTGCAGAGTAGCACTCACCACTTATGAGTGAAACGTGGCTTGTAGTCGGGCTCGGGAACCCCGGGCCCGGCTACAGCCGTAACAGGCACAATATTGGCTACATGGTGGTTGAGGAACTTGCGTCCCGCATGGATGCCACCTTCAAGACCCACAAGGCCAAGGCGCTGGTGGCCACAGGCCGGATGGCCATGGGCGGGCACAAACTGATCCTGGCCAAGCCATCGGTCTTCATGAACCTCAGTGGAGGCCCGACGGCGGCACTCGCCAAGTTCTACAACCTGACGCCCGATCACGTGATTACCGTGCATGACGAGATCGACATCCCCTTTGACACCGTCAAGCTCAAGCTTGGCGGCGGTGAGGGCGGGCACAATGGTCTGCGCGATATTTCCCGGACGCTGGGCACCAAGGATTACTACCGTGTGCGTGCCGGAGTTGGACGTCCCCCCGGCCGCGCGGACGCGGCCAGCCATGTGCTGCGTGATTTCTCGACAGCAGAAAACAAGGACCTGCCTTTTCTGATCGACAATGCAGCGGACGCCGTCGAGCTGCTTGCCGCCGAAGGCCTGCTGACAGCGCAGGAGAAATTCCACGAGTTGCGTTCCTAGCCCAAAGGTTTAACGTTCCTAGCCTAAAGGTTCAATTTTCCTGACCATGCTGTTAGTATCGCAGCAAGGTGGTAAGCGGCTCTGTGGGACCGCCCGCCGCAGGAAAAATGGGGTCTCGACATGACAATTTACAATGATGTCGCTGCTCCCACATGGTTGAGGCCAGCCCGTTCGGGGACCTTTGGAGCCATGGGGGCGGCGGAACGCAAGCTGTGGTCTTCTTTCGTTAGGCAGGCCGAGATTGACGTCACGGTCAAAGCCATCAACGAGCCTGCCACCTATGGCGTCGTGGTTTTGGGGCCATGGGGGGTCGGCAAGACCTCACTGGCTCACGCTGTAGAAGAGGCATTGTCTGCCACCACTCATATTGAACGGCTGTTTGGCTCGCCCGCCGAGACCCTCATTGCCTATGGTCCGCTGTCAATGTTGATGGCGCGGCTAACGGCCACCTCCCTTGAATCTCCGACCGGCATCATTCAAGGCATCGACGAGCTCATCCGGGCCGACGCTGCCGGCAGGGATGTTCTGCTCGTGGTGGATGAGCTGCCAGGATTGGACACCATGACGGTGGGTGTCCTGATGCATCTGCTCATGGGCGGCACAGCGAAGCTGTTGGTCTTGGCGCGCGAGTTGGGCCAATTGCCGGAAGACCTTGTCTGGCTGGCTAAGGACGGAATGCTGGGTGAAGTTCGGCTCGATCGCTTTACTCGCGCCGAAGTAGGGGAACTGATCGCCAAGGCCACGGGAACTTTTGTCTCCGAGTCGGCAGTGACGGCGTTGCATAAGGCCAGTAACGGCATTCCCCTGGTGCTGCAGGCACTTTTTAGCGAGCAGGTGGCCAAGGGCAGCATCAAAAAACATCTCGGCGGCTGGGTTCTCAAGGATCCGATCAACATGGATGCCAGCAGCACACTGGCCGAGATTGTCCGTGCCAGGCTGGCTCGGGAGGAAACCTCGGTGCGCCTCGGGGTGGAGAAAATGTCGCTGCTGGGCAACGCGCCCCTTCATGTGGCCTCATCCGTCCTGGGAGAGGATGTGCTGTGGCAGCTTGAGGAGCGCGGTTATGTCCAGATCAGTGGTGACGGCCGCCATCGCGCATCCTTGACGGAGGGGTATGTAGGGGACATCGTGCGCAGCGTGCTGACGACCGAGCGCAAGGCTGAGTTGCTCGCCGAGATTGCCATGACGTTCGACAGGGAACTGGATTCACTTGACTGGCGAGAAACAATGTCTCTTGCCGCCTGGACCCTGGACGCCGGGATGGTCCTGGAACCCCGTTTCGGCCTCGCCGCGGCAATAAGCGCACTGCGGCACTTCGATCCCGTGCTTGCGTTGCGCTGCACGGCACAAATCCCAATAGATCACCCTTTGCGGGTCAAGGCGGCGCAGGCTCGCAGCACCGCCTATAGGCTATTGGCCGACTACGGATCTGCCGTGGCCGAGTTGGACACCGTCCCCGCCACCGTCATCTCTGCCCTCACCGCCGAGGAATTGGGCTCCTGGACACTTGCCCTGACAGGGGCCCTTTTGTGGGTGCCCGAGGGCAAACGGCGCATTCCGGGATTGCTGGAGGCAGCCGGGGCGCGCGTAACCGCGGCCTGGGAGGCGGACCATTCCGGAAGTGCAGGGCGGGCCCGGAGGATGGTCGACCTCGCCCGTTGTGAATTCCAGGTTTACCACGGTGAGTTCTTGGCTGTTGTGGAGGACCTGGAAGCGGCAGTCAAGGACAGCGATGTTGAGTACAGTCTTAACAGTGCCTGCCTGCTCGTCCCCACGCTGGCCGCTGTCGGGCGCGAAGTGGAATCCGCAGCACTGGGCCAGCGGATCGCTGCGGAAATAGCACAAAGGGGCTTCACACCGCTTTTCAGCGACTACTACCGCAACGGCCTGGCGAACGCCCAGATCTGGAGCGGATTGTGGGTGGAGTGTGTTCAGCGGCTGCGCCGCGAACTCGAAGGAATGCACACACTGGTCCCTTACCGGGGCGGCCTGATTGAACTGGACCTCGGCCTGGCGCACGCCTATGCGGGGCGAGGGGCAGAGGGGGTCCAGGTGCTTATGTCGGCGGCTGCGCAGCTTGAAGCCCGAAACTGCGACAACGCTCTCGGGCTGGCATATTCGGCGCTGGCATTCTGCTTTGCCCAGGTCAACAACGCCCAGGAGGCACAAAGCTACCTTGCCATGGCCAGTTCAGTTCCTGGCCCCACTTTATGGACCAACACTGCAATGTCTGAATTTTTCAAGCTCATGGCACTGCGGTGGCTCGATGATCCCCGGGCTGCCGAACAATTGCACAGCTCGGCCTTACTCGATATTGCCAAGGGTCGGTTTACCACAGCTTCGATGGCTCTTTTTGGTGGAAGTATTCACGCCACGGACAAGCAGTACGCCTTGTTGGAGGAAGTGTCGCTGCGGCGCCAGGGGCCCATGGCAACAGTGAACGTGCTGATTGCCCGCAGTTGCCGCACCCGCAGTGCTGAAAAGGCGTTGGAAGCGGCCGAAATTGCCGAGAGTTTAGGGCTCGACGCCGTCGAATCCCGTTGTGCGGTCCTCGCCTTGGACTTCGCCAGGGAAGCGGGGAAATCCATTTTGGCCCGATCAGCATCCCAGCGCCTTGAACGGCTTCACCGGAACCTTCCCAACTTGCCGCTCAAGCCTCAAAGCGCCGGAGTCAAGCTCACACCAAGGGAAGTCCAGGTAGCCAAATTGGCAAAACGAGGTCTGGGGAACCGTGCCATAGCCGACAGGATTGGCGTTTCGGTGCGCACGGTGGAAGGACACCTTTATCAGTTGTACAGCAAACTTGGCATCACCAACCGCCATGAGCTTCTTGAAGATCAGGATATTTAGGTGATGGTGGGGGAGAACCGCAGCTCATCCACAACCAGCGGTGCCACACTCCACACATCGTTTTGCCGCAAGGCGGAACTAGCGAAAATAGTCGGCCAGCTGCAAAGTGTTGACTGCAGCGCGATTTTTCTCAGTTCGGAGATGGGGTTGGGGGCCACATCCCTGCTACGTGAGCTAGCCGCCCTGGCGTCCGGGAAGGGTGCTGTTATTGCGCTGCATGGAACTCCCTCCCTGGCAACCATCCCTTTTGGCATCCTGGCCCCCTACCTGAGACGCACCTCGTCGTCCTTTGTCGAGTCACATGTCGATGCCATTAGAAAGACTTTGGCACTGTTGGAGGAGCAGCAGGGGGCCCTCGTGGCTAAGCTGGGAATGGGTGCCAGTCTCGGTCACCCGCTGATGATTATCGACGAAGCCGACTACCTGGACAGGGCAACGGCCGAAGTTGTCGTCAGCCTTACCCAGGCAGGAAAGATCAAGCTTGTCATTGCGCACCGTGCCGCAAATGAGCCTGTCAGTCCACTTCCGCGTCTCTGGGATACCGGTCTGGCCGAGAAATTCCGCCTCCAGCCCCTGTCTCGGGGCGAAGGCAACGCATTTTGTGCAGGTGCCCTAGGTGGGCAAACCACGACGAACACCAGCTGGTACTTCTGGAACACTGCCGGAGGCAACCCCCTGCTCATGAGGCTCGTCATGGAGGACGCACTGAGCCGAGGCAAGCTGCGCCAAATAGATGGTGTCTGGGTCATGGACATGGAGGCCGTGCCGGCAGGGCACCAGCTGCAAGAGGTCGTCAGGGAACAACTCCGCGGGCTTTCGGCCCCTGCACGGGAAACACTGGACCTTGTTGCATTGTCCGAACCAGTGCCGGCTGAAACCGTCAGTAGCCAGCTTGGCAGCGCTGCCATCGGCGATCTTTTCGAAAGGAACCTTCTCCAAGAAACTTCCCAAGGGTCTGGCATTTTGCGTCTCGTCAACCCCGTCTATGGTGAAGTCATCCGGGAGATGGTGCCACATTCGCGGAGCAAGCAGTTGCACAGCCGTCTCATCAGCGACCTCGAGGCTGAACCGTCAACCCCGGAGTCCCTGCTGCGCATCGTCATCTGGACGCTGGAAAGCGGCCGCCACGTTCCTGACGAGAAGTTGTTGCCGGCAGCGATTTTCGCCTGCAAACTCTACGAGTCCGGGGTTGCGTTGAGGCTTGCCGGGGAGGTTTCTGGTGCCGGGAATCTACGGAAGGCACATGCCGTCAAGGCCCGAGCAAAATTCAATATGGGCCAGTACCTGCAGGCCGCACAGCTCCTTGAGCTCGATTCCGGGCATGCCGAGAGCATTTCAGAGATGCTGTTTGGCAGCCTGCTGCGTGCAGCCACACATTCGGCACTGGGACTTTCCACGGATGTCATCCATACGGACGCCGCCAAGCTGCGTTTCGAGGGGGAACGGCTGGCACGGCTGGATCCGGGGAATGCTGCTGAGATTCTGTGGAGGGCAGGAGAGCGGGCTGATGTCATCGACCTGATGGCCCTCTCGCGAGCGGGCCGGTATGTGGCCATGGTGCCGCACATCGAGCGTGTGCTTGGCAACGCCATGGACCCAACGGACCTGGACCACCTGTGCAACAGGTCCATAGCCTTGGCGATGGATGCGGAACGCCTCAGCGCCATAGGATTTCCCCTAGCCGCTAGGGAAAGGGCGGCTGCGGCATTTGCCATCAAGCAGGCTGAAGACCACGACGTGTATTTTGTGCCTGAAATGATCATCAGCCGGGCCCAGATTGCCTCGTTGACGGCTGGGGAGTGGGATGAATCGGAACAATTGCTCCAATTCCTTGCCGTCGACGTGGGCAAGGCAACCATATCTTTTGGCGGCAGCGTAGGAGTTGCCCGCGGCATGTTGATGCTTCGGCAGGGGAACATCACGAACGCACTTGCGGTGCTGCTCGAGGGCCTCGACGCCCTGCAGCACAGCGACCCGCAACAACTATTTGGATATTGTGCCGCAATGGCTGCCTATGCGGCTGCACGGACCGGCCAGGATGAAATCGCAAGGAAGTTGGTGCGCCAATACCGCGAAGACGCCAGCATGTTCATAGTCGTGGCCCACGAGCGAGCTTTCATTGCCGCCGCCCGCGAGCACCTCGACGGCGATGGCACCGGTCTGGCCGAGCTCCTGACTATAGCCGACGATGCCGCGGACCGCGGGCTCGTGACCGCTGAGCTCAATGCCCTGTCCCTTATGCTGGACTTTGACACGAACCAGGTCATACCGCGGATCCTGCCCGTTGCCCACAAGGTGGAAGGCCGCTGGGCCGCTGGGCTGGCCGTGTACGCCCAGGCACTGGGCCTAAGGACGGCGTCGGAAGTGGTGAATGCTGCTGAACAGCTCTTGGAAGCACAAATGTACCAACATGCCGGCAAGGTGCTGAGGTTCGCTTCTTCTCTGGTGGGCAAGGACCGCGAGGGCAACCTGTTCGCCAAGGTGCGCCAAGGCCTTGACCTGGTTGAGCTTGCACTGACCACGGATGGGGAATTCTTGGAGGGGTTCTCAAAAAGCCAACGGAGGACCCGGGAGATGCTGACGTCCAGGGAAATGGAAATTGGGCTGATGGCTGCACAAGGCCTCACTGACAAGGTCATTGCCGCCCAGCTTCATGTCTCAGTGCGCACCGTGGAGGGGCACCTTTACAGGGCCTATGCGAAGCTCGGGATCACCGATCGCAAAGACCTCGCCTTTGTACTTTCGGACTAGCTAAAAGTCCGCGAAAGTCCTAAATCAACCCGCCTTGCACACCTGTGCAGGGCCTATTTTGTGTGCCCTGAGGGGACCAAACCAAGTAGCAATAGGTACTTGCACAAGTACACCCTCGAGTAATTCCCGGTAAAACCACAGGGCCGCCACTGGCCATTAGGGTAGCGCCCACTCGTGTGTCCAGCG
Source organism: Arthrobacter sp. LAPM80 (assembly GCF_046736435.1). NCBI lineage: Bacteria > Bacillati > Actinomycetota > Actinomycetes > Micrococcales > Micrococcaceae > Arthrobacter > Arthrobacter sp. LAPM80. The sequence continues at coordinate 341,803 of NZ_JBCHVD010000002.1, forward strand.
CCGTCAGGAAGTTAGCTGGAAGCATCCCACCGGACGTTAAGTGCAGGAAGGTCTCAATGTTTCATCCAACGCACGCGGTGGTGCACCTTAGCGGGGTAGTCGCGGACCGCCTCGGAGAGCACCTAAGCATAATGATCACTCGCTCCTCTGACTCAACCGCAAAAGGTCAGCCCGGTTCCACATGCCGGGCTCCCCATTCGGAGCCGGCGGCGGATAAGCCTTCTGAGACCAAGGCTTTCCCCCAGCCGTCGTCGGCTCCCCACAACTTCTCACACCTTGGTACCCAGCGCCTCGTTGGTGCAGGCCAGTCATGAGCATCCTGAGGAATCACTCCACCGCATGGTCGGCTGGGCCCCTGGTGGCACCCGGTAAGCGACAGGCACCCGGAACGCGACAGGGTTTCTGGCCGCCGCGGCCAAAGCACTCCGTCTGGGACAGCAAGCCAAGGACTCCGGCCGGCGGCACCAAACCGGTGACGGCAGCCAGCTGGTCCAGCTCCTACGCCCGAAACATCCGGCTCACCGACCTGTTTGTAACGTGCTTCGTTATTACGGTTGCCTTCATGGGGCGATTCTTCCTGGATCTTCCTGGGGATCCTGCCGCATCGCTTAATGGATACATTCCCCTAAGTCTGCTGCTCTTGGTGGTGTGGAATGCCACCCTGGAGATATTCAGTTCACGTGAACGACGTATCTTTGGTTTAGGTGCCACGGAATACAAGAGGATCATTCATTCGACGCTGAGTGCATTTGGCCTGCTCGCCATTTTTATGGTCGTCTTCAAACTTGACGTCGTCCGCGGTTTCTTTGCCATAGCGCTGCCACTAGGCATATTCCTGCTGATGCTGTCCCGCTGGCTATGGCGACGGTGGCTGGCCAGACGGCGGACCGCCGGAGGTTGCTTTTCCAACGCTGTGGTCATGGGCACCACAGAGGATGCGCAGTATGTCATCTCCCAGCTGCGGTCCAACCCGGCCACCGGGTACCGGGTTGCTGGTGTAGCACTGACGTCCCTGGCAGCTGGAACGGAATTGAACCCCCCGTGGTACCGTCTCCCGGTTTTTTCCAGCAGCGCACGGATTGAGAACGTGCTTGCCGCCACGGGCGCCGACACCGTCATCGTCGCAGGAAACCTCCCTGGCGGCCCCGCCACCATACAGCAGCTGGGCTGGGACCTCGGCGAACTCCACACCGAGCTGGTTCTGGCCTCGAGCCTGACAAATGTTGCCGGCCCCAGGGTGCACTTCCGTCCCGTGGAGGGGCTTCCGTTGATGCATGTGGAACTTCCCCAGTACTCAGGTGGCAAACACCTGTACAAGAGAGCGATGGACGTGGTCCTATCGGCCACGGGGCTACTGTTCCTTTCACCCGTTTTGCTGCTCTTGGCCCTGATTGTCCGGATGGACAGCGCAGGTCCCGCCTTGTTCCACCAGGAACGGGTTGGCCGCAATGGGGAAACGTTCAAAATGTTGAAGTTCCGGTCCATGGTGGTTGACGCAGAAAAGCTTCTTGACGGCCTTGCCGGCAAGAACGAAGGCGCAGGGCCGTTGTTCAAGATGGCCCGGGACCCCCGGATCACCGGGTGCGGGCGGTGGATGCGCAAGTACTCCCTTGACGAGCTTCCCCAGCTGTGGAATGTCCTTATCGGGGACATGAGCCTTGTTGGCCCCCGGCCCCCGCTTGCCAAGGAAGTGGCCGAATACCAGGCCCCCGCAGGGCGCCGCCTGCTGATTAAGCCAGGCATTACCGGACTGTGGCAGGTCAGTGGACGGTCGATACTCCCGTGGGAAGAGTCGGTCCGGCTTGACCTCTACTACGTAGAGAATTGGTCCCTGACCGGCGATTTCATCATTCTGTGGCGTACTGCCAAGGCCGTCTATTCCCCGGAGGGGGCCAGCTAGCCCACCTTTTGCAATGAGGCACAACTTCACATAGAAATGGAATGAATCATGGTCTCAAATTCAGATCCCCTCCATCAGGAATCGTCGGTTGACCCTGGCGCCCTGTTGAAGGTTGCAGTCATAGGTGCGGGCTATTGGGGCCCCAACCTAGCCCGAAATTTCAAGGCAAGCCAGGCCTGGGAGTTGTCCGCCATTGTGGACCAAGACCGAGGTCGGGCACTGAAGGTTGCCGGCCCCTTGGGGGACGTCCCCGTCTTTGAATCGTTGGATGCCCTGTTGTCCTCCATCGAGGTTGACGCAGTAGCCATAGCAACCCCGGCGCGTACTCACCACTTGATCGCTCTGGCGGCACTTGAGGCTGGCAAACACGTCCTGGTGGAAAAGCCTTTGGCTGGTAGTCGTGAGCTGGGGATGGCGATGGTCGACGCCGCGGCAGAGCGTGGCCTGGTCCTGATGGCGGACCACACTTACTGCTACACGCCCGCTGTAATGAAGATCCGGGAACTAATTGAGCAAGGCGAACTCGGAGACATCCTGTTCATCGACTCCGTGAGGATCAATCTGGGCCTGGTCCAGCCGGACGTTGACGTCTTTTGGGACCTTGCACCCCACGACCTTTCAATCATTGACTTCATTATGCCGGGCGGGCTGCGGCCCGATTCCGTCGCCGCCCACGGGGCCGATCCACTGGGCACGGGTAAAGCGTGCGTGGGCCACCTGACGTTTGCGCTGCCAAACAACGCCATGGCACACATCAACGTCAATTGGCTCAGTCCCACAAAAATCCGGCAGATGATCATTGGCGGGACGAAGCGCACCCTGGTGTGGGACGACCTTGTCCCACAGCAGCGAATCAGCGTCTACGACAGGGGCATCAATTTTGAGAAGGCGTCCACCTCGGCCGCCCAGCGCCAGGCCCAAGCCATTTCCTACCGCATGGGCGACACCTGGTCCCCGGCACTTCCGGAAAAGGAACCACTGGGACTGATGGTTGCAGAATTCGCAGCCAGCATCCGGGAAGGTAGGTCAGCGCGCACCAGCGGACTGGCAGGGATGCGGGTCCTGAATGTCCTGGAGGCAGCCAGCCGAAGCCTGGAACAAGGCGGGGAGAGAAGTTTCGTGGCAAGTATCGACGTTCAACTGGAGGGAACACGATGAGCACGCTACAGGGTGCAAATATTCTGGTGACGGGTGGGGCCGGCACCATCGGGTCCACGATTGTCGATCAGCTTTTGAGGGCAGGTGCCGGGCACATTGACGTGCTTGACAACTTGGTGCGCGGACGCAGTTCGAACCTTGCTGATGCGCTGGCCACGGGCAAGGTCGACCTCCACGAGACTGACCTGCGCAACCGCGACGCCGTCCACGACCTGACACGGGGCAAGGACATTGTTTTCCACCAGGCGGCCATCCGCATCACCCAATGTGCCGAGGAACCCCGGCTGGCGCTGGAAGTGCTCGTCGACGGCACCTTCAACGTGATCGAGGCAGCCGCGGAACACAAGGTTGGGAAGCTTGTGGCGGCTTCCAGTGCCTCCGTCTACGGGATGGCGGAAGACTTCCCCACGACCGAACGCCATCATCATCACAATAACGACACGTTCTACGGTGCGGCCAAGTCCTTCAACGAAGGCATGGTCAGAAGTTTCAGGGCCATGTCAGGTTTGAACTACGTGCTCCTGAGATACTTCAACGTCTACGGCCCCCGAATGGACGTCCATGGCCTGTACACGGAGGTGTTGGTGCGCTGGATGGAACGGATTGCCGACGGCCTGCCCCCGTTGATTTTCGGCGACGGTCTCCAGACCATGGATTTCGCCTACACGGTGGACATCGCACGCTCCAACATTTTGGCCGCGGCAAGCGGCATCAACGAGGGCGTCTACAACATTGCCAGCGGGCAGGAGACGTCGCTGTTGGAACTTGCCCAGGCGCTTCTGCGGGCCATGGATTCAACCCTCGAGGTCGAACACGGACCGGAGCGTGCCGTCAACGGCGTTGTGCGGCGGCTTGCAGATGTTTCCGCAGCCCGGCAAGACCTTGGTTTTACCGCTGGCGTGCAGTTGGAAGACGGGCTGCGCGAACTGGTTGCGTGGTGGCGGCCGTTGCGTGAGGAAATCGCTGCCGGCCGCACCGTGGGCGCGGGCATCCGATGACGGCCTCACCTGCACAAGACATGGCCGGGCTGGAAATGGCGGCCCGGCCCCGCATCAATGTTATGAAGCCCTGGCTTGGCGCCGAGGAGGCCGAGGCTGTTGCGGCAGTCATCGCCTCCGGCTGGGTTGCCCAGGGGCCCAAAGTTGCACAGTTTGAAGCAGAATTCGCTGCGGCGCAAAACGCGGGATTTGCCGTTGCCACCTCCAACTGCACGACGGCGCTTCATCTGGCCCTGGTGGTGGCCGGGATCAAGGCCGGGGACGACGTCGTCGTTCCGTCGTTCTCCTTCATCGCCACAGCCAACGCCCCCACGTACGTGGGGGCCAGACCGGTCTTCGCGGACGTCGAACTGCAGACGGGCAACGTCACAGCCGGCACCATTGCGGCTGCGCTGACGCCCAGGACCCGGGCAGTGATCGTTGTTGACCAGGGCGGCATGCCTGTCGACTTGGCGCCGATCCGGGAGTTGTGCGACCCCTTGGGGATTGCTGTGATTGAGGATGCTGCGTGCGGTGCCGGATCCACTTATCGGTCTCTGCCCGTGGGCGCAGGCGCCGAAATCACCGCATGGTCGTTCCACCCGCGCAAAATTCTGACCACGGGGGAGGGCGGCATGCTCACCACCTCCCGCGGCGATTGGGCGCAACGGGCGGCCAAGCTGCGCGAGCACGCCATGAGCGCCTCGGCCGCCAGTAGGCATTCGGCCGTGTTGGCACCGCCGGAGGAATACACGGAAATTGGCTACAACTTCCGTATGACCGACATGCAGGCAGCCGTAGGTATTGTTCAGTTGGGGCGGCTGGCAGAGGCAGTTGCCCAGAGACGCCGGATCGTGGCACGCTATGCTGCAGCGCTGGACGGCACTCCCGGGCTGCGGCTGTCCCATGACCCGGTCTATGGGACGAGCAACTTCCAATCATTTTGGTTGGAGGTGCTGCCCGAATTCGGAACCACCCGCGAAGGGCTTCTGGAACATTTGGCGGCGAGAGGTATTTCCGCCCGCCGCGGCATCATGGCCTCCCACCGCCAACCTGCCTACACAGGGTGGGACACCGGTGTAGCGGACCTTTCCGTGACGGACAGGCTCACCGACAACACGCTCATACTTCCGGTATTCCACCAGCTCACCGGCTCTGAACAGGAGCGCGTCATCGGCGCCGTCATGACTGCAGGGAAGAACTGATCATGCCGGCACTCATACTCGTAGCAGCCAGCGGGCTGGCCCGTGAAGTCATCGTGTCAACGCGTTCTACAGGAACACACGTCGTTGTCGGTTTCCTCGATGACGACCCGGCGCTCAGAGGCACCATCATCAGCGGCGTCCCGGTGCTGGGGCCCATAGCCGACGCAGTGAGGTACCCGGGCGCGCAGTTTGTCCTGTGCGCCGGCAAAGGTTCGGTCCGGGAGCGCATTGCCCTGCAACTGGAAGATCTCGGAGTGCATGACTCTAGCTATGCCACAGTCATTGACCCGACAGCGGTGGTCCCGCCCGGCTCGGCGGTGGGTGAGGGCAGCATCCTGCTGGCCCATGTGGTGCTGACGGCGGACGTTCGCGTGGGTCGGCACGTTGTGGCCATGCCGCATGTGACCCTGACGCACGACGACGTCCTGGCGGACTTTGCAACACTGGCCGCCGGAGTGTCTCTCGGTGGCGGAGTGCGGATCGGCCGGGGCGCCTATCTGGGCATGAACGCCAGCGTGCGCGAACGGTGCACGATTGGCGCCGGCACCACCGTGGGTATGGGGGCCGCCGTCGTCCATAACGTGCCCGACGGCGAAACCTGGGTTGGGGTGCCGGCCCGGAGCTTGGAGCGGCATGAGGAAATTGACGTTGCAAACCTTGAAGTGGGGAGGATGGTCTGAGATGGAACATATTCCATTGGTCGACCTGCAGGCGCAGCAGGCTGAAATTATTGACGATATTCGCGAAGAAATTGACGAGGTGTTGACCACCGCGGCGTTCATTGGCGGACCTGCCGTCGGCCGCTTCGAAAAGGCCTATGCGCAGTTTACGGGGACAGCACACTGTATTGGCGTGGGCAATGGTACGGATGCCCTGGAGTTGGCACTGCGCGCCTGCGGTGTGACCGCGGGTTCGGAAGTGATCCTGCCGGCGAATTCTTTTATTGCCACGGCCGAGGCCGTGGCGCGCATGGGAGCCACACCGGTGCTGGTGGATGTGGAACCTGTGCATTTGCTGATTGATCCGCAGCGGGTGGCTGATGCTGTCACAGCCAAGACACGGGCAGTCCTTCCTGTTCACCTATTTGGGCAGTTGGCTTCCATGGAGGAAATACTTTCCATCGCCGCTTCCTGCAATGCGGTTGTCATTGAGGACGCGGCCCAGTCTCAGGGTGCCAGCCACAACGGCAAGGTCGCAGGTTCATTCGGCCTCGCCGGCGCCACCAGCTTCTACCCCGGAAAAAACCTGGGGGCGGCGGGGGATGCCGGCGCCGTAACCACTGATGACCCCGAGGTGGCCGAGCAAATCCGTATGCTTGGCGCACATGGCAGTCCTAGCAAGTATGTCCACGATGTTGTGGGCATGAACTCCCGGCTCGACACGATCCAGGCAGTGGTGCTGGACGCCAAACTCAATCGCCTGCCGCGCTGGAACGGCATGCGGCGGGACGCAGCCGCCATCTACGGCGGTCTGTTGGCTGATGTGGACGGTGTTAGGATTCCGGTGGGCCGGTCCGGATATCAGGACGCATGGCACCTGTATGTCGTAGAGGTGCAGGACCGGGACGCTGTCCTAGCCCATCTGAATGAGGCAGGCATCGGTGCCGGCATCCACTATCCGACCCCCATCCATCTGACCAAGGCATTTTCCTACCTCGGCAAGGGTGAAGGTGACTTCCCCGTCACTGAAGTGGCGGCCGGTCGGATCCTCTCACTTCCATTGTTCCCGCACATTTCTCCGGAGCAGCAGGAACGGGTTGTTGACACTCTGCGCCAGGTGCTGCGGGTAGGGTGAAATGCTAATGGCGACTCCACTGCAGGAATCAGCGAGGGCAACGCCCACGGCCGCCCGGGCCTTTGCGCTGAGCTTGCTGAACACACTCATTTCCAAGTTCGGCACCATCGGGATTGGTATTGCCCTGGCCCGGCTGTTGGGGCCGGAACAATTTGGCACCTATGCCATTGCCTTTGTCGCTCTCATTGCCATTTTGAGTTTCAACGAACTTGGAGTCAGCCTTGCCATAGTGCGGTGGGTAGGTGATCCCAAGGAAATAGCGGGAACCGTCACAACCATTTCCGTGGTCAGCAGTACCCTCATTTTTATTGGCGCATATCTGGGCGCGCCGTACTTCGCCACGGCCATGGGGGATCCGGATGCCACGGCCGTTGTGAGGGTCATCGCTAGCTGTGTCGTCATCAATGGTGCGGTGGCGACTCCTGCGGCACTCATGCAAAGGGACTTCCTGCAGGGGCGGAGGATGGTCATTGACCAGGTCAATGTCTGGCTCGGGGCCATTGTTTCCGTGGTTTTGGTTGTTATGGGGTTGGGTGCCATGAGTCTAGCCATCGGGCGGGTAGCGGCCAGTCTCGTTGCAGCAATCATGTTCATCAAATATTCGCCGTTGCCAGTCAGATTTGGGTTCAATAGGTACAAAATACGGCCATTGCTCCTTTTTGGCCTGCCTTTGGCGGGTTCTAGCATCGTCGTTTTTGCTGTGGGGTATGCGGATCAGATTATTGCCGGCAAAGTACTTGGCGCAGTGGTGTTGGGCTTTTATGTACTGGCGTTCAACCTTTCAAGCTGGCCCACAAGCATCTTTTCCCAGCCATTGCGAGGCGTGGCGCCGCCGGTATTTGCAAAGCTGCAGCACGACCCCCCTGCCATGCGCTCGGCCATGTTGTCCCTGACAGGGGTCGTCACAGCTGCCGTCCTGCCCGTGGTTGCCGTCATGGCCGGTGTGGCCGTCCCGTTGGTGACGTTTGTATACGGGAATGAATGGGCTGCCGCGGCTGTGCCCTTGGTCTGGTTGGCCGCCTTTGCCGTGTTCCGTATCCTCTTTGAACTTGTGTATGACTACTTGGTTGTTTTGGGCAGTTCCGGAGCAATATTCAAGGTTCAGATCGTTTGGTTGCTCGTTTTGGTCCCTGCCCTCCTGGCTGGTGCCCACTGGGGAGGCCTGGCTGGTCTGGCGGCGGCACCTGTCGCTGTTGCTGCGCTCGTGGTCCTGCCGATTTATCTCAAGATGCTCGCCGCCAGGGGCTTTCGGCTCATGGATTTTCTGGGCAAGATGTGGCTGTCAATCCTTGTGGCCGTTCCCGTGGCGGGTGGAAGTTATGTGCTGGCCTCGGCCATTGACGCGGATTGGTTGGCTGTTCTGGCCGCTGCCGCCTTGGGAACGTTGACCATGTCAGTATTACTCATCGCCCGCCGCACGGACCTGGCTGTTATTCGCAGCTGGGGCAGAGAAAAGGAAACTGTGGCATGAAGATTCTTGTCTATCCGCACGATATGGCCATTGGCGGTAGTCAGCTGAACGCCATTGAGCTGGCTGCGGCTGTGCAGAAGCTTGGCCACGACGTGGTGGTTTATGGTCAGCCGGGTCCACTCGTGGAACGGGTTAAGGATCTGGGCCTGGATTTCATTTCCTCCCCTGCCGTGCACCGCCGGCCAACTCCGGGTGTTGCCACCCACCTGCGCCGCACCGTGAAGGAACTCGGCATCGATGTGGTCCACGCGTACGAATGGCCACCAGCACTGGAAGCCGTCCTGGCTTGTTCGGGCCGGTCTGGTGCCGTCGCGACGGCTACCGTCATGTCCATGGCGGTTGCGCCCTTCATCCCAGCCAATATCCCCATGCTGGTAGGTACTGAGCAGATCCTTGCGGCTGAAAAGGATTTCGGGCGGACCCACGCGGGATTGCTCGAGCCACCTGTAGACACGGCGCTCAATGGCAGGCATGGAGAGTTCCATACTGCAGCGTTCCTTGACACATTTGATGCGCCGGCTGACATCTTCACTGTCTCGATCGTTTCCCGGCTGGCCCATGAAATGAAGTTGGAAGGCATCCTGTGTGCCATCACTGCCATCGAAAGGCTCAACTCCCGCTATCCCGTCCAGCTCATCATTGCCGGTGACGGGCCGGCCATGGCAGAAGTTGCGCAAGCAGCCCAGGGCGCCAACGCGGCATTGGGCGCCACACGGATTTTCCTGACAGGTGAGCTCACGGATCCGCGCCCTGCCTACGCGTGTGCGGATGTCAGCATTGGCATGGGCGGTTCGGCGCTGCGGGCCATGGCGTTTGGGCTGCCCCTGATCGTCCAGGGTGAGAAGGGTTTCTGGGAGCTTCTCGAGGAGGAGTCGCTGGCGACTTTTCTGTGGCAGGGCTGGTACGGTGTGGGTTCTGGCAGCGACGATGCGGTGGAGAGGCTCATGATCATTCTTGAACGGTTGGCGAAGGCACCGGCGCTGCGTGCTGAATTGGGACAATTTGCTAGGACACTTGTGTGCGAGCGCTTTTCCTTGGACGTCGCTGCGCTCAAGCAGCTGGCATTCTATGAGGAGGCACTCGAGGCGGCCCCGGCCCGTCCACTCATTGAACTACGCCATGCCGGTATAGCCGCGGGACGTTTCCTCGACTACAAGGCAAAGCAATTCACGGCGAAGCTTGGTCGGAGGTATTCGCTCGATGACTTCAATGCAACGCCCGTCGCTGCGAACGCGCAGGTAAAGCGATGAGCGGCGACTCCCAAAGGTTGATCGTCGTGATCGCCGGGAGCCGGTGGGAAAACACTCGTGGCACCGACCACCGTTTGGCCGGGGCTCTAGCCAAACGTGCTGCCGTGTTGTGGGTGGATCCGCCGTCGCCGATTTTTGGCCCGGCATCCGAAGGACGGCCACCGTTGTGGCCAGGCTATGCAGTGGACGAGATCAAGCCCGGCATGCTCCGTCTGCGTATTTCTGCTCCGCCCGGGTTTACCCGGCCGGTTTTGCGTGATGTCGTCAAGGCCCTTGTGGGTCGAGCCATCAGGGCGACGGTGCGGGAACTGCCCTTTGAGCACTGCGCCACCATTCTTCTCTCACCCCGGGAAGTGTTTCCTGCTGGCATTGGCGGGCGGAAAATTCTCCATGTTACGGATGACTGGGTGGCGGGTTCGTCCATGATGGGGCTCTCGCAGCAGGCAGTCTCGACCAACCTGCGTAGCAACATCAACGCAGCCGATACCGTCTGCATCGTGTCGCCGTCACTCGGTGGGTTGATCACCGAACGGAATCCTGACTGTGTCCCTGTCGTGCTCCCCAATGGATGCCTTAGTAGCCACCATCTTAATAACGACGGCGTCCGAATGCACCAGCGCCGTGCTGTGGCCGCCCTTGTGGGGCAGCTCAATGAACGTCTAGATTTGGATCTGTTGGACCAGCTGGTGGCCAGCGGTGTGGAAATAGAAGTCATCGGCCCACGGAGGGAACGGGACCTGCAGGTCCGCAGGCGTCTCGACAAATTTCTGGCTTCAGAGGGTGTCTCGTGGTTGGGTGAGATTCCCGAAGGAGACGCCTTTGCGCGGATGCAGACAGCGGCGGTGGGAATCACGCCCTATGCCGACACGGTCTTCAACCGAGCTAGTTTTCCCATCAAGACTCTGGATTACCTCGCAGCTGGCATGCAAGTGGTGAGTACCGATCTGCCATCAGCCAGATGGCTCGACAGCGAATGGGTGAACATTGCGGACTCGACCACGAACTTCGTGTCCATGGTCCGGCACATATTGGGCGGTCAAGAAGCTGAGCAGAATGTCGCTGCCCGACGCTCTTTTGCCAGCCAACATACTTGGGATGCTCGGGCCAGCCAGCTGATGGCAATGATTGATGAGGGGGAACTGCCTGATGCGAATTGACCATGTTCTGCTGACACGATTCAATCTTCCAACTCCAGGGGTTGAGAGCTTGGTGCGCGCCCAGGAAGGATGGCTTATTGACCGTATGGCGCTCTTTGAGCGATACTGCTTTCGCTCCGTCGAGCAGCAATCCGAACAGGGATTCCAATGGATCATCTATCTTGACACGCAAAGTCCGCAATGGTTGCGGGACAGGATCGGCGAGCTCGGCAGCGGTGGCCTCTTCACGGCCATCTACCGCGATGAGGTGCCACAAGATGTTCTGATTGCCGATATCCGACGCGTGAGTGGTGCCGCCGGTGACGTCCTATTGACCACAAACCTGGACAACGACGACGGACTGGCTGTGGACTTTGTGCACCGCGTGCAATCGGCCGTCAAGGACCAAAGGCGGGTTGCCTTGTATCTGGGTAATGGTCTGATTCAGCAAGGCGGGCGACTGTATTTGCGTAGAGACCCGAAGAATGCTTTTTGTTCGGTCTCGGATAGTTGGCAGGATCCCAGCACCTGCTGGGTTGACTGGCACACGAAACTTGGAGAGTTGATGCCAGTCGTTGAAATTCTCGGCTCGCCGGGGTGGCTGCAAATGATCCACACGGGCAATGTCAGCAACCGGGTCAGGGGTTACCGCGTTGCCCCCGGCAGGTACAAGGAGATTTTCAAGGTGGGACTCGATGAGGTGGGGGAGCCTGCCGCCTTGAAATTATTGCTTGACGGCTGTGTGCTTGCTCCGGGGCGGGCGGCCAGGGATGCGCTTCGAAGAGCAGGCAAGGCGCTGATCTTGGGCGTCGCTGGGAAAAGTGGGTTGGATGCCTTCAAGTCCTTCATCGCTGGAGATGCGTCAACACGTGCGCATTGAAAAAACCATTGATACAGATAACGGGTATATGGTTGGCCTCACACGTCAAATCGAGCTAGGGGGCGCTTTCCTTGTTTGTTAGGGACATACTGGTTAGCTGCCTAAGACGCTGGTATTTTGTGGTCGCTGGTCTCCTCATTACTGGTGTCGTAACTTATTTGGCGTTCACCATGGTCTCGCCAAGTTATGAGGCTAAGGCAAGCATTGTTTTGCTTCCACCGTCCGTTGCCGTCACGGTTGGTGACAACCCCTACCTTTATCTGGGTGGATTGGACCAGGCGCTCGGCGTCTTGCAGGTCAAGGCGGCGTCCCCGGAAGTGTCTGGACCGCTGCTTGAAAAATTTCCGGGGTCCACTATTGCCATGTCCAAGGATGGAACCACCTCGGGCCCCATCATGGCCGTGACAGTTGCCGGGCCCAACGCGACAGAAACCATGGCACTCCTGCAGGCTTCGATGGACCTCATCCCAGCCACTTTGGCATCTCTGCAGAAGGAAGCGAAGGTGCCCGCATCGTCGGTGATTACGGCCTTGCCTCTGTCATTGGACACAAAACCTACCAAGATTGCAAAGAAACAGATCCAGATGACTGCCATGGCGGCACTGGGGGGGCTAGCGGGGACACTGCTTGCCACCGGATTCATTGATCGGCTTATGTCCAGGGAAAAGGGTGTACGGGCGAAGAAGAAGCAAGCCTCGGTCCCTCAAAAGCCACTGGGTCCACGGGGTATCGCCGCGGACAAGAGCGAGGAATCGGTCGTGCCTGAGGCAGTCGCCGACCCTCGACGAAAGTACCAACGCAGGACAGGGAAGGGCTTGGCGGAGAGTAACGAGTCAGTAGATGTTGGTACCTGAGGCGCGAGTGTCAGAATCCCATCCGGCTAAGCACGAACGTAGGTGGAAGTTACCGCCGCCACGCAAACTGCACTCCCCCGATGCGGTGACAGTACTCTCAATCTATTTGTTTTTGCTGGTGGCTGTACCATCCGACCGCGGCATTGCGCCACTCGGTGGAGCCGGGTCCCTCTCCACCATCTTTGGTCTTGGAATTCTCCTATGGTGGATATGGCATCAGGTTCGCCATCGTCGACCAGATGAGTTCCGGCGGGTCCAACCGGTGCGAATATCGTTCGTGATATTTGTTCTGAGTATTTTAGCCAGCTACACAGTAGCGTCTCTGACGTCGATGCCGTTGGTTGACCAGAACGCCTCCAATCTAGTCTTGGTGAATGTCGGCTCCTATGCGGGAGTTGTACTGCTGGCCAACGACGGCATCGACAGCCGCGAGCGATTCCTCGTCCTCCTGCGGCGCACCTCCCTAGCGGGAGGCCTATACGCCGCACTGGGCCTCATGCAGTTCTTTACCGGACTGAACATAGTCGATTCCATCCAAATCCCGGGCTTAGCCTCTGGAGGGACAGGCGGCGTGGACACGCGTGGCGACTTCGTCCGTCCGGAGTCAACGGCCCGGCATGCCTTGGAATACGCCGCGGTGCTGTCGATGGTCCTTCCCATAGCTTTGACAATGGCCATAGGGGAATCCCGAAAACGCATGATCATTCGCTGGTTTCCCACGGCTGCGATCTTGATGGCGGCCTTCCTATCAGTCACAAGGTCGGCACTGTTGGGAATTGTCGCTGTGCTCTTGGTTCTCATTCCAACTTGGGAACCTGCAGTCAAGAAGATGGCACTTTGGGCGGCCTGCGGGGGTGCTGTCGTCATGTACGCCCTGGTGCCTGGCCTCAGCGGGACCATTCTTGGCATGTTTTCGGGCAACGACCCCAGTGTTGATTCGCGCACAGATAGCTATTCTGTCATTGGCGGCTACCTGCGTGTTTCACCCTTGTTTGGCCGCGGTTTGGGCACCATGGGACCCCAGTACCGCATCTTTGACAATCAGTACATTGGCTTCCTCATTGAGACCGGTGTCATTGGTACGGCAGCATTCGCCATGCTCGTGCTTACGGCCATGGTTACTACCTTTCTGCGGCGCCGTGCACCCGATCCGCTCATTGGAGCCCTTGGGCCGGCACTCAGCGCAGCTGTCCTGGCCGGGGCGCTGCTGAGCGCATTTTTTGATTCATTCCATTTTCCGCAGGCAGTCGGCATGTTGTTCCTCATGATCGGCCTGAGTGGGGGTCATTGGAACCTTAGGCAAACTGTGCCGGCTGAGTTGGATTCACCAGACGCCCATGGTGCGGATCCCCATGAGAACACCGGAGCCAGACGCCTGAGCGGCTCTCTGCGTCGACGCTGGTATGTGGGACTAGCAGTACTGTTGATGTTTATCCCTATGGCAATGTCGGCGTGGAGTGAGACCGGCGTCTACTATGCAAAGTTCAACATTGAGCTTCAGGCGCCGCCTGGGGCAACGAAGGGCAATCCCTTGCGTACAGAAGCATCTTCGGTAGTGCATTTTGCGGCGATGGTGCAGAGATTGTACGAGGGGGGCCATGCAAACGCTTCTGTGCTTCCGACATCCGCCCCGCTCTATGGGTCGGGGCTGCGAGACGCCGTGGCGGTATACCTACCCAGTGCCGGTGGACAATGGCAGACCAACTTCAACAGTCCTTCGATAGCTGTCGAAATTGTGAAGGCTCACCCTGACGATGTCATCGCGGCGGCCGAGGCAGTCACAGCCGACATTGAGAAACTCACCGTGCAGCCGCAGGAGCAGATGGGAATCTGGGAAAAGTCACGGATCACCGGCGAAAGACAGCCAGCACAGGTCACGGTGGAATATATGGCCGTCCGCCCAAAGTATGCACTTGTGGCCATTGCTGCGCTCGCCGTTGCTTCGGCGATGAGTTCGGCCATCGTGGTGGATCGCGGAATCCGTCAGCTTCGACGGATCAGGAAGACAAAGCACTAACCGGACATGTCTGCGGGGTGCCGCCCGGACGAATGGTTCGGACAGCACCCCGCAGAAAAGGCTATGAAATTTAGCCGATCTTGTAGATGTGGTAACTGTATTCATTGGCAAAATTGTCAGTGAACTTACCGTCAGCGCCAACGGAAATGCTGCGGTTCTCATCGACAACCTCAACGGAACTGGCCTTGATGTCCTTGGGGAGTTGGAAGTCCCGGCTGCCAGGCTTGGAGCTACCGTCGATCATGGCAAAGACGTAGGCGGAGCCGTTTGAGGTTTTCAGCATGGTGTCCAGTCCTGTGCCGAACGAGTACTGGTAGGACTGGGTGTTCAGGACCGAGGCCAGCTTGTGGATCTGGTTGTTAACCTTGGCGGCGGCGTCAATCTGGGGCTGGCCACAGAAATTGCTTGTAACCTGTGACTGGCGCAGCAGACTGCCACCTTGGCAAGGACCAGACAGGCTCTGGTTGAAGTACACCAATCCGCGCGCCTCATTGATGATCGAGCTCATCACTGCCCCCTGCAGCTGGCCGGCGGTGATATTGGCCGTGAACGGGCCCTCACCCGGGCCGCCATTGACCAGTTCGAAGAACTGCCACGGCGCTTGCAGCTTGCCGTCGGCGGCATCCTGCTGGCGAAGGGACTTCATGGTCTTGCCGTAGCTGGAGGCTGTGCGGCAGTTTTCCTGGCCGACGGGAGTGATGTAGTTCTGGCGGTAGGGGGTCCAACTGCAGAACGGAACCGTGTACCAGTACATATCCAAGGAGACCGCGTCGGTGTAGTTATTGACATAGGCCTGAGCGTCAGAGGCCTTCATATCATTGCTCATGACCATCTGGGTGAAATTGGAGTAGTTGAAGCGGCCGTTGCCGGCATTCTCATCCTTTAGCGACTGCAGCCACTTGCGGCCCGCTTCAGGGGTGAAACGGCCGTCGACCTCGTCGTCAAGGAAGTTGCCCACCCAGTTGGTGCTGCTATCTGTGAACGTAGCGTTGAGTTTCCCGCCGATCCAGTAAACATTATTGTCTTTGAAGAGGCTGTAGGGCGTACTGGCGTCCATACCGATGTAGGTGTTGAAACCCATCTTCTTGTCATACTGAGCTTCGGCGTTGCTGCTGATTCCGTTGTACCAAGCAGTGATCGGGAAGAACGAAGGGTCAGACCATCCAGCATCGTTGGCGTGCTTGAATTGCTTCCAGTAGCTTGCCCCGCCTTCCCATGGAATCCGGGGAAGGTTTAAGTCCCCGACAACCGGTGGTGTCGTGGTGGGTGGTGTCGTGGTGGGTGGTGTTGTTGTGGGTGGTGTCGTGGTGGGTGGTGTTGTTGTGGGTGGTGTCGTGGTGGGTGGTGTTGTTGTGGGTGGTGTCGTGGTGGGTGGTGTTGTTGTGGGTGGTGTGGTGGTGGGTGGTGTCGTGGGCCCAGCGGGGGTGAATACGACGTCCACGTAGTAGTTTGAGTTCTTGTAGTTGTTGCTCGGGTAGGTGCCCCCATTGCCGTAGGCGAAGACGCCTCCGCCAGCCAAAATGGTCAGGGGCCCGGTTGTCTTGGCCGTGTCCAGGCCCCCCTCATCGGCTGAATAGCGACCGTGGGGGGCGATGTACGAAGCGACGTACTTCTGGTTCGGGGAAATCTTCACAGCCGAAGGTAACGCGACCGTTTGCCAGCCCGCAGTATTACCAGTTGCCTCTGCCAGCGTCGCCGTGGCGATGACCTGGCCTCCGGGGGACCATAGGTTTACCACATGGGGGCCGGTGTTCTCCGCACTCTGGTAGAAGCGGATGGCTGAAACCGACCCCTCCTCCGATGTGGTGAATTTGGCTCCGAGCTCAACGGAAACAGTGTCCGGGTCCACAGGCGCCGTGGGCGCTGATGGGTCAAGAACGGAAATCGTTGATGCGTAACTTGGTGAATTTCCTGCAGTGGTCCCCACAAAAAGTGGGACAAGTAGGGCTAGCGTCGCAATGCCGGCTAGGGTCGTGTTCCGGCGACTTTTGAAGCCCCAGCGGTTTGAGGTCCGATCAGACTGCGTACGCTCAGTGATGTATTGCATATTTGGGATAGTCCTGAAGGATTGTCGTTTTAGACCTAGGCAAGCTTTCCCCGATATTAAATCGTAACATATGCCCTCCGCGAGTCGACTGGTTCGATGGAAAATCGCAGTCCAGCCTCAGGCTGACCGGCTGCTCTCATCCCGGTCCCAGTCGCCGTTGGCCGTTAGAGACTTTCCTCTACGCAACTTGCCAATAAGAGCCACAGAGGCGTAGATTGCGGCGTCTACAAGTTCCCTTGGGCTGGTGATGCTGGCGACAAGATTGACCAGCCCGGAGCTCATCCCCACAGCGGTCGGTAGGTCCTGGTTTCCACGATATATGCGCCGTAGGGTGCTATGCAGTTCCCTGGTGGACCGCGGTGTCCGGACAACCATAGGTGTAGTGGCCAGAATGGATTTCTCGGTTGGGTCAAACAGCGAGTCAACATAGGCATCGTCCGCTGTGGTGTCGGGGAAGGTAGGAAAGCGGGAATGCCCGGTGGCGCTCACGCCGTAGGCGCCAGCGCCCCAGAGATGCTGGTGCATGGCCGGGATGCGCGCCCTAGCGCGGTAGTAGGCGCGCACCCAGGGATCGGCTCCCGATGCGTCATATCGGAATGCGGGACGGGCAGCCAAGGCGCCGGGCTGGGCCAGGTGCGTGAAGACCTCGGCGAGGGCCGAGGCTGTGATCTCAATGTCGGCATCAAGATACAGCCGCGGCCAGCGCGTGGCGGCGGAATCAGCGGCGTTGAGAGCTGAGGTCTTGCCTGGATCCGGCAGGTCAAGAACCTTTACGCCGGGGAAGGAAGCAGCGATGGCGGCGGTCACATCGGTGCAGCCATTGCACGCCACGATGACCTCGATGTCGCCGGATGCTGCCAAATCAGCCAGTGGACTCAAGGTCCTGGCAATGACGGACGCTTCGTTGTGCGCAGGAATGATGACGGTCCCGGGTGGAAAATCACCGTGGGGGACTTTGTCTGGGCGTTCGTCCACAGAGGCTTGGGGGAGGTCGGACCAGGACCTCAGTCCTAATAGCATGGACGCTGCAAGCCGGTGCCCGGACTGATTGGATCGTGCCACCGCCGCAGCGGCGGTTATGGTTCGTACGGCCAGAGTATATGGGTAGGAATGGTGGGTGGCCGCATAGCGTACACGGTTGACGGCCATGAGCGCCGTTAAGCTGTCAGATGCCCCCGAGCCACCCCGCTCGTGGTGCATGACCGCGAGCGGTTCAAACCAAATGGTTTCCCCCACGCTCCGAATTCTGCGGAAGTAGTCTGTTTCCTCGGAGTACAGGAAGAACCGCTCGTCCCACTGACCCACTTTCTCGGCAAGTTCTCGGCGGATGAGGACCGCTGCGCCCGTTGCCCACGCCACCCGGTGGGCGTAAACGTAGCTTTCCGGGTCTGTTTCTATTTCCGAAAGCCATGACGGGCGGGCTAGGAACCCGCTGCCCACCACAGCGTCACCGATGCCACGAAAGAGTGAGGGTTCTCGGCGCAGCGAATGGTATGTCTTGCCGTCATCGTCGAGCAGTTTGGGCACAACTGCCCCTGCACCTGATTTTGCCATGCAATCCAGCATGGCCTTGATGGCCCCGCGGCCCACTCTCAGGTCGGGATTGAGCACCAGCAGGTGGTGCGCCGTCCCGGCAAAGAGTGCAGCGGTATTGATGCCACCAGAGTAGCCAAGGTTTCCTCCCGTGGAGATGACGGTGACATCAGGATGCTTGGCGAGCTCCTCCAAGGTGTCGTCCGTGGAGGAATTGTCGGCCACCACCACCCGGATGGACTGGTCGGCAGCCTCCTTGCGAAGTGACTGGAGGAGGTGGGGTACGTCCTCGGCATTGTTGTAGGTAACCAAGAGCACGGCGACGTCGACCACTTCATCCGAGA
This sequence comes from Arthrobacter sp. LAPM80, assembly GCF_046736435.1. Taxonomy (NCBI): domain Bacteria; kingdom Bacillati; phylum Actinomycetota; class Actinomycetes; order Micrococcales; family Micrococcaceae; genus Arthrobacter; species Arthrobacter sp. LAPM80. The sequence continues at coordinate 360,369 of NZ_JBCHVD010000002.1, forward strand.
CGGCGAAGCGTCCGGACATGGGCAAACTGTTGGAGCCAGCCGTTTGCAGCACGCGGTGGACGCGGCGTTGGTACGTCTCAATCGGTTTCGCATGTGCAGTCCCCGCCCTCAACGCAAGGTACGACGGTGGCCCGTCTACAAGGTAGCGCCGACTAAGCCTGCGCGGCTCACGAGAGAGCCGCCAGGCCCACTCGAGGCCGCTGTTACTTGCCCAACGTGGGGAGCGGGCCACCTTGCCGGCCAGGAAATCCACCGAGGCCCCGAATCCGAGTAACACCTTGGCGCCCGTCAGGTCTGCGTGCTCGGCCATCCACAGTTCCTGTCGAGGCTTGCCCAATCCGACGATCAACACATCGGTTTCTGCTGCGCGAATATCCTCGACGATCGCCCGTGAGCGCTCAATTTCGGCGAGCTCGCTTCGCTCAGGGCACCACCAGCCCGAGATGATGAGGTCTGGTCGTTCCTGTTCAAGGCGTTCCTTAAGAGCCCGCTGAGTTTCGGGTGAACCACCCAGGAACCCGACGCGTGAGCCGTATTCGGCGGCCTTGTCGAGTATGGGTTCGATAAGGTCACTGCCGGCGAGTCTCGGCCAGCGCTGCCCTGTCGAACGCCTTGCCTGGGCCGCAATCGGTGCACCGTCAATCAGGTTGAGGAATTCTGCGGGCCCCGCGAGCTCGAGTGTCCCATACCAGCGTCCAGCCGTCCCGAAGTGGTGGATGTGGTCCAGATTGATTGAGACTACGCAGAGCGGAATTTCGACCGGTTCAGCCATACGCCGGGAAATTATCGACATCGCATCTTCTAAATCAACCAAGTGAATGGGGATGCCGGCTGAAATCATCGATTGGGCAACATCAATGGCCATCGCGCAAGTCTGCCTTCCGGTTAGTGGAGTTGACAGGCGTATCGATCGTGCGGCGCTGATGTACACCGCAAAGTCGAGCATCATGGATCATGCCCTCTGATGCACATGCGTTCATTTGCCCCCGCCATCTCCATATGAGCGCGACGCACTGCGGTCCTGTGCAGTCCGTCGTGACGACTCTCGGATGTCACTGACCTTTTGGCGCTTGGACGCACCGCGAGAGGGTCGTTGATGCCGACTTTAGGGGGCGGCGGAAGCGGCCACCAGCGTAGTCCGGTACTCATAAGTGCCAAGATATTGGCAGGTGATACTTGGTTTGTTTTCAGAAATGAGGATTCGCAAGGCGCAGCAGGGAGGCTTTAGGCGCTCAGCCCCCGTACGATGTGCTCGGCAATGGCCATGGAAGAGGTCGCCCCGGGGGAGGGGGCGTTGCGCACGTGGACCATGCGGGCAGAACCGGTGATGACAAAGTCATCCACCAGACGCCCGTCCCGGTTCATGGCCTGGGCCCGGATGCCGCGGCTTCCCGGGACGACGTCCTCCGCCACCAGATCGGGAACGTAGTCCCTTGCGGCCTCGACGAACGCCTTTTTGCTCAGGACGGTTCGCCCTTCGCGGATTGCTGCTGGGATGTTGCCCGCGGCAAACCGCCAAAATCCGGGAAATCCAATGGTCTCGCCTAGATCCTTGGGGGAGAGCTGCCATGGCCCGTAGGACTCCCTGCCTCCGGAGAGGAACGCGTTCGGGCCCACCATGATTTCGCCGTCGATCCTCTTCGTCAGATGGACACCAAGGAACGGGTAGCGCGCGTCAGGCACCGGATAGATCAGCCCGTTGACCAAGTGTCGGCGGTCGGCCTTGAGCAAGAAATATGCGCCAAAGAACGGGACAATCCGAGGGCTTTCGGCGTCACCGGCTGCCCGGGCCACGCGATCGGACTGCAGCCCAGCACAATTGATCACCAGATCGTGCTCGTGGCTGCCTCTGCGGGTCCCCACAGTCACCCGCGCGCTGCGCTCCTGGAGTGAGATGACTTCATGGCCCATTCTCAATTCGCCGCCAGCCTCAACAAATTCCTCCGCCAGGGCCTGTGTCACACGCTTGTAGTCGGTGATGGCCGTGGTTGGTGAGTGCAGGGCCGCAATGCCCCGGGCGTGGGGTTCAATACTGGCCAATTCGTTGCCATCTATCATGCGCACGCCGGAGACGCCGTTGGCCAGTGCCCGTTCAAGAATGGTCTCCAGCCGTCCACGTTCGCTGCCGTCACGGGCAACGACGACCTTGCCGCACTCCTCATACGGAAGATTTCGCCGGGTGGCCAGGTCCTTCAAGAGGCCTACACCACGCCGGCACAGCTGCGCCTTGAGGCTGCCCGGTTCGTAGTAGAGCCCGGCGTGGACCACTCCGCTGTTGTGCCCCGTCTGGTGGTGCGCCAGGTGGCTTTCCTTTTCGTACAAGACCACCTCCGTAGCCGTGGCGGAGCGCATGAGTTCCCGGGCCACCGCGACACCAATGATCCCGCCACCGACGACGGCGGCCCTCACCGTTCTCATGCAGCAGTCCATTCGTCGAGGTACTCATGCAGTCTTTGCCGCGCCGGTGGCGGCAAATGTCCGGTGGACTGGATCTTGGCAAGGTTCAGGGCCGAGTGGACCGGAGGGGCGGCAAGGAGTGTTTTGAGGAAATTGTTGCCGTCACCAACCACCCAGCTGGTACGCACAATGTAGTGCCTGGGCGTCGTGGCTGCTGCCACGTCACCGGCTGCCTTGGACTGCCCATAGACGCCAAGGGGCGAGACGGGTTCTTCCTCGTCGTGGAGTTCGATCGTGCCGTCAAAGACGTAGCCACTTGAAACATGCACCATGGTGACGTCGATGCCACCCAGAGGCGATGGCCCGGCCAGGTCAAGGTCCGTCCGGGTGGCGAAGTCGACGTCGGCCAACCATGGATGGTTTCTGTCCTTTTGGGACAATTCAGCCTGCTCCAGCGGGATGGGCCAAGGGATCTCCACTGTCGCGTCGGCCAGGGTCTGGAAGGCAGTGCCAACCCCCGCTGGTACGTAGATGACAGTAGAGGGATCCAGCACAGCGGTGAAAACCGCGCCGAAGGCGGGGCCCTCCCGCTGCCAGTTCTCCTTGAACCAGCCCCGGTTGTCGCCGAGGACGGGCAGGTCGAAGAGCACTACTCCGGGGATCGCCGTCGTCCGCGAATCCAAAGACTTGCCAAACACCGGACCCACGGCGGAATGGGCGCTCACGGTATGTCCGCCGACCGGGTGAGCGAGGGTTGTTCACTTGCGGCTGCGTCCGCCCGTGCGTTCTCGAGCGACATCGCATTTCCTGCATACGTCAATTCGTCCACCACGGTCACCAGTATCTGCATCATGACAACAGCGTAGCTCTAGGCATGGCACAAAATGAGGTACAGGAGGGAATTAGATGCGTAGCATCATCCTCGCCGGAGGAACCGGCTCATGACTGCATCCGATTACCGTGGGCATCAGTAAGCAGCTGGCTCGCGTCTATGACAGGCCCATGGTCTACTACCCGCTGTCCCTGAACTCTATTTCTACGACAATGACGTCGCCGAGATCGCCAAGAGCCTGAGGCACTCACCCCGTGGTGAACTCCAAATCACCGACCTCAATGGTGCTTCACCGTTTGGCGGACGTGCCTCTTCCTGCCGAACGGGAAACCAAGTAGACGCTTCAAATAAACCAAGTACCTTGCACGTAACCCTCTGAATTACCCTCTGCTAATCGGGTACCGGAGGCTGGTGCTTTCGTGTCATTTTGCTCCTTTAATGTAGGCAACGGCCCAGATCAAACCTGATCCAAAGCCAAAGTTTAAGAAGGTCTCACATGTCACACCTTGTCTCTCAGAAGGTGCGCTTCGGCTCGTCCATCGTTGGGCGCCGAGGACAGGGGTCCCAGCGAGTTGGAACCCCGGCACCAGGCGGCCGGGGGCCGCAACCACAATCCGCAGCTCAGGCGCGGATTCCCTATTCGGAGCCGACGGCGGTGAAGCCTTCTGAGACCAAGGCTTTCCCCCAGCCGTCGTCGGCTCCCTTCACAGCTGGCCGCATGGTGATCGGCGCCCCTGCGCCCCACGCCATCGCCAGGCACTGGGGGGTGTCATGACAACCAGGATTGGATATGCGGCAGGGGCCTATGACCTGTTCCATATAGGTCACTTGAACCTTCTGCGCCACGCAAGAAGCCAGTGCGATCACCTGATAGCCGGCGTGGTCAGTGACGAACTGTGCCACAAGCGTAAGGGGAACCTCCCTGTGATCCCGTTGAGGGAACGGATCGAGATTGTTCGCAGCATCAAGTACGTTGACGAGGCCGTAGTGGAATCGCGTCCCGACAAGATGGAGATGTGGCAGGACCTAAAATTCGATGTCTTCTTCAAGGGCAATGACTGGCAGGGCACGGCCAAGGGACGCCTGCTTGAACAGCAATTTGCGGCCGTTGGAGTCGAAGTCGTCTACTTCCCCTACACGGTGCACACCTCCAGCACCATGCTCCGAAAGACGCTGGCGCTGATCATCGCCTCACCCAACACCTTCAATTCGGTGGCAGGAGGCCAGCTGTGAGGTCTCTGCGGATTGCCATGATCGGTACTAGGGGCCTGCCGGCACGGTATGGAGGATTCGAAACCTGTATCGAAGAGGTTGGGCGCCGTTTGGCCGACCGCGGCCATGAAGTGGTGGTCTACTGCAGGGGAAATTCCGACATTCCTAAAGAATACCTGGGCATGGAGCTGGTCAGGTTGCCCGCGCTTCACCGGCGCAGCCTGGAAACCCTGAGCCACACGGGTATGTCGGTCATGCACGTGTTGGGGCACAGGGTTGATGCCGCCATCGTCTTCAACGCAGCAAATTCGCCTTGGCTGCCCCTGCTTCGCGCCGCACATATCCCCGTCGCCACACATGTCGACGGGCTGGAATGGCAACGAGCCAAATGGGGCCCACTCGGCCAGAAATATTACCGATTTGCCGAGTCGCTGTCCGTGCGTTGGTCGGATGCCTTGATTGCTGATGCGGCAGGAATCCAGCGCTATTACCAAAAGGCCTTTAATGCCGAATCGCAGCTGATTGCTTACGGGGCCCCCCTGCTTGAAGATGGGCACTCAGACAGGCTGGCCGAGCTTTCCCTGGAACCGGGGCAGTATCACTTGGCTGTTGCCCGTTTTGAGCCGGAAAACCACTTGCAAATGATCGTCGAAGGCTATGCGCGCAGTTCAGCCAGCCATCCCCTAATCGTCGTGGGGTCTGCACCTTACTCGGCTGCCTATTCACGCCTCTTGTATTCCCTGGGCGATGAACGAGTCAGATTCCTTGGTGGTGTTTGGGACCAGGACCTGTTGAATCAGCTCTATGCAAATGCACTCATTTATTGGCATGGCCATTCAGTGGGAGGTACCAACCCTTCCTTATTAAGGGCCATTGGGGCAGGGACGGCAACCAATGCGTTCAATGTGAACTTCAACCGGGAAGTTTTGCGGAATTCCGGAAAGTATTTCCGATCCGCCGACGACGTGCAACAACTCGTCGAGTCAGCTGAGGCTGATCCTGGGGCCGTGCGAGAGCGGGCCGTCCTCGCCCGCGAGGCAGCCCGACGCTATGACTGGGACCTCGTGGCCGACAGCTATGAGGAACTGTGCCAGGGTTTGGTGCAACGCTCACTGGTCAGGACTCCTGCCACCTTTTCTCGCCGGATGTTTGTCTCCCAACAAGTGCTTGACTTCGACAGGGAATCCTTCTAATGACTGCCTCAGATGTTGCAGCCAACTCAGGCGGGGCGGTTGCCGGCAGCTACATGGACACGGTGCGGTTACTGGCTGGGGCCCAGAAAAAGGCTGCACCAGGGGCACCGCCCTATTCCGTTTATGTGAATCGGCGTGTGGGACGTTTTATGGCGGCTTGGGCATTTCGACGCGGACTCAAGCCCAACACCGTTAGCGGTATCAGTGCAGCCTTCACCTTCTCCGGCATCATCTTGTTGGCTGTCCTGGCGCCCCATTGGTGGACAGGGCTGCTGATCTGGGCCGCGCTCGCCGTAGGGTACGTCCTTGATTCCGCCGATGGTCAAGTAGCCCGGCTGGGCGGGCGCGGCTCTGTGGGCGGGGAATGGCTTGACCATGTGCTGGACAGCATCAAGATATCGAGCCTGCACCTTGCCGTGCTGGTCACCGCATACCTGCACTTTGGGCTGGCTCCGCAGGCCTGGCTGCTGGTTCCCATCGGATACACCATTGTGGCGGCGGTTTCATTTTTCGCCATGATCCTCAACGATCAGCTCAAGGCCGTCCACGGTGGCCAGCAACATACCCCGGCTGTGCCGCGGGGGCGTGCGGCCACGGTGGCTAAATCGATCCTCCTGCTGCCCACCGACTACGGCGTGCTCTGCCTTGTTTTCCTGTTCCTCGGTGCCCCACTGGTGTTCTTTGTGCTCTATACGATTTTTCTCGTTGCCAACGCGGGCCACCTGCTCTTAGCCAGCCGCAAATGGTTCCGGGACATGCAAAAGCTTCAGACCAACTTATCCGCACGATCCATATCGCAGGAGCGAAGCAATGGGTGATCTGCCAGTCGCCGGCCCGTCCAAGGGGCAAACGACGAACCGTAGGAAGTTCTCGATGATGGTTGGTGGTGCCACCGTGGCGGCATTGCTTGTGGCCGGTATTTGGGTGGCCACGACCTCCGCTTCGCCCGACCCTGCTGCCAACGGCACCGCCGCGACGTCGGGCACAAGCCCGTCCGGCGCCCCGCCCTCCGGGAGTGCCCCTCCGTTGGCAGTAGCATCGCCCGCGGTGGTTCCGCCCGTGTCCATCCCCACGCCGTCACCTCTCACCCCGGCCGAAGCGACTGCCAAGGCTACGACGGAGAAGGTTCTGGCAGCCATTCCGCAGCCTGTTGCCCCCGCAGTCGCCATCGGTGTCGTTTCTAAGCCCCAGCGCGGTGTCACAGCTACAGTCGGCGGTATCCAGGCGGTGGATGGAAAGGGCCGGGGGCCGGGACAGATTTCCGGTCCGGCGGTGCGTTTTACCGTGACCTTGACCAACGGCGGCACAACGCCCATCGACACCGGAATGGTGGTGGTCAACGTTGACGGTGGCCCCGACCACATACCCGCACTGGTTTTGAGCGGTCCGGGCGTTGTAAATTTCCCGGCAAGCCTTGCCCCCGGGCAAAAGGCATCCGGCACGTTTGTCTTCCTGATTCCCAACAACCAGCGGAACGAAGTCAGGATCTTCTTCAACTACGACGTCTCCTCATCCATTGTCGCCTTTGAAGGCGCCGTACCGAAGGCACAAGGTTAGCCATGACACGAGAAAAGCGCGTCTCGTCCACGTCCGTGGGGTGCCTACCCCGGATTTTCTGGCGTGGCATAGTGGCTCTGCTGATTGCGGTGGCTACCGTGGCTGCCGTGACGGTGATGGTTCCGGCCGCCATGGCAGATTCCGCGCCACCGGATCCGTCCAATCCCGCATCGCCGCCCACTGTGACGGCGGATGGCTTGCCGACGGTCCAAATTGACGGCGTGGTGTGGCAGCAGGTGGTGGTGGGAAACACCGTCTATGTTGCCGGAAACTTCCAGACGGCCCGGCCCGCGGGGGCCGCGCCCGGGACGAACACCGTGCCGCGGCAAAACATCCTGGCCTACGACATCAGGACGGGAAACCTCATTGCAGGATTCGCCGCCAACCTCAATGCCCAGGCCCGGACCATCGCCGCGTCCCCTGACGGTTCCCGCATATACGTTGGCGGTGCGTTCACTCAGGTCAACGGCGTCAACGCTTACCGGATCGCGGCGCTCAATCCCACCACCGGTGCACTGATCACCAGCTTCGCGCCGGCCGTCAACGCCATGGTCAAATCAATCGTCGCCACCAACACCACGGTATATGCCGGCGGCTGGTTCAGCGGCGTTGGCTCGGTGGCCAGGGCTAACCTGGCTGCGTTCAATGCCTCAGACGGATCGCTGCTGCCGTGGAACCCTATCAGCGCCGGGGGCACGGTGGAGGCCATGGTCATTTCGCCGGATCAGAGCAAGATGGTGATCGGCGGGTCCTTCACAACCCTCAACGGGTCATCCAACCCGGGCTACGGCATGGGCGCGGTCAACACCACCACAGGAGCACTGCTGCCCTTCGCCGCAAACACCTTGGTGCGTGACGGCGGAACAGCTGCAGCCATTTTGAGCCTGGCCTCGAATGGCACTCAGGTCTACGGAACCGGATACGTTTTTGGGGCCGGTGGCAACCTCGAAGGAACCTTCTCCGCAAACTGGACCGACGGGGTGATCAAGTGGGTGGAGGACTGCCATGGGGACACCTACAGCGTGTATCCGGGAGCCAGCGCCGTTTACATTGCCGGACACCCACATTTTTGCGGCACCATAGGAGGGTTCCCGCAGACAGACCCGCCCGCGAACTGGACATTCCACCGAGGGCTGGCCTTCAGCACGGCAGCCACCGGGACCATCACCACAAATCCATACAGCGGCTACTACAACTTTGCCGGGAATCCCTCGCCGTCGTTGTTGAACTGGTTCCCCGACATGGATGAGGGCACGTTCACGGGTGAATCTCAGGGTCCCTGGACCGTTCAGGGCAATAGCCAATACGTGGTTTATGGAGGCGAGTTCCTCCACGTCAACGGGGTGGCGCAACAAGGATTGGTCCGCTATGCGGTGCCCTCGATCGCGCCGAACCTGCAAGGGCCCATGATCACAGGTTCGCTCATGAACCCGACCCTGAAATCCCTGTCCACGGGCACTGTTCGCATCTCGTGGACCCAGAATTGGGACAGGGACAATGTCAGCCTCAAGTATGACGTAATCCGGGACGGCGACGTCAACCACCCCGTGTACTCGAGCACGTCCAGCTCAACCTTCTGGACCATGGCCGGCATGACCTTCATGGACACGGGCTTGGCGCCCGGCTCGGTGCACGGCTACCGGATCTTTGTGACCGACCCATTTGGCAATGAGGCCCGCTCCGACACGGTCAATGTCACCGTGGCGGCCACTGGTACCTTGAGCAACTACGCCCTGGGTGTGCTCGCGGACGGAGCGTCGAACTACTGGCGGCTCGGGGAAGCAAGCGGCAGCACGGCTGCGGACCTGGTCGGCGGAACGAACATCAAGCTCGCCGCCGGCGTGACCCGCGGAGTTGCCGGGGCCATTACCGGTGACACCGACAAGGCCACCTCGTTCAACGGCACCAGCACAGGCACGGGGGCAAGCTCCACCGCCATCCCCGGACCTAACCTGTTCACCATGGAGGCGTGGGTCAAGACGACCACCACCAAGGGTGGGAAGATACTCGGCTTCGGGTCCAACGCGACCGGCAGTTCCAGCAGCTATGACAGGCATCTGTACATGGACAACGCCGGGCACATCCTGTTTGGTGTCTACACCGGAACCACGCAAACAGTGGCCACCACGGGCAAGTTCAACGACGGCGCTTGGCACCAGGTTGCCGCCAGCCTTGGTCCGAACGGTATGGTGCTTTACGTTGATGGCGTCCAAGTTGGCCAAAATGCGACCGTCACCTCAGGACAGGCGTACAACGGTTACTGGCGGATTGGCGGCGACAGCTTGGGCGGCTGGCCGGCGGCTCCGAGCAGCAACTATATCAACGCCACGATTGATGAGGCTGCCATCTATCCGTCCGTCCTTACCCCCACAACAGTGGCCAACCACTTCACGCTGGGGAAGGCCGGTACGGTGAACAAGCCGCCGGTAGCTGCCTTTACGGCGACTCCGACGAACCTAGTGGTCGCCCTGAACGGGACGGCGTCGACGGATCCCGACGGCACGGTGGCTGCCTACAGCTGGAACTTTGGTGATGGCACCCCCGACGGGTCGGGTGCGACCACGTCGCATACCTACGCGAAGGCCGGCGCCTACCAGGTGACACTGACTGTGACGGACAACGGCGGCGCGACAAACGCGGTCACCAAGACGGTGACGGTGACGGCCGCCCCGCCTGTGAACAAGCCGCCGGTAGCTGCCTTTACGGCGACTCCGACGAACCTTGTGGTCGCCCTGGACGGCACGGCGTCGACGGATCCCGACGGCACCGTGGCCGCCTACAGCTGGATCTTTGGTGATGGCACCCCCAACGGGTCGGGGGCGACCACATCGCACACCTACGCGAAGGCCGGCACCTACCAGGTGACACTGACGGTGACCGACAACGGGGGAGCGACGAACTCCATTTCCAAGACAGTGACCGCCACTGACGCCCCGCCTGCGAACAAGCCCCCGGTAGCTGCCTTTACGGCGACTGCGGCGAACCTTGTGGTCGCCCTGAACGGGACGGCGTCGACGGATCCCGACGGCACGGTGGCCGCCTACAGCTGGATCTTTGGTGATGGCACCCCCAACGGATCGGGTGCGACCACGTCGCATACCTACGCGAAGGCCGGCGCCTACCAGGTGACACTGACGGTGACCGACAACGGCGGGGCCACGAACGCGCTCACGAAAACGGTGACGGTGACAGCGCCCCCGGCGAACGTGATTGCTTCCGACGCCTTTGCCCGGACAGTCACGAACGGATGGGGGACGGCGGATGTCGGCGGCGCGTGGACCGTGGACTCCGGTAACTTGTCGTCGTATTCGGTTGGTAACGGCAGCGCGAACGTAGTCAACCTGCCCGGACGGCAGCCTGACTCCCTCCTGAACGCTGTCTCATCGACGGCGACGGACACAACGGTGTCGTACTCCCTGAACAACCTGCCAGGCGGTGGCGGGATGTATGTCTCCGTCGTCGGCCGGCAAGTTGACGACGCCAACAACTACCAGGCCAAGATCGCCATGTACCCCTCAGGTGCGATGTCGGTGACGCTGTCCAAGTATGTCGCGGGCACCGAGACCATCCTCACCGGGGCGAACCTCACCGGCCTGACGTATGTGGCAGGTGCCAAGGTCAATGTCCGATTGCTTGTTTCGGGCACCAACCCGACCACGGTCTCGGCCAAGGTGTGGCTTGACGGCACACCCCAGCCGGCGGCGTGGACAGTGACGGCTACCGACAGTTCGGCGGCCCTGCAGGCCCCCGGCGGGGTAGGCATGGTGACGTACCTCTCCGGAAGTGCGGCGGCGAACACCACCGTCTCCTACTCGAATTTCTCGGTGGTGACACCGCAGTAGGGACCCTGTCAGCGCTTGAACCAGGCGGCGCGGAGCGGAGTCCCGGCGAGTAGGGCATTGCCCAGCGAGACTCCCTCCAAGCCCCGGTCCCGGAGCCCGGCCATCAAGTCGCAACCCAAGCGGTAGCGGTCGACGGCGGGCTCCGGGCCGTCGTCTGCCCCGTCGTGGACCGTGGCAAAACCGTCATGGCCCAGCAGAATATCTCCCGCCTGCACACCTGTGAGGGCGTAGCGGAGGCGTTCTGCCGGGGGAAAGTCTTGTGAATCGCCACTGCTTCGGCCCCACAGAACCGGCTCCAGTCCGCTGGCGCGGGTGGCCCGCCAGGTGGCCAGTGTCTGGTGTCCGTATGGTGGGCGCAGCCAGCGGATGGGTACGCCTGCCAGGTCCTCCAGCTCGTGTTTTCCTGCCAGACACCGGCGCCGCACTTCCACTGCCGGCAAGGTGGTCAACATGCTGTGGTCCAGTCCGTGCAGCGCCACCTCGTGACCCGCCGCAATCACATCGGCCAGCACCGAGGGGTGCTTGCGTGCCCGGGTCAGCAGGACAAAGAACGTGGCGGTGGCCCCGTGCTCCGCCAACGCAGCCAAGACCTGGGCCGTGCCGCCTGGGTCCGGGCCGTCGTCGTAGCTTAGGACAACTTCCGGGCGCTGGGTGTCAACGGCCACAACGGAGCCGATGAATGCCGAATGCCGCCGGATGATGGGCCTGACTCGGGAAGCTACCGCGTGGCGCAGGCTAGTCATGGCTGTGGCCGCCCGCATCGGCCGTTTCCACCCGCGCATATTCAACGTAGACGTGCCCCAGGCCCCCTGCCAGCATGCCGGCACCGCGGTAGGCCATGCGCAGACCGCGGGCCTGGTGCCGCAAAGAACGTGACGCCCACCCGGCCATGTTGAGGCCAAGTCCGGCGACGACGCGTGCGGCCCCGCGGACGACGGCGGCAGCCCGGACCAGCACAGCAGCCGGAGCCCCCGCAGCCAGGTGTAATGCCACCAGGGTTGCGGCGTTGCCGTGGCTCCACGACCGCTTCAGCAGCCAGGACCTTTCCAAACGTTCCGCCGGGACAAAGTCAGTGGCCACTGACTCATCACACCAGACAATGGTTGCTCCCCGGCGGACAAGTTCACGGCTGAAAAGGGAATCCTCTCCGCCGGTCAGGCCAAGGCCCGCGTTGAACCTGACGCCGCTACGGCGAACCTGGGCCATATCCAGCAGCAGGTTGCCGGCTGCGGCCACCTCAATGAGGGTTCCCGTTGGCATGCGCGGGCGCCAAAAAAATGTGCCGGCCGCAACCCAGGGGCTGGGAGTGGCCTCGAACTCCGAGACCACCCGGCCCATGACGGCCGTTGCCCCCGTGGCGCGCCAGGTATCCAGCAGCGGCTGCAGCCAGGCTTCCTCCGGCCGTTCGTCGTCATCAATGAAGACGAGCAAATCCGCGGCTGCGGCCTCATCCAGCGCACGGTTCCGCCCCGCCGAAATGCCCGGTTCCGGTTCCAACACATAACGCAGCCCGGGATCCGGCAAGGCAAGGACCGTCTCACGTGCGCTGCCGGCGGGATCGTTGTCCACCACAAGGACCTCCGTGGTGACGCCCGGGTTCTCCCGTGCCAGTGCCTGCGCGTGGACGAGGACCGGAAGCAGCGCCCGGAGCAGCTGGGCGGGCCGCTTGTACGTCAGGATGCCCACCACCAGGTGCGTCATGGCGTGCCCCGTCTGCGCATCGATGCCGCTGCCCGCCGGTAGGCGTGAAGGTGGTCCGCCCCGGCGTTCTCCCAGCCCCTGCGTGTCAGGTCCGGCCGCCCCTGCAGCTTGGCCGTGCGGACATTGTTCAGGGCGTCAACCAACACGTCGGCGGTTGGTGTGCCGTCGAAGAACTGGAGCCAGCCAGGCCCCACCTCCTGCGCCAGGGCCCGATTGACCTCGTTGTCCGGAACCAGTGCCGGGCGGTCAAGCGACAGGGCCGCCAGGACGCCGCCTGAATTGTGCATGAAAATGTAGGGGAAAACCACCAGCTCGGATGCGCAAATGGCAGTCACGAAGTCCTCATCCGGCAAGAACCTGAAGTCAAGTTCGATCCTCCCGTCGGAACCGCGAAGTTCCCGAAGCCCCTCAGCAAGGGAGTCCGAGGACGGGTTCCCGGCGACGAGCAAGCTCAGCCCCGCCTCCTTGTCCATGGTTTCCCTGAAGGCATCAATCAGCCCCTCCACGCCCTTATAGCGGCGGATCAGACCCGTGTAACCAAACCGTCCGGGGACGGCGTCCGGGTGTGAAGGCCTGCTGTACCAGTCCCGATAGTGGCCGTGCACGATGGTGGCAAGCAACACTGAATCCGGCGCGGGTGTGCGGGCGTTCAATCGGATCACCAGAGTGGTGCGGCTGACGAAAAGACGCAGCAGGAACCCCTCAAAACGGCTGAGCCCCTCTGGCAACTCGATGTTGTGCAGGGTGCGGACTATGGGGGTTCGGGTGAGCCGCAGGCGGGCAAGCAAGAGCAGGAACAGCAGCTGGCGCACAGCTCTTTTCGGCCAGGTGCCGCCCGTGACCATGATCTCGGGCCAGTGGACATGGAACACGTCGTAGCGTCCCAGCAGTGCGCTCTTCCATGAGAAGTTCAGGACCACAAGATCCGGGCAGGCGCGCAAGTGCTCGGCAAGCATCACCAGGTACGGGTTGGTGGTGGGGCGGGGGACCGGGAACGATTGGAGCACAGTCAATTCCGTTTTCATGTGTTTCCCCCATCCACAGGTGCACTGTTCATCGGCTTCGCTGGTGCGGCCCAGCCTACGGCACGGACCGGCTCCCCGTGCCAACCTTGTGCACCAGGTCCTTGATTTCGGGTTCATTGTCGGTTTCGGCGACTGTCACAAACCGTCCGCCGTCGCGCCGATACAGGCCACAGCGCGGCGGCATGCCCGCAATCCGTGAATTGTCCACAATAGCCAGGTGGCCGCCCTCGGGCAGGTTGCCCAACAGCACCTCGAGGGCCGTGAGGATGTCCTCGTCGGTGAAGTACAGCCGGCGCAGGAGATTGGCAACCTTGATCACATCGGGTGCCGGGCCAGCCCAGGGAGCGAAGATGTCATGCACCTGGGCGGTGACCCGGGGGTCCTTGGCCATGAGCTGGCGGACCGAGGGATTCAGCAGCAGGACTGACTGGGCCGGGGAGGGTTGTTGGGCGGCGGCACGGGCCGATTTCCCCCACAGTGACCGAACCAGTTTCGACGGCGCGGGCCAGGCGAGGAACCTGGTTCCCACCACCAGTATCCAGTTGCCATCCTGGTCATAGAGATGTGTCAGCTTCCCCTGCACCCGGGCCTGAATCTGCAGGTACAGGTCGGCAATGACGTAGGACTTGAAGCCGTTGAGCTTGGAGATCAGCTCAAGCGAGGTAGACCCGTCAGAGGCCCCGATGTCCACAATGACGGCGTCGGTCAGGTCCACATGCTCCAGGATCAGCGCATCGGCGTTCGGGTGCCGTTTAGCGCCGGTGATCTTGTAGGTGCCGCCAACTTCGATGGCGGACATGGCCGTTCTGAATTCTTCGGGACCGGCGTCGTCGTTCAAAATAGTGCGTGGATCGGACCAAAAGAAGCGACCCAGGTGGTTTTCCAGGACTCGTGGCCAGCGGTTGCGCAGTGGACGAATGGGAAGTCTCATGTGTTGACCATAGGTCCCGGGCCCGTTTGTGTCCATGAAGTGGCTCCGGCGGGTAGCGCTCGGGCCGGACGGCACAGGGGAGTGGCGGAACCGTGGCGTGCCACTGGACCAAACGTGGGGGTCCCCGTGTAAGTTGGGCCTAAAAGCCTTACACGGGAGCACATATGACTGAGGAAGGCCTAGGCACCAGGGCAGCCCGCGGGGCTGCCCAAACCATTGGCGGACAGATGGCCAAGGTGCTCATCCAGCTGGCCTCCGTGGTCATTTTGGCCCGAATCCTGTCTCCTACGGACTATGGGCTCCTGGCCATGGTGGCGGCCATCATGGGTGTGGCCGATCTATTCCGCGATTTCGGCCTGTCCAACGCCGCCATCCAGGCGAAGATGCTCAACAACCGCCAGCGCGATAACTTGTTCTGGCTCAACACGGCACTGGGTCTGGTCCTGACCGTCGGCATCTTTTTCGCGGCCCCCCTGGTTGCCAACATTTACCACCAACCCGCACTGATCCCGATTACACATGCGTTGTCTTTGTCCTTCCTGATCAACGGCATCTCCACCCAGTACCGGGCAGACCTGAACCGTTCGCTGAGGTTCAGCCGGTTGGCGGTGGTGGACATCATTGCCGCAGCAACGGCACTCGCGCTTGCGATCGTGGTTGCCTCCATGGGCGCCGGCTACTGGGCCCTTGTGGTGCAGCAGTTGGTCCAGGCAACAGTCATGATGGCTTTGGTCATGGTCGCTGCCGCTTGGCTGCCGCGCCGGCCACGCAGGGTCCCCATGAATGGCATGGTTCGCTTTGGCTGGCACCTGGTGGCCATCCAGATGGTCTCTTACGTCAGTTACAACACCGACGCATTTGTCATCGGTGTCCGGTTTGGTGCAGGCCCGCTCGGCTTGTACAACAGGGCCTTTCAAGTGTTGACAATGCCGCTGACCCAGGCCAGATCCGCCGCCTCCGTGGTGGCCATGCCCGTCCTGGCACGGCTCCAGGATGAGAAGGAACGATTCATCCAGTTCGTGCTGCAAGGGCAGCTGGCCCTGGGGTACTCGTTGGTCACCGTTATGGGCGGGGTTGCCGGTGCGGCCCTGCCGATTACCGCGCTGTTCCTTGGCCAGAAGTGGCTGGCGCTGGAACCTGTGATGGTCCTGCTGGCCATTGCCGGGGCATTTCAGACACTCGCCTTCGTGGGCTATTGGGTGTACATCTCCCTGGGCCTCACGGGTCCGTTGCTGCGGTATTCCATGGCCGAATCGGTGGTGACAATCGTGTGCATCGTGGTGGGCAGTCAGGGCGGAATTGCCGGTGTCGCAGCGGGTATTGCCGTCGCCCAGGCCGCCAACTGGCCTTTGTCCCTGTGGTGGCTTTCGCATTGCAGCGGACTGCCCCTGGGAAAGCTCTACGGAAGCGCGGCCCGAATCATGGCGGTGGCAGTGGTGGTGGGCGCAGCCACCCGTCTGGTGTCTGTGGGGTTGGCCCACGCCCACCCGGTTCTGACCGTGGGTGCCGCCGGGGCGGCCGGTCTGGGCGCCGTGGCGCTCATGGGGTTGCTGGTTCCCGCCATTCGGCGCGACCTGGCCAGCTTGCTTGACATCTCGCGCCGTGCCCTGAAACGCCCGGCGAACCGCTGAGGGATGCTCAGGGCAGGCGCCCCACAGCGCCCCAAATTTCTTGTGCATAGTTTTGCGTTGAATACCGTTGCGCAGCGAGTCTGGCATCGGCAAGGGCCGCGTCGCGAAACGTCGGCCAGTCGGCATGGATGCGCAGGAGCGCGGCTGCCGCGGCACCGGCGTCGCCCGCTTCCACGAACTGGACCGAGGCAAAACCGCCCGCAGCCTCCGAAAGCCCCGGCGTGCGGCTGACAATGGTGGGCCGCGCGGCGAGCACGGCTTCCACCGCTGTGTCTCCGAAAGGCTCATCCACGCAGGACGGCACGATTGCGACGTCCGCGTCGGCATAATATTTCCAGACATTGCGCTGGAATCCGTGAAAGGTCACGAACGCGCCCAGATTCAATGCCGCCACCTGCGCCTGGAGTTGCTCCGCGTACCATTCGTAGCCGGGAAAGACGGCCCCCACCACGTCAAGGTGCACCTCAAGGCCCAACGTGCGGGCCTGCGCCACGGCGGCAATGGCGGTGTGCACGCCCTTCCTGCCGGACAGCCGGCCCACGTACAAGAGCCGCAGCGGTGCCGTAACGCACTCCCTGGGCGGAACGAGCTGGGCCGGACCGGCCACCCCGTTATAAATGACGGTAGTCCGCGATTCCAACAGGGGCAGTGCCTGGGCCAGGGTTTCGGCACTGTACCTGCTGTTGGCAACGATCGAGGTGGAACACACCAACGGCAGTGCCAGGGCAGTGCGCAAGAGCTTCGGCGCGGTCCTTTCCGCCTCATGGACGTGCACCAGGACGGGTATGCGTGTCAGCTTGCCCAGCAACGGCCACAACGGGATGGTCACGGTGTTCACATAGATCGCGTCCGGGCGCACGGAGCGGATGAGCCGCAGGCCGCGGACGCCTCCGGCCACAAAACCCCCGGCCAATTTCAGCAAGCCAACGGGGTTCAGGGAACTCTTGCGCAACACCGGGACCCGGCAGGGGATAACTGTTGCGCCGACGCGCTCTAGTTCGGACACCAGGGCCCCGACCCCGGGGACGGTGACGCTCACTGCGGCGCCTTCGCGCACCAGCCCGGCAACGGATTCAAGGAGCACCCGGTCAGCCCCGTAAAGTTCCGCCCCGGAGTGGGCCACCAAAACCTGCAGGCGGGCGTGTGGACTGTTCATGGAGTCAACTATGTAGGCTACAGCTATGAGCTGCAACACGTTTCGCCCCCTGGCTGTTGTGGTTGTCAACTACGCCTCACACGAGCTGCTTGAGAAAAACCTGGTGGCCGTGGCCGCCGCAACACCCGACGCCCAGGTGGTTGTCGTGGACAGCCACTCCAGCTCCGCCGAGGAATCCGCCGTGTCAGCACTGGCCACCCGGCACGGCTGGAGCGTGGTCCGCACTGAAAGTAACGTCGGGTTTGGTGTGGGCATGAACCTTGGCGTTGCTGCCGCGAAGGCGCAGGGGGCGGAGGCGTTCCTGCTGCTGAATCCGGACGCGGCCATCCTGGGACCCAGCGTCGCGTTGCTGCGGGAAACGTTGGAACAGGCCCCGCTGACCCTTTTGGCGCCAACAATTTTCGACGCCGGAGGGAACGTTTGGTTTGCCGGTGCGGACCTGCACCTTGACAGTGGGGAGACCCGCGCGAGCAGCCGGCGTCGTGCGGGGGAGCGGGTCCACCCCTGGCTGACGGGCGCCTGCCTCATGGTGGGCGCCGAGCTGTGGGAGAAGGTCAACGGCTTCGACGAGCGGTACTTCCTGTACTGGGAGGATGTAGACCTCTCGTTCAGGGTGTGCCGTGCCGGAGGATCCCTGGTTGTGGTGGACGGTGCCACCGCCGTCCACGACGAGGGAGGTACCCAGCACTCCGCATCGGAGGGGCCGCGGCTGACCGGGCGTGCCAAATCGAACCTCTACTACCGCTACAACATTCGTAACAGGCTGCTCTTCGCCGCTCTGAACCTGGCACCTGCGGACCGGCGGAGGTGGAAACGCGGGGCAGTGCCGGCCGCGTACCAAGTGCTGTTGCGCGGCGGTCGCAAGCAATTCCTGCATTCCGCTGGTCCGTTATGGGCAGGCATTCACGGAACGGCGGAGGGACTGGCGCTGATGCGAAGAGTAGGGCGGGGACGGTGAGAGTGCCTGCCAGGTAATTGAAATTCTCTGTTCTATGAAATCTTTGTCGGTTGTAGCAGTAGTCTGGGTTCAACAGGGGTCGACACGCATAGTATCGCTGAAGGATCCGGGTTAATTGAAAGGGAGCAAACATGGAGCTGTCTGAATATTTGGCCACCCTTCGACGGTGGTGGATCGCGATTGTTGTCATCATGCTGGTTGGCGCGGGGGCCGGTTTTGCCGTAGCCCGCAGTTCCACGCCCCTGTACAAGGCCACGAGCAGCGTCTTTGTCTCCGCCACCAGCGGTGATAACGTTTCTGACCTGGTCCAAGGGTCCACCTATACGCAGAACCTTATGCAGTCCTTTGCCGCCCTCGCGCAAATGCCATCAGTGCTGAATCCGGTGATCGATCAGCTGGGGCTCGATGAGACGCCTGCTACCTTGGCCAAATCCATCTCGGCCGATAACCCCCTGAATACAGTCCTTATTGAGATCACGGTAGTTGATGCGTCGCCGCAAACGGCGGCGAAGGTTGCCAATGCAGTCGCCGGTTCGCTGGCTACTGTGGCGCAGTCCCTTTCAGCGAAGAAATCCGACAACTCCCCGGCCATCACCATGAAATCCGTGGCAACGGCAAGTGTTCCCACCGCGGCATTTTCACCCAATACCAAGCTCCTTGTCATCCTTTGGGCCGCAGGGGCATTGATCCTGGCCGTCGTGATCTGTCTGGGGCACCGGATGCTGGATCGTCGGATCCAGTCGGAGCGTGAACTGGCATCCAGCGGTGGCCTGCCCCTGCTGGGGTCAATTCCCGTAACCAAGGGGCTCGACGCCACCCGTCCCGCCGCCCTCCTGGCCGTCTCGGGCCTCAATGGTGATGCTTTTCGCCGGCTGGCGGACCATGTGCTCAATTCCCGTCCGGGTGGCCATGTCAGCTCGGCCGTCATCACGTCCTTGCATTTGGGCCAGGGAAAGACCACTGTGGCGCTCGGCCTTGCGGCTGCGCTTTCGGAACGCGGCATCCGGGTGTTGATAATTGACGGGGACCTGCGGCGCTCCGGAGCCAGCGAAGGGTGCGGATTCGGTGGGCACCTGGGCTTGGCCGATGTGCTGTCCGGCTCCTGCACCGTCCGCGAAGCCATAGTGCCCTGGCAGGGCTTTGACGTGCTGCCGGCAGGCTCTCCCTGCACCGAACCGGGGCCAATATTCACTTCCGGGACCATGGAGGAACTCTTTGAGCAAGTGCTCTCCGACTACGATTTTGTGCTCAGCGACTCCGCCGCCATCGAACCGGTGGCGGACACTTTTCCCTTGACGAGGCTCACTGACGGGGCCATTGTGGTGGTGCCGCCAAACGCCGTCACCGCGGAGGAGGTGTTGGCAGCAGTGGCATCCGTAGACGCCGTCAACGGCAAGGTCCTCGGTTTTGTCTTCAACAAGGCCAAGCCCTCCAACGGCAGGACAGGCAGCTACGGCAGCGTTCATCCGGCACGGCACACCAGGGCCGGCAGAAAGGAAACGGCTGCTGTCCCTGTGCATGCTCCCACGACGGACGTCCTTTCATGACGGTTCTTGAATCCGCAAAGGAGATGGTCTCCCGCCGCACACCGTGGCAAATAGCCACCATGGCTTTGGCCTTCGGTACCTTGGTGCTGTTGGGATGGCGGCAGCAGGTCTACCACGGCATCACTATTGGTTACGTGGTGGCCCTGGTGCTCCTGCCCGTATGGGTGTCCGCTGTTCGGCGCTTCAAGGGACAAAGGGTATTTCTACTCCTGTGCCTTGCCAGCTTGGTCTCGGGGTTCGTGTTGTATTCCTTCAATAAGGTCAACCACCAGGTGGACGGCAGCAAGCTCATCATCAATCCGGCGCTGTTGCTTGGCCTGTTGCTCAGTGTTGGGGTGGTTTTGTGGGCGCGGCGTCTCTTGCCGGACTGGCTCACTGGCCTGGGCTACGGTTTGGGGTTGTTCCTTGGGGTGAGTGACAATGCCGATGTGGCAGTCAATGCCTGGAAGTTCGGGTACTCACTGCCAGTTATTGTCATTGCCTTGTCCCTGGCCGGCTACGTGGACGCCAGGCTGCGTTCCGGACGCCGGATTGTCTCCCTTGTGGTGCTGCTGGCCCTGGCTGGCTATTCGGCACTGCATGATTCTCGTTCGCTCTTTGCCATGCTTGCCCTGGTGGTGGTCCTGGTTATCTGGCAAATGTTGCCTCGGGGAAGAAGCCGCCGTGTAGCCATTGCCCGCACCCTGCTGACGGCAACGGCGGTTGTTCTTGTTGTTTACTCGGTAGCTTCGAGCCTGTTGGTGGATGGCTACCTGGGGGCTGCGGCGCAGCAACGCTCCCTTGCCCAGATCCATGCCTCGGGATCACTGATCCTCGGTGGTCGCCCCGAAATGGCAGCAACGGCGGCTTTGTTCGTGTTTCAGCCGCTGGGATTTGGTGTCGGAATTGTGCCATCGCTGGGTGATATTGCGGTGGCAAAGTCGGGAATGTTGGCCATCCACTACGGGCCCAATAATGGATATGTTGAAAAATACATGTTCGGCTCGCAATTTGAACTGCATTCCACTGCCGGGGACCTGTGGGTTTACTTTGGCCTGCCAGGTGCCGTGCTGGCCCTTTTCCTCCTGTGGCTCATGGTGCGGTGGTGCCTGCTGGCCATCGTTTCCAGAACTGGACTTGCCGTGACGCTTTTCCTGGCAGTCGATGCCCTGTGGAATATTTTGTTTAGTCCCTTTTACTCTTCCGTCACCATCATGGCCCTTGCGGTGGGCATGGCCGCGTTGCCTGTGGCAGCCACCTCGTTGCGGCGAGGAACCCCACGGCAGGGGAAAATACTGTCAAGTACCTGAACGGCCCCGCCCATGTGTGCCTAGGGCAGCATGTTTCCGGCGTCGTCCAGCCCGTGCTTGCGCCGGGTCGGCACCCCCGCGTACACGCCGTCGGCCTCACAGCCGGCGGCCACTGCTGCACCCGCGGCTATTACACACCCGGACCCTATTGTGACTCCCGGAAGTATGATCGCCAGGGCACCGATCCAGCACCCGTCACCAATCACCACGGGGGAGGCGTAGTTCCGGCCGGCGCGCTCAGCAGGCCCGGCAATGGTGTGCGATCCGGTGATGACCATGACCTCGGGCCCGCACTGGACGCGGGGAAATATTCAGGCCGGCAGCGCGCAGGGCCCTCCAGCGCTGCGACTCGGGCAGAAGCGGTGAGGAGACCAGACCGTTGACCAGCAGATCCCGGGCAGTGGTTGACAGCATGCGCTTGAGCCTCATGGGCCGATCATAGCGTGCGCAATAGGCATTAAACAGCTGTGGGACCTCCTTGACGGAGATCCCACAGCCTGCTGCCGATGCGGCTACGCCCGCATCAGTTGACGGTTCTTACTAGTGTGCCCAGAGGTAGTTGACGGGAGTTTTGCCGTCTGCTTGGAATACCCTGGGTGCAGTCTTGATGGAGTTCGTGTTCGGCCCAGCGTAGTTTGTGGGCGTCAGGATCAACATGTTCACGCCAACACCGATCGGACCTGAATGGCTCGGATCGATCCAGGTGTCGGTCATGGCACCAATGATGGTCAGGTTGCCGTCGCCCTGATCCGACATGAACTGGATGTGGCTGCGATCCTTCGAGCCGTACATCACCGGGTTGTGGTGGATGATGTTGAAGCTGCGCTCATGGTTGATGCCAATGACGTTGCGAATGGACTGCAGGTTCCAGGTTTCGGCGTTGTTGGACTGCCAGAACGTGGGCATGCCGACGTTGGAATCGTGGGTGTAGGCGTTGTATAGTTTCGCGCCGTCGTGGCTGTTGTAGCCGATGGGGGATGCGCCAACGACGGCACCGGATACTCGGCTGGCATAGGTGTTTCCGGTGACCCGGTGTCCATCAACCTCAATGTCGCGGGTGATGGAGTTGCTGCCGCGCCACCAGTTCAGGCCAAAAGTTTCGCCCGGGGGGAAGCCCGCATCGCCGGGGACGCCGGTGATCAGGATATTTTGCACTGTCGTGTTGGGCTTGGATTCGCCCACCATGAGGCCGTTGTACAGGTGGCCCTGCTCGGTACCCTGCAGCCAGAAATCGGACAGGATCTGCGGTGCGGTTCCGTTGTTCATCCGCATGATGTACAACTGGTTCGTTTCGCCTGAGCCCTGGGCCGGAACGGTGTTGGCGTAGGTTGAGGTGTTTGCCTTGATACGAATGATGGTATCGCGGCCCTCGCCAACGATTCCCTTGACGTTGGCAGGCACTTCAATGGCCTTGGAGACATCCTTGAAGTTGGGCACTTCAAAGACACCCGCGGGAAGTTTGAGGATCTTGCCGGCCAGGGCCGGGTTGGCCAGGACGGTGTTGATGTTGTCGCCCGGCTTGGCAATGGAAGACCACTGCACCCAATCGGGGTTCGCTGCCGGCGGGGTCGTCGGCGGCGCAGTTGCCGGCGGCGCGGTGGTGGGAGGCGTGGTGGGCGACGGCGCTGTGGTGGGAGGCGTGGTGGGCGACGGCGCGGCATCTGCGGAGGCGACGGCCCAGAACTGGGGGCCTTCTGCGGTCCAACCAGCGTCTTTCAATGCGGCCTGGTCGGCAGCAGTGGTGACCATACGGTGCATGGCGTCCTTTTGGAACCGGTACACGGGGATTGAGCAGCTCAATGCGGTGGGCGAGGCGTAGAAATCAATCTGCTGACTCGTGTACCCATACTTGCTCTGGGCGTTTGCGTATTCGTTGGAGTTCGCGGTCTGCGGGATCCACAGGAAGTCGCCATTCTTGTACAGTCGGTAGACCGGAACCAGGCCGTCGGCGCTTTTGCTTGAGGCCTTGAAGGAAACCCCGCCACCATCGGTGAACCCGTATTTGGTCTTACCATTTTGGATTTCGTTTTGGTAAGGGCTCATCAGTGAAGCCGCCGTCTGCGGGTTGACCGAGGTGAAGATGTCGGTGTTCATGGCAGCACAAGTAGTCGCCGGAGTTGCCGTCGGCACTGTTGCTGCGTTGGCGGCCAGGCCCATCAGGGGCACGGAAGCTACAGCAAGTAATGCTCCGAGGAGGCGTATGGATTTCTTTTTCAACAAAATATTCCTATGTGTTTGCGCGTGCCTCCCCAGGCATACGTAATAAGCACAGGTCTGTCATGAAACAGCTGCCTGTGATAACCGGATTCGTCATGATGAGCTTCGCGTCCAGAGCAGAGGCGGGCAACACCCTGAGCCGGTGTTCCTGCTTGCATCCCGGGCTGACACAGAGTCTGCGTCCGGTCTGGACGTACCGCCCATTGATCGTATTTGAATCATCTTGAGCGATGCTGTGAACAAAGTTATCACGGTCGGGTAACGGCGCAAACTTAGAGAGAGGGTTTTTGGGCGAAAATACGCTGATTTTCGCGGGGCGGGGCAGGGATAGTGACCGTGCCAATGTAGCTTGGGATGTCATGCGTAAGCTCCGGAAAGGTTTCGTCAGATGCGCATTTTGATGCACAAAACCAGTGTTGTTCCAGTGTGTTGGCTAGGGAAATCCGAATTCACACATGACGTTACTCACACGAAGTGTTACGTAGAGGGCTCTTGGGAGAAGGGGAGGGTGCGACGCTTGATGCCGCGACCCACGCAAATACGGAATCAATGCGATAATTAGGCATGTTGGATGTGACGTATTTGAGCCACCTCCCGCGCCAGCCCAAACCGGCAGGTGTGACCGAGCTAAGGAGCCACGAGTCTTGACCTTGAAATCCGCTGACCACTTTCACGACGGTCCGTTGAACGACGTCGAGGTCCTGCGCATCCGCAATGACTTCCCCATCCTGGACACGGAAGTCAACGGCTTCCCGCTGATCTACCTTGACTCCGGTGCCACCTCGCAAAACCCGCTCAGCGTCATGGAGGCGGAGCAGGAATACTACGAGCAACGCAACTCTGCCGTTCACCGCGGTGCGCATACGCTGGCTGTGGAGGCCACCGACGTGTTTGAGGATGCCAGAGAGACCGTGGCTTCCTTCATTGGTGCCGAAAGCAACGAGCTCGTGTGGATTCAAAACGCCACGGCAGGGCTGAACCTGATCGCCTACTCCTTTGGCAATGCCAGCGTGGGCACTGCCACCCCCGAAGCCCGGAAATTTGCGCTCGGGCCAGGCGATGAGGTCCTGGTGACCGAGATGGAACACCACGCGAACCTCATCCCCTGGCAGGAGCTGTGCCGCCGCACGGGTGCGGCCCTGAAGTTCATTCCCATCCACGACGACGGCACCCTGGACATGCAGGCCGCTGCCGTTCTCATCGGGGAGCGCACCAAGGTGGTGGCCTTCACCCACGTTTCAAACGTCACCGGCGTCATCAACCCTGCCGCCGAGCTGACCGCCATGGCCCATAAGGTTGGTGCGCTCGTTGTGCTGGATGCCTGCCAGTCCGCCCCGCATCTTCCCCTTGATGTGAAGGCCCTGGATGTCGATTTCGCCGTGTTCTCCGGCCATAAGATGTTGGGCCCCACCGGTATTGGTGGTCTTTACGGCCGCGCCGAACTGCTCGATGCCATGCCGCCATTCCTCACTGGTGGGTCCATGATCACTACTGTCACGATGACCGAGGCCGCCTACCTGCCAGCACCGCAGCGCTTTGAGGCCGGTACTCAGCCCATCTCCCAGGCAGTCGCCATGGCCGCTGCCGCTAATTATTTGTGCGAAACGGGCATGGCTCGGATCCACGAGTGGGAAGCGTCGCTGGGCCAGCGCCTGGTGAGAGGGCTCGAAGGCATCGAGGGTATCCGCGTCCTGGGCCCGGCGTCGGGCGTTCCCCGGGCCGGCCTGGCCTCCTTTGAAGTGGCGGGCGTTCACGCGCACGACGTCGGACAGTACCTTGACGCCGCTGGCATTGCCGTCCGCGTGGGCCACCACTGCGCGCAGCCCCTGCACCGGCGCCTTGGATTGACGGCCTCAACCAGGGCCAGCACCTACCTATACAACACAACTGCCGAAGTTGACGCGTTCCTGGCCGCCGTGGCCGGGGTGCGCGGCTACTTTGGCGCAACCGGAGCCTAAGCCACATGAGTTCACTTGATTCCCTGTACCAACAGATCATCCTTGAGCAGGCCAAGGCCCGCCACGGTGCCGACCTGCCCAACGAGCACCTGCAGGGCCTGCACCTGCCCGCTAACGTGGGGCAGTGCCACCAGCTCAATCCCGTGTGCGGCGATGAGATCACGCTGCGCATTGACACGGCCAGCGGCGTGGTGGCCGGGATTCATTGGGCGGGGGATGGGTGCGCAATCTCCATGGCGTCCGCGTCGATCTTCAGCGAAATGATGGTTGGCCTTGAGAGCGGTGAGGTTCACTCGCTGATAGCGAACTTTCGTGAGGTGATGCGCTCCCGCGGGAAATTGCAGGCGGATGAAGAAGTCCTCGGTGATGCCGCGGCACTATCGGGTGTCTCGAAGTTCCCCGCCCGCGTCAAGTGCGCCATGCTGGCGTGGGTTGCCGGTGAGGATGCGCTGAACCAGACCATGTAGGGTACGCAGAAGGCCCGGAACCATTGGTTCCGGGCCTTCTGCGTACCTAACGGGAAGTCCCGTCAGGATGGTGGTGTCTTATGCGTTTGCGGACTGGCGGTTGCGGCGGCGGGAAACCACCACGGTGCCCACGCCTGCGCCCAGTGCGCCCACGCCAACGAGCGACCACACCAGGACACTGGCGTCAAGGCCTGTGGAGGCCAAGCCGTCGTTGCTTCCGGCGGCATTGTTGCCGTTGTTGGAACCGGCGTTGGAGCCGTTGCCGCCAGCGCCTGCACCATTGCTGGTGACCACCTTGACAACCTGACTGACGGTGACGCCTGAGGTGCGGCCGGTCGCTGCGAGCGTGTAGGTGCCTGTCTGATCCATCGAGATGGAGGTGGCGAACGCGCCATTAGCATCTGCTGTAACGGTATGGTTGTGCGTTGAGGCAGGCTTGATGATGATGGGCACGGAGGCGGAAATGCCGCCGCCCATTGATCCCAGGGCGCCGCCTGCAACCGTGCTGGTCTGCACGATGGTGATGTCAATGGACTCTCCGGGGATGAAGCCGGAGCCGTTGAAATCAAGTGCCTCGCCGGGAGTCAAAGTTCCGGTGGAAACGGTGGAAGCCGGCGCTCCGGCCGGGTAAGGGTCGGAGGGGGCTGCCTGAGCAGCCATCGTTCCGGCGGACATGGTCAGGATGCCAGCAAGCGCAATGCCTGCAAGTGTTTTCTTCAAGGAATTTCCCCAGATTCTAATGTATTTGATCACTGATTCCCCCAAATGAGACCGTGATTAAATGGAACGTTATCAGTCCAGCCTGTCAGGGCCAAACGCATGGATGAAAGTCTCACCCTTTGGCTAGGCCAAATTTTTTGTGTTACTGGAATTCATGCCGCATTCATGATTGATTATTTTTCAGTACATCCTGCGGCTTTTTGCTCTGGCAGGATGACGTCCGCTTTTTCTTGGATGGTGGGTGTGACGTCCAGTTGTGCCGGGCTGGTCTGGACCACCTTGGAAAAATCAATTTCCACGGTTTGCGTCTGTCCGGGTGCCAGCTGCACATGCACTACGCCAACAGGGCGTTCATCATGGGCATATGCGCTGATGCCCACAGCCTTGCCGTCCACCTTTGCCTGCTGTGCCCGAGCCTGCGACGGGCCGTATGCAACCACGTTGGTTGCGACACTGCCAATGGGAACTCCGAATACAGCGTTGCCTGTCACATAGGCCGGAAGGGAGGCAGCCGCATCGGCAGGTGCCGTGTTGGTCATAACGATTTTTGCTGTGTACTGGGCGTAGCCACCAGAGCTGCAGCGCTGCACCAGTTGCACTGTTCGTTTGACGTAGTAGTCCATCTTGGCACCGGTGCCGTCGTTGAAATAGACGCCAAAGCCGGCCGCGGGTACGCTTGGACCGGAAATGGCACCACCCAATCCTTGGGTTCCCAAAATAGCCTGTTCGCCTCCCCGAGTGGACCACATGAGAATTCGGTGGTCGCTGACACCTGTGGCCAGAGACTCGACCAGTTTGTCTCCTGGAGTCTTGCCGGAGCCAACAACGTCAAACACGTTTTTCGCAACCGCGGCAAAGTAGGCATCCTGCAAAGCAGGTTCCCGAATGTCTGAGTAGACCTGCGAGAGCAGAACAGAGACCAAATTGGCGCTCGTGAGCTGGGTCGGCAGGCCGCCAAGGCTCACCCCCTCGGGCAGTGCCGCCGCAACACTGACGGGCCCAGTCGCTTTCAGGACCAGGGCAAGGGCCACCGGATCGATGGAAATGACACCATCAATCGCTTGCTCGGGGTGGCGTTGCAGCCACATTGTCCGGGCTGTGGATGCAGCGGTGGGGAAGTCGGGGGTCATGTTGACGTCTTGCATGTAACGGCCCATGCGGGTGGAGTAGATGGTCTCCTGTGCGGTGTCCACCTTGACCGGCGGTGTGAAAGCTCCCATAGCGCTGGCGGAGTCTTGGGCGGTGAGGGTGATCTTGCCGTCCTCGGCATGGAGTACGGCAAGCGCGCCGGGGATACCCCCGCTGGCACGGATCTCCGCGTTATTTTGAATAAGCAGCAAGTAGTTACGGGGGCCGTCCGCGCCCATCATGGGCGGCACCAGCTGGGCGGCATCGGCAGCTGTGGAGAGCACTCCCCGCAGCTCGTCCAACTGGGTTATGGCGCTGTGCAGGGGAGTGGCAATTTGGGGCAGCAGCGGCTTCGGATCAATCCCGGCAAGTCGATGGTAGGAGAGTTCCACTGAATTCGCAGCGGAAACTACGCTTGGTGCAGCCTTCTGCAGGGGAGCCAGCGGGACGGCACCGTCAACCGGTGTCAGGGCTTTCCAGTCCAATGACTGGAAGGCACCCACCAAGGGCTTGGCTGCCAGATTCACCACGTCGTCGGCCGTTGTGGATACCTCCGAAGCAGCCGCAAGATTGGGTCCAATCCAAGGCAGGCCGCTGGCCAGTTTCCAGAGGGGATCCGTGCCAGCACGTTTTGCAGCTGCAGTGTGGTTTGCGAGCGACGCAACGGTGGAGGAGGCGGCCGCCACATCGTTGGCCAAGAGTTCTTTCTTTAGCTCCGGCAACAGCTGGGTGGTGGCGTCAAGGTGTTCCTTGATGTGTGTCGCCTGGAAGCCCAGCCATACTGTGGCACTTCCCACCAAAACTAGCAGTGCGAGGGTACCTATAGTCCACCGGAGCAGTCGTTTCCTCCGCTTTTGCTGTCCAGCGGTTGGCTGGGCGCTCCTGCGGCGACGTTCAGTATTGTTACTTTCGGTTCGTCCGGCAAGGGATCCGGACAGCTTGTCATCCCCAGTAGTCTCTGCCATGTTTATCGTCTTCCCATGCCGCGGTAGCACACAGCGAGCCTCAAGCCGGTTACTGGGATTCTCACTATATGAGCCCTCACTGCTGGATGATAATAACGGATACGCTGGAATGACACGGCAACTTCTTGCGCCACGCTATTACACAGCGCCTGTGCTGAAAAAAACAGCCTTAAACGTTCTGAAGAGGATGACGAAGTCGGCGGCCATCGACCAATTCTCAACGTAATAGAGGTCCAGCTTGATGCTTTCCTCCCATGTTAGGTTCGATCTGCCGCTCACTTGCCACAGGCCGCTCATTCCGGGCTGGACATACAGTCTTCGCTGTGCGGCGTCGTCGTAGAGAGCAACTTCGCCTTCGCGTTGCGGCCGTGGCCCCACCAGGCTCATGCTGCCCAAAAATACATTGAATAACTGCGGCAGTTCGTCCAAGGAGTATTTTCGTAGAATACGCCCGATCTGTGTCACACGTGGATCGTTTTCTACTTTGAAAAGTGGAGTGTTTTCCGATCCTTGGGCAAGCAGAAGCTGACCGAGTTCGAGATCAGCATCGGGTATCATCGACCGAAATTTCGTCATCTTGAAAGTGGAGCCTCGTAGACCTACTCGATCTTGAAAGTACAAGATGGGCCCAGGGCTTGAAATCCTGACTGATAAAGCGATTGCTGCCAAGATAGGTGAGAGAGCTATAATCAGCAAACTCGAGCCTATGACGTCGAAGGCTCTTTTGGCTACGCGTTTGCCGCCCGTAAGTTTTGGTGTTGAAACATGTATTAGTGGTAGACCTGCCACGGGCTGAGTGTGGATTCGTGGGCCTGCGATGTCCGTCAATGCCGGTGCCAGAATTAAACCTATGTTGGCTGCCGCCAATTCCCAACCAAGCTGGCGCATAGTTTGAGGAGTCAGGTGGACACCGGTGGTGATGGCAACAGCATCCGCTCCCACGGCACAAGCTGCATTTTGGATACTAGACGCAGTCGGGTTTCCAAAAAGTAACGGCAGTTCAGGTGCGGCGTCAATCCGTTGCTCTTGGTTTCTTGTGAAATATCCAGCGACGGGAGAATACCCGGCACTTGGTGAGCTGAGCAGTGCTCCCACGAGGTGCCCCATTGCCGCTGACCCTCCTACTAGGAGGAGTTTTGAAGTACTTCTTCCGCGGCTGCGTTCCAGACTTAGGTGCTGGCGAAGAACCCACCTACCAGATATTAGTCCCAAGGTTCCAATGGGAAACGCAGTACCCACATACCCGCGTGCCAGGTCTATTTGAAGCGCATATGCAACAATCGCCATTGATCCAAAAAGCCAAAGACTTGCCGCAATCACGCGTTTGTATTCTTCAGAGCCAGTTCCAAGCGTTCGTGATTCGCGGCTGCCCCAGGCCCCGAGCATTGCCCACCAAATAAAAGGCAAGACTATGGTTACCACTGTATATGAGGCAACTGGTGCGCCAGCAATTGCATCTGCGTCGGCAGGATGCATCCCGAATCGGAGCAGGTGCGCCCCTACGACGGACCAAACTACAACTAGAGCATCAACGATGCCGATTCTTCGAGCATAACGAGATCGCCAGTTTGCTGAATTCAATTGTTTCCCCAGAGATGCGTGCGAGTGTAAGTGTAAGAGTTCGACTGTTTCAGGATTCTGAATGTGTCAAGGGTTCTGTCTCGAGGGCTGTATGGCATCCCCCAAGGGTCGGCAAGTCGTTATCCTCTTCGGGACGCCCTTGTCTCGGCTCCTCGAATGAGTTTATCGAAGTCGTCCTCCAACGGAGTGTCCATTGTCCCACTCGCTATACGTCCATTCGAGAATCGTTCCCGTTCATCAGCCTCAGCTGTCGAATTAGAGGTGTATCCGGAGTAGCTGTACGAATAGGAATCTGGTCCTTTGACAGAAACTCGGTTCAGCACTACACCAAGAACATCGACATCGACCAGTTTGAGGCTTTCCAGCGCTTTTTCAACTTCCTGATGTTTGACTGTGTGGCAGCCTACGACAACTATTACGTTTCCTACTTTTTGGGCGAGTACAGCGGCGTCAGTAACGGGCAAAAGGGGCGGGGCATCGATTACTACAGCATCGAAGTGTTCTTCTAGACGACCGATGAGTGTTGACATGGCCTCTGAGCCAAGCAATTCACTGGGATTCGGCGGGATCCGACCGGAAGTTAGGACGTGAAGATCGCGCGATCCCCAAGGCTGAAGGAGGTCCTTAATGTTGGCCTCGCCCACCAAAGCGGTGGTCAGCCCGGCTGCTCCTTCTAGGCCCAAGTACTTGGCGACCATAGGCCGGCGAAGATCTGCGTCTACCAATACCACGGACTGTCCGGCTTCAGCCATCGCGAGTGCCAAGTTTGTAGCTGTTGTACTTTTGCCTTCACCGGGCAATGACGATGTAATAAGTAAGGTTTTGCTTCGGCTATTGACTTGGGCGAACTGAAGATTGGTTCGAAGCTGCCGAAATGATTCGGAACGTCGATTTTGTGGGGATTTCTGACTCATAAGTGGATTTTTAAGGGCATCCTGCTCAAAGGCGATGCTACCCAATATTGGGGTCGAGATTATGCGCTGGAGGTCATTTGCACTACGCACTCGTGTGTCCATAGAGGTCCTCAGAAGTGCCGCGGCCATGCCAAGTCCCATACCAACGATAAGACCCAGCAGCAAGTTTACCTTTAGATTGGGCGACACAGGCGCTGCCGGTGCAGTTGCCGGTGTGACCACTGACAACTTGACTGTGGACGGACCGCCGCTCTCGGGCTTTTCCAAGGTGTCAACCGCAGTGATGAGGCTGCTGGCCACAGCGTGGGCAATCGCGGCAGCTTGAACTGGAGACTGATCACTTACTGAGATTGAAATAAGTACCGTCTTTAAATCTGACGTGGCCTTGATGCTCTTGGCAAGCTGCTGTGGCGACACGGTCAGACCCAGAGTGTCGATGGCAGGTTGGAGCACAGTGGGGGTGGTAGCTGTCACTACATACGATGACACTCGGGCCTGGATGAATGAGCTGCCCGTTTGCAATTCCTGGACAGATCCCGAATTTTGGGTTGCCACAAAGAGCTGTGTTTGTGCTGTGTAGACAGGTTTCGTTAGCACAGAGAAAGCTCCCGCTGCGAGCAACCCAATCAGGCTCAGCGCTAAAATAATGATCCAGTTGCGGCGCACGATGCGTAAGTAGTGCCGTAATTCCAAGAGTAGTTTCCCATGATCGAAGTCGGAGCCAGGACTGCGCCAAGCGATTCCTTAGCTGCTTTTCACTCCCTAGCTCTGAATAATTGTAACGGAAATAGGACTGAGCCAAATGTAGGGACGCGGGCCAGCAAGTCCTCGATCCCCACGTCAAACTCATCACGCACGGGATCCAGATGGCCGCCTACAAAACCATGATGCCCATGGCCAGCGAAATCCGAACGAACACCAGCGGCGACATTGACACCACCACACTAGGCTTCCAGACTATTCGCCTGAACCCGCTCCCGACAGCCAGAGCCAGCAAAGCCATGAACGAACTCTGCCATCACCTCACCGCCACCCAAACTCGCTTCCCAGGAACCGATTTGATCTTGCGCTACACCATTAGAAACAAAGAACCAACCAACAAAAACTAAATTGCTAAGAAAGG